>JBQCJR010000551.1:0-10778 GCA_051952595.1 Kofleriaceae bacterium
GCGGCGATCCTGACCGCGGCGGTCGCCGTGCCGTGGCTGCTCGAGGCGGTCGGCGTGCTCGCCCCGACCTACCGGTTCGTCGATGGATCGATCGTGCTGTCCTCGGAGATCGTGACGTTCCAGCCGGTGCCGGTCCAGATCGCGTTCGCGGTGCTGCTCGTGCTGCTGGTCGCCGTGGTCGCGGTGCTGTCCCGGACCACCGCCCGCCGCCAGCGCGAGGCGGCGCGCCAGCTCGAGCTCCAGGCGTGGCACCTCCGCCAGATCGTCCCGACCCCGCCGGGCTAGCCTGCCGGGCTGCCCGGGCTACCTATAGGATGCCGCCATGGACCCCAGTGATCGCACCCGCCGCGGGCCGTCGACCGCCGCGCCGACCCAGGACGGGTTCGACACCACCGCGCCGGGCGCCGATCCGGACTCCAAGACCCTGGTGCCCGGCGACGGCGCGCACGCGGTGGTCACGCTGCCGCCGCACGGCTACCGGATCGGCCACGCGATCGGCCGCGGCGGGATGGGCGAGGTGTTCGCCGCGTACGACGAGCGGATCGGCCGCGAGGTCGCGGTCAAGCGGATGCAGGGCGCGCAGCCCGACCAGGAGGCCACCGCGCGGTTCCTGCGCGAGGCGCGGATCCAGGCCCGCCTCGATCACCCGGCGGTCGTGCCGGTCCACGAGCTGGCGATCGACGCGCGCGGCCGCTTGTACTTCACGATGAAGCGGGTCACCGGCCGCACGCTCGCGCACCGGATGGCCGATGGCAGCTCGCTGAACCGGCTGCTCCGCGCGTTCGTCGAGGTGTGCCTCGCCGTCGAGTTCGCGCACGCGCGTGGGGTGATCCACCGCGATCTCAAGCCGGCGAACATCATGCTCGGCGACTACGGCGAGGTCTACGTGCTCGACTGGGGCATCGCGCGCGTGGTCTCCGAGCCGCTGGTCGAAGCGGCGCCCGCGGGCGGTGGGCTCGGCGTCGCGAGCTCGCTCGGGATCGACGCGGCGGACCTCGACTCGGTCGACCCGCGCGACGAGGCTTCGAGCACCCAGACCGGCGCGCTGCTCGGCACGCCCGGCTACATCGCGCCCGAGCAGGTCAAGGGCGATCCGGCGAGCCCGGCGTCGGATGTCTACTCGCTCGGCTCGATCCTGTTCGAGCTGCTCGCCGGCGAGTCGCTGCATCCGCAGGGCCACCAGCGCGCGATCGCGAGCACGATCACCCAGCCGCAGGAGCTGCCGTCGCGCCGCCGGCCGGACCGCGCGATCCCGCCGGAGCTCGACGCGATCTGTCACGCGGCGCTGTCCGAGGATCCAGCCGAGCGCCCGACGGCGCTCTTGCTCTCCGACCAGGTCCAGGCCTACCTGGACGGCGATCGCGATCTCGAGCGCCGCCGCGTGCTCGCCGAGCAGCAGCTCGGGTTCGCCGAGGACGCGCTGCACTCCGGCGCGCCGGACGCCCACACCACCGCGCTGCGCCGGGCCAGCCGCGCGCTCGCGCTCGACCCCGAGTCCACCCCGGCGGCCGAGCTGGTCAGCTCGCTGCTGCTCGAGCCACCGGACGCCGAGATGCCGCGCGAGCTCGCCGAGAGCCTCGAGGAGCACGAGCGCCAGATCAACCGCGATCGCAGCCGCAAGGCGCTGTACGCCTACCTCTCGGTGTTCGCGCTGCTGCCGGTCGTGATCGTGCTCGAGGTCAAGAGCTGGTCGGTGGTCGCCGCGTTCTTCAGCGTGCTCGGGATCGCGGTGTTCACGACGTGGCGGAACACCCGGACCGGCCGGCCCTCGATCCCGGTGGTGTTCGCGACGAACCTCGCGCTGGCGATCCTGTTCACCCGGATCGCCGGCCCGTTCGTGCTGACCCCGCTGCTGATCTGCTGCGTGCTGTCCGGGCTGACCTCGATCCCGTGGTTCAACGAGCGCACCTGGGCCGTGGTCGCGTGGACGCTCGCGGCGGTGTTCTCGCCGCTCGTGCTCGAGTGGACCGGCGTGCTCCCCCGGACCTGGAACTTCGGCGACGCCGGGCTCGTGATCAGCGGCGACATGTTCGGAGGCGGCGGCCGCGACACCGCGATCGCGCTGGTCGTCGCCAGCGCGGTGTTCACGACGGTGGTGGGGCTGCTCGCGCTCGCGATCAGCCGCCGCCGCCGGCTCGCCCAGCGCCAGCTCTACATCCGCGCGTGGTGGCTGCGCCAGCTGATCCCGAGCACGGGCCGCCCGGCGCGCCCGCGGTAGGCGTCGCACCGGGGCCGGCCGGTCAGTCCGGCAGCAGAGGATCGTCCTTGTCGCGGAACAGGCGCATGCGGACCCGCTCGTGCTGGCGCGCCTTGTACGCCTCGTGGCTCGACGCGCCGGACTCGTTGCGCAGCGCGGTGGCCTTGTCGGCGATCTGGAACTCGGTCAGCACGAACACCACGTGCGAGAGATCCGGCGGCAGCTCGGCGAGCGGCACGATCCGCTCGATCCTGAGCGGCAGGTCGGCGACGAAGTTGATGATCCGGTACTCCGGCCCCGAGAACTCGTTGCTCGTCAGCGCGGTGGGCGCGCGGCGCGGCTTGCCCTCCGGGCCGGTGCCGGGCCAGTCCTCGAGCCGGGCGCGCATCAGCTCGGCGAGATCGACCAGCTGGTTGAGCGACTCCCCGGGGACCACGTAGTTGAACGGGATCAGCTGGCGCGTCAGGGTCGCCAGCATCGGCACGAGATCCTCTGGGCTCGGCACGATCAGCCGGAACCGCAGCTTGTCGTAGATGTTCGCGGCCAGCGTCGAGCGCTTGGCGAGCAGCTTGGTGATCTGGGAGTCGCGGGGCTTGCGGCTCCACTCCCACTCGGCGAGCGGCGCGCCGGCCTGGCGCAGCTGCTCGACGACCTGCATCACCTTCAGCTCGATCTCGCGGAAGATGATCTCGTCGGACACCGACATCTTGAGCAGCCCGGCGCGGCCGTTGATGTGGTGGATGATGTGCATCACCTTGAGCACCACGCACGCCCACTTCTGATGCGGGCCATGGCTCGACGCGACCAGGAACAGGTCGCGCGCCGGCAGGTCGGCGGCGACCTCGTCCGGGATGGCCATCGCGAACGCGCGCGATAGATAGTCGACTGCGTCGGCGCGGATGTCCTCGAGCCGACCCATCTCGTCGTCGGACTCGGGGTCGAACTCGTTGAGGCGGAGGAACCGATCGACCTCGGCGTGATCGGCGAACGAGAGCCGGTGCCAGTCGATCACCGAGTCGCCGCGCAACAGCAGGCGCACCGCTTCGACGTCGGCGAGCGTGAGCTCGTGGGGAGCGGGCGTCCGGGCGACCCGCGGCAGGACGGTACTGACCACCTGCCCAGTCTATTTCAGTTCAAGCCCGCGTGCCCGGCTTTGTCAGCCGCAACGTCGCCGTGAACAGGCCGAGCACCCCGAGGCCTGCGATGAAGTTCCCGATGACAGCGAGCATGTGTCCTTCCTCTACTTCCAAGAACGCGGTGAAACCAACCCCTGTTCCCGACAAAAATGATCCCGCGGTGACGCATCCGAGTCCAAATTTTCCGATCTCGCGCGGCCGCGGATCGATTCCGCGGGGTGGGGGCGAGGCGCGCGCTCCCGGCGATGGCACGGCCCTCGGCCTGCGCTACGATGCGACGCCGTGACCGCGGTGACGTTCTCGTGTGGTCAGTGTGGGGCGATCCTCTCGTTCGAGGGCGTCCGCACCCAGACCTGCCCCTACTGTGCGAGCCCGAATTTCGTGGAGCGGCCGCGCTCGGGCGATCAGCCCGATCCGCGGTTCGTGATCGCGTTCACCGGCAACGCCGAGGTCGCCCGGGGCCGGCTCCAGGCGTGGCTCGGCAACCGCGGGCTGTTCGCGGACTCCGCGCTCAAGCGCGCCAAGGTCGAGGACCTGCGCGGCGTGTACCTCCCGGCGTACCTCTACAGCGCGGTCGCGCGCACCCACTACAGCGCCCGGATCGCCGAGCTGTACACCGAGGAGGAGACGTACACCGCGATCGAGGACGGCAAGCCGGTGACCCGGACCCGCACGGTGACCAGGACCGAGTACTACCCGCTCTCGGGGCGCCACATCGGCTACGTGACCGACGTGATCGTCAGCGCATCGAGCGGGCTGTCCAACGCCGAGCTCCAGCAGGTGGAGCCCTACGATCTGAAGCAGCTGCGCCGGTTCTCGCCGGCCGTGGTCTCGGGCTGGATCCAGGAGGAGTACGCGCGCGGGCAGACCGACTGCCTGGCGCTCTCGCGCTCCGAGGCGGACGACGAGGTCGGCGCGCGGCTGCGCCGGTTCATGCCGGGCGATAGCCACAGCGGTCTGTCGTGGGACTCCCAGATCGACTGGGAGTCGCTCGATCCGATCCTGGTCCCGGTCTGGGTGTTCGCGGTGCGCTACCGCGGGGACAAGCCGCCGCTGCGGGTCGTGATCAACGGCCAGACCGGCAGGGTGACCGGCAAGGCGCCGACGTCGTGGTGGAAGATCCTGCTCGCGCTGGCGCTGCTGATCGCGGCGATCATCGCGATCGCGGTGCTGGGGAGCTCGCGATGAACCAGCCCGCGACCTCCGCCGCCGCGCCGCTCGCGCCGTGCGTCCGCTGCCACAGCCCGATCGAGGAGGGCGACCTGCGCTGCGCGATCTGCGCGCTGGCGGTCCCGATGGCCGACCGCCCGGTCGAGGCGTCGCCACACGCCCAGGTGCTGCGGTGCACCGAGTGCGCCGCGGCGGTCGCGTTCTCGGCGGAGGACCAGGCGCCGCGCTGCGCGTTCTGCGGCGCGACCATGAAGATCGAGCAGCCGGTCGATCCGATCGAGACCGCGCGGCTGCGCATCCCGTTCACGGTCGACCGCGCGACCGCCGAGGACGCGCTGCGCGGCTGGCTCGGCAAGCGCGGTTGGTGGGCGCCGATGGCGTTGCGCGACGAGGCGGTGTTCGAGTCGCTGACGCCGCTGGGCTGGGCGGGCTGGGTGGTGCAGGCGCGCGCCGCGGTGACGTGGACGGCGGATTCGAACGAGGGCAGGGTGCGCGCGGATTGGGCGCCGCACAGCGGGGAGGTCGTGCTCGACTTCCACGGGATCTGCGTGCCGGCGACCCGCGGCCTCACGCCCGCGGAGTGCGAGCGGCTGATCCCGCACTACGACATGGCGCGCGCGGTGCCGATCGATCAGCGGGGGCCGGGCGAGCCCGCGGTGCTCGAGAGCTTCGACGCGCAGCGCAGCTACGCGCGCGTGGTCGCGCAGCACGCGGTCGAGCGGTTCGCCAGCAGCGAGGTCGAGTCCCACATCCCGGGCACGCGGTTCCGCAACATCCACGTCGCGTGCCTGATCCAGCGCCAGACCACCGAGCGGGTCGCGCTGCCGGCGTGGGTGCTCGCGTACCGCTATCGCGGCGCGCCGTACCGGGCGATCGTACACGGCGAGACGCCGCAGATCGTGTTCGGCGACGCGCCGACCGATTGGACCAAGGTCATGCTCGTGCTGCTCGCGGTGGTCGCTGGGATCGGCGCGCTGATCGCGCTGCTCTACGTGCTCGGCTGATCACTTGCGCCGCAGCAGGTTGCGCGACGACCACCAGCTCCACACCAGCAGCGCGCCGGCGACCCGCGCGGTCCACCAGCCCCACATCGCGCGGTGATCCTCGCCGCGCCCCTCGAGGATCACGGCGATCGCCGCGCCGGCGATCCCGATCCCGGCGAAGATGAACTGATGGCCCAGCCGGTACATCAGCTGGGCGGGCGCGTCGATGTTCTTGAACTTGAGCTGCAGCTCGCCGGAGTGCGCGGCCCGCATGAACTTGCGGATCTCGGCCGGCAGCGCGGTCACCGACATCACCAGGTCCTTCGAGGTCTCGACCAGGAGCTGCGACCAGTCGCCCTCCTCGCCGAGCACGAACCGCTCGAGGTACGGCCGGATCACGGTCATCGGGTTGAGCGTCGGATCGAGCTCGGTGCACAGCCCCATGAGCAGCAGCAGGGTGCGCTCGAGGACGATGATCTCCTTGGGAACATGGAAGTTTTCGGACAGCTCGCGCAACGAGATGTCCATCCGCCGGAGGTCCGCGACGCTCTCGAGCCCCTTCTGGGGATCGAACTTGATGTCCTTCAGGTTGAGCGAGTCGAGCGAGATGTTCTCCTGGAACCGCTCGTGGAAGTACTCGATCACCTGCTCGAACATCGCCTCGTTCGCGCCGCGCGCGACGAAGCCCATCTGCTTCATCGCGTGCACGATCCGCCGGGTGTCGCGGGTCAGCGCGCCCTGGATCAGCTCGACGATCCCGGCGCGCACGTGGCCGGGGATCTCGGCGACGGCGCCGAAGTCGAGGAACACGATCGTCGGCGCGCTGGTGGTCTCTCCGGCCGCGCCGGGCGGCTGCGGCCGGACCAGCAGGTTCCCGGGGTGGGGATCCGCGTGATAGACGCCGTCGGTGAAGATCTGCTGGCAGTAGATCTCGACGACCTGGCGGGCGAGCTGGCCGCGATCGAGTCCGAGCTGCTTGGTCGCGGTGCGGTCGGTGATCTTGCAGCCGGCCTCGAAGTGGGTGACCAGCACGCGCGTGGTGGACAGCTCCTGCACGACGTGTGGGAACGCGACGTCGCGGCGCCCCTCGAAGTTCGCGGCGATCCGCGCGGCGTTATCGGCCTCGGCGCGGTAGTCGAGCTCCTCGAGGATGATCGCGCGGATCTCGCGGTACAGCTCCTCGAGGCCCTGGTACGGGACGAACCAGCCGATGATCCGGAAGATCCGGCGCAGCGTGAGGAGGTCGCGGCGCACGACCTCCTCGATGTCGGGGTACTGGACCTTGACGGCGACCTTGGTGCCGTCGGTCAGGCGCGCGAGGTGGACCTGGCCGATCGACGCGGACGCGATCGGCCGGCGCTCGAACTGCGCGAACACCTCGGCGGGCGCGCGCCCGAGCTCCTCGCGCAGCCGGGCCTCGATGTCCTCGTACGGACGCGGAGGCACCGCGTCCTGTAGGCCCTCGAGCTCGCGGCGGAACTCCTCGGGCAGGAAGTTGGTCATGATCGAGATCAGCTGGCCGACCTTGATGAACAGGCCCTGGAGCTCGACGATCGTGCGCTCGATGCGGCGCGCGTTGCGCAGGTGGATGCGCTGCAGGCTGCGCACGGTCCAGGCTTCGTCGTGAAAGCGCGCGCGGAACTTGAGCCACAGATAGCTGCCGATCACCCGGAACGTGGTCCAGTACGCGCGCCAGCTCCGGATCCTCAGCGGTGGACGCTTGCCGTGGTCGTCGCGGCGGTAGCGACGGGCATCGCGCGCTAGCACGCTCACCGAGTCGCCGGGCGACGGCGAGTCTTCTGCGATCTCGCCCTTCGATCGGCGCGCCGGCTCCGCCATCGCGGCAGGATACCAGGGTTGATCCGCGGGCGGATCGGGGGTACGCACTGGTGTATGTCTGCGGCCGCCGACGATGAGGTGCCCACCGCTGCTGCCGGTGCTGCGGGGCGGAGCGATGGGAGAGGTGACGAGCGCCCGGAGCGGCACGACCGGCCGGAGCGCCCGGAGCGGCACGACCGCGACATTCCCGAGGCGCGGTCCAGCCGCGACGGCGACAGCCTCACCGAGACGATCCGCCAGCGGCTCGAGACCCTGGTCCCCGATCTGGTGAAGAAGACGTTCGCCGCGGGCATGGGGGCGGTGTTCCAGACCGAGGAGGGCATTCGCAAGCTCGCGCGCGAGAGCCTTCCCGAGGTCGCGGGGTACATCGCCTCGTCGGCGGACGGCGCCAAGGACAAGGTGTTCGAGGTGATCGCGCGCGAGACCCGCGAGTTTCTCGCGAACCTCAACGTCAGCGAGGAGATCGCGAAGATCCTCACGACGCTGTCGTTCGAGATCAAGACGGAGATCCGGTTCATCCCGAACAGCGAGCGGTTCACCGGCGCGCAGCCCGACGTGAAGGCGAGCGTGCGACTGAAGCGAGCCGGCGAGGACACCAAGGAAGAAGAGGACCGGGACCACTGGTCGCGGCTGCGGTTCTGGCAGCGCGACAAGGGCCACGACAGCGACGACAGCGGCGAGAAGTAGCGCGCGCGGGGGCGCCCTGGTGATACGATTTTCCCCGTGGGGCGCTTCTCTGTATTGATCGCGCTGCTCGCGGGTTGCGCGCAGATCGCCGGGATCGAAGAGACCTCGGGCACCGGTGAATTGCCGGTGCGTCTCTCGATCCAGCGCGTCTCGCAGGGCGCCACCAACGTGTACGCGCCGCAGGACCTGAGCGAGGTCTCGGCGACGTACCTGGTCCCTGATGACGCCGAGCCCGATGGGATCCGTCGGGTCGAAGCCGTGCTGACGAGCCCGAACACGTGGGGCGCGCGGCTCGAGACGGCGACGCCGATCCTGTTCACCGTGCCGGAGTACGGCGACCGGGTCCCGCGGCTCTGGGACTTCCCGACCCCGGCGCTGCGCGGCCTGATGGGCGTGCTCGAGCACCCGGATCCGCAGCCGGCGCCGATGGACGCGACGATCGCGGTCGACGTCGCGCTGGACGTGCCGTTCTCGAACGAGACGTTCCAGCTCTACACCGTGGGTGCGTGGAACAGCCGGTCGCTGTCGGCGCCGGCGACGGCGGGTGATACCCGGCTCGCGCCGGCGGCGTTCGAGTACAAGTCGATGACGAGCATCAGCGGCCGGCCGCACGAGCTGATCACGACGCAGGACGTGGTCGCGGTGCTCCGCTATGCGGGCGGCCAGCTGGTGGGGGCGCTCCAGGTGCCGCCGTTCGATCAGGCGGTGCCGGCGCAATCGATCACGGGATCGCTGACCACCGTGGCGCTCGATCAGACGCTGGATGTGCGCGTCGACCCGGCGGAGGTGGCGCGCCGGCTCGACGCGGTGCTGCCCGCGGTGGGTGCACCGGCGATGTCGTGGAACCTGCGCGCGGCGCCGGGCGGGATGCTCAACGTCGACCAGGGCCCGACGCTGCACACGGGCGGCAGCGTGCTGGTCGGGGATGCGGGGACGATCACCGCGACGTACGGCAACCCGTTCGCGGATCGCGAGTGGGCCACGCTGCTGAGCTGGACGACCCAGGGCACGCGCACGTACACCTCGCCGGGCGCGCTGCCGATCACCCTGGCGGCCGGCCTGTACCAGCGCGAGCTGCCTTCGGCGGGGCTCGTGCTCGCCCTGCCGGCGGGGCTGCCGGAGCTGATCAAGCTCGACGGCCAAGCGCTGGCCACCGACGGCAACGTGATCCCGCTGCCGACCCGCGGCGTCGAGATCACGTTCACCACCGACATCGCTGACAACACGATGTACCAGCTCGACATCTTCGAGCTGGTCCCGAACACCGCGTCGCCGCCGACCGCGCTGGTCCGCAAGCGCGTGCTGGGCGCGAGCGCCGCGGCGCCGCGGTTCGTGGTGCCGCCGGAGCTGTTCAAGGCGGGCAGCTTCTACACGATGCGCGCCTCCGCGATCCAGGGCGGCTACCCGACGGCGGCGATGGGCGACCTCACCAACCGCGAGCTACCGATCGCCGTGTCGTTCCTCGACAGCGGCGTGTTCCAGGTGATGCCATGAAGCGTCTCGCGATCGCGATCCTGGTGCTCGGCGCGGCGGGCGCGGCGCGCGCCGAGTCGCAGGCCGACAAGGGCAAGAAGCTGCTCGCGGCCAAGAAGTACGCCGAGGCGTGCCCCGCGCTCGAGCAGGCGGACGCCGCCGATCCGGGGATCAACTCGAAGCTCGACGTGGCGAAGTGCTACGAGGACTGGGGCAAGCTCGCGCACGCGTATCAGTGGTACGCGGATGCGGCGAAGCTGGCGGCTTCTTCGAAGGACCGCCGCGCGGCCAAGCTCGAGAAGCACGTCGAGGAGCTGGACATCGATGTCCCGCGGCTCACGGTCAACACGTCGGTCGAGCCGGACCTCGCGGCCGCGGCGATCACGCTCGACGGGCGGCGCCTCGCCAACGAGGAGATCGGCGTCGAGATCCGCGTGGATCCCGGGCTCCACGAGCTGGTCTACCAGGTCAACGGCACCAAGAAGACCAAGGCGCTCGAGCTCGAGCGCGGTGCAGCGCGCGAGCTCACCCTCGAGCTGCCGCGCCGCGGCTCCAGGGGGACCTCGCCGGACGGAGATGGCGAGGGCATCGCGGGCGGGAACGGATCCGGCGCGGCGCGCGAGGCCCATCCCGGCCGGCTCCGCCGGATCGTCGGGCTCTCGATGGCGGCGGCGGGCCTGGCGAGCCTCGGCGTCTCGGCGTACCTGACGATCGACGCGCGCGACGACTACAAGGCGGCGCTCGACTCGAACTGCCTCGGCATGGCGAACACGTGCGACGAGCGCGGGCTCGCGCTCACCCGCGATGCGCGCAGCCAGGCCAACCTCGCCACGGTGTTCGCGATCGCGGGCGGTGCGGTCGCGATCGGCGGCGTGGTGCTGTACCTGACCGCACCCAAGGGCGCCGCGACCGGCTCCTCGAGCGCGATGGAGCGCCAGGTGTACTTCGCGCCGGTGGTCGGCGGCGACGGCGGCGGCTTCGTGGTCGGCGGCCGGTACTAGCTCGTAGCTCGGCGCGCTGGTCGCAGAGCCCACAGGGCCTGCTGCTACCGAGGAGATTTCCGGGGGGCCGGGAAGAGGAAGAGCTGGGAGGGCGGGGAGGGTGAGCTAGATGTCCGGGTTTTGGACAAAGAGTCCGAGATGCGTGTACAACCACGGACATCCTTGACACTTCAGCCCACGGACATCCTTGACAGTTAGTCGAAGGACATCCCTGACACTTCCTTCGAGCCGCGGCGCCGGCGAGCAACCACGAGCCCACGTTCGGGACGGTGCTCATCGAGGTAGCCGAGTG
>JBQCJR010000552.1:0-13043 GCA_051952595.1 Kofleriaceae bacterium
GCTCGAGCTGCTCGGCGAGTTCCCGCGCCGCGCGTACACGATCTCGGCGGCGATCACCGCGCTCGAGCACCCGGAGCGGATGCGCACCGGCACGGCGCCCGGCAACCCGCAGAGCGCGCTGCTGTGCGACACGCTCGGCACGCCGGCGATCGAGACCTGCACCCAGCAGGTGGCGATCGCGCTCGACGCGGCGCTCACCCAGGCGGTCAGCCGGCTCGGCAACGATCCGGCCGGCTGGCAGTGGGGCCGCCTCCACGTCGCGCAGGTGCCGGCGCTGATTCCGGATCCGACGCTCGGCCTGCCGGGGCCCGGCAAGACGTATCCGCGGCCGGGCGATAGCCACGCGGTCGACGCGTCGAACCCGTCGATCGGCTCGTACAGCTTCGCGTACGAGCACGGCCCGGCGATGCGCTCGGTGATCGCGGTGAAGGCGGGCCAGCCGCCGGAGCAGCGCTGGGCGCTGCCGGGCGGTCAGATCTTCGACTCGCGCAGCCCGCACTTCCGCGATCTGATGGACGAGCAGTGGTCGAAGAACCAGTACGTGACCGTACCGTTCACCACGCCCGACATCCTCGGCGCCGCCGAGGAGCGCTGGGTGCTGCGTCCGTCGCGCAAGTAGGCGCTCCCGCCACGCGCGCGCTCCCGCCACGCGCGCGCGATCATCTCGCCACACAGCGCGGCGCGCGCGAACGATCCCGCGGCCAAGTGTTTCGGCTGCGAGTCCGGCGCGTCACGCGTGGTCGCCATCGTTCACGCACGATGCGTCCACGAACCAAGATCCTGGCCGCGACGCTGTGCGCGGCCCTCGCCGGCTGCGGCGATAACAGCACGGAAGGCCCGCAGGGACCCAAGGGGCCCGCCGGTCCACAAGGTCCTCGAGGAGAGGACGGCTCGGCCGGCGAACCCGGCCCCGCGGGCCCCGGCGGCGCCAACGGCGCGAGCTGCCCGGTCGGCGGCGGCCGCGAGACCGAGACCGAGGGCGTGCCCGGCGCCGCGCCGCTGTCGTCGATGGTCTCGCTCGGCTACTGCGACGCGGCGAACACCGGCGCGCCGCACATCGCGGGCTACGTGAAGGCGCTGGTCGGGCAATACGCCACCGGCGCGCTGCCCGACGACTTCGAGTTCCCGCTCGCGCCGGCCGCCACCGATAGCGTGCGCGCGATCCGCGGCCTGGTGACCGACGTGGTGGTGAAGTGGCTCGATCCGCTGACCTGGGACCCGATGACCAGCCCGGCGGTGACCCCGCGGTTCGGCGCGAACGCCGACTTCACCGCGTTCTTCGGCGATGGCTGGCAGGACACCCCGCACTGGAACGGCAACGACCGCGCCGGCTGGATGTGGGTCAACCACGAGTACGTCTCGAACAACCGGCCGCGCGCGACCGCCGCGCCGACCGGCCAGCACCTGACGCTCGCGCGGTTCCTGTCGTACTGGGGCACGATCACCGGCTCGCCGACGTCGAACGCGTGGACGGCGGCGGATCTCGCGATCTACACCGACGAGTACAAGAAGCAGGTCGGCGGCACGTGGATGCACGTGGTCCAGGATCCCTCGACCGGCGCGTGGTCGCTCGATCGCGCGCAGACCGCGCGGCGCTACGACGCGACCGACGCGACGCTGGTCAAGGTGACCGGCATGGACGTCAGCCCGGATCGCGACGACACCGGCGCCGCGCTGCCCGACGACGTGGTGGTCGGCGTGCAGGCGGATTGCTCCGGCGCGGTGACGCCGTGGGGCACCGTGCTCACCGCCGAGGAGAACGTCGCGTTCAGCTACGGCGACCTCGAGACCGGCTGGAGCTCGGGCAACCGGTTCCTGACCGGCCAGGGCTTCGATCCGGGCGCCAACGTCAGCTTCAACCTCGCCGCGTCGCCGACGGCCGAGTTCGTCGGCCCGGGCGGCACCGCCGCGCACCCCAAGGACGCGTACGGCTTCCTGGTCGAGATCGATCCGGGCACGCCGTCCGACGAGTACTACGGCAAGACCACCGCCGGGGTCGGCCACCGCAAGCTCGGCTTCCTCGGCCGCGCGAACTGGGAGAACGCCACGTTCGCGATCGGCGCCGACTGGAAGCTGCTGCCGAACCAGCCGATCGTGCTGTACGCCGGCAACGATCGCCGCTCCGGCCACATCTACAAGTTCGTCACCACGCAGCCGTACGTGCCGGGCATGACCCGCGCGCAGATCCGCGCGCTGCTCGATAGCGGCAAGCTGTACGTCGCGCACTTCGCCGGGCTCGACAACACCCACGGCCGCCGGCTCGCCGCCGGGATGGCCACGCCGACCGAGGCGGCGCCCGGCACCGGCCGGTGGGTCGTGCTGTCGACGACGTCGACGGCGATCGCGCCGAACGCCGCGGGGCTCGGCGCGCCGACCAAGACGGTCGGCCAGGCGCTCCAGGACGTGAGCTGGAACGGGATCGGCGGGTTCCCGACGGACAACGACGTCAAGAAGGCGCTGTTCACCGCGTCGCTCAAGATCGGCGCGATGGAGCTCAACCGCCCCGAGGACGTCGAGTACAACCCGCGCGACCTCTCGGGCACGCCGCGGATCTACGTCGCGTTCACCAACCACTCCGGCACGGTCGCGCTCGACCAGAACGGCGTGCTGCTGCCCGCGACGGCAACCCAGCCGAACCGCGGCGACCGCACCGGCGGGATCTTCGCGATCGAGGAGGCCGCGGCGGCGACCCCGGCGACCTCGATGACGTTCGACTACTGGCAGGTGTGGGAGGGCGCGCTCGCCGCGGGGATGTTCGATGCCGGCAGCCCCGACAACCTGCTGATCGACGCGGATGGCGGCGTGTGGTTCGGCACCGACGGCTACTTCGGCTCGTCGGGCAAGAAGTCGGCCGACGGCGTGTACTACCTCGACCTGGATCCGGCGCACCGCACCACGCCGACGCCGACCTTCGGGCGCGCGTTCCGCATCGCCGCCGCGCCGAGCGACGCCGAGGCGACCGGGCCGGCGTTCTCGCCGGGCATGGGCACGCTGTTCTTCAACGTCCAGCACCCGGGCGAGGACCAGCTGTCGAGCTGGCCACCGCGGTGAGGGCCGCCGTCGCAGCGCTCGCGCTGGTGCTTGGCTGTGGCCGCGGCGGTGTGTCGTCGCGGCCCCCGGAGGCGGACCGGGCGGAGCGGGCCGAGCTTGCGGAGGTGGCCTCGCGCCGCGCGAGCGCGATCGCCCCGGCGCGTGGCCCGCTCGCGTACGCCCGGGCGCGCGCCGGCGTGGTCGGTAACGCGGAGGCGGCGATCCCGCCGATGTGTTACACGCGGACCGGCGGCGCGTCCAACCCGTGCTGGGTGTGCCACACCCGCGGCCAGGGGCGGACCAGCCTCGACGACAGCGCGCTCCAGGCTTCGTACGCGTTCTCCGACGTCGCGCTCGACAACCACTGGACCAACCTGTTCGCCGATCGGCGGCCGTTCCTCGCGCGGACCTCGGACGCCGAGATCCTGCGATGGGTGCGCACCGACAACTACGCGCCGCTGCGCGCCGCGATGGCCGCGCTGCCGGCGAGCTACGCCGGATTCCGGCCGGATCTGGATCTCGCCGCGGGGTTCGACGACCACGGCCTGGCGAGCGACGGCTCGGGCTGGCGCGCGGTGCGGTTCCAGCCGTTCCTCGGCGCGTTCTGGCCCACCAACGGCTCGGGCAGCGACCTGTTTGTCCGGCTTCCGGACGCGTTCCGCCGCACCGCCGATGGCGAGCGGTCGCTCGAGGTGTACCGGCTGAACCTGTCGCTCGTCGAGGCGGCGCTCTCGGTCGAGGACTACGCGAGCCGCGTGGTCGATCGCGAGATCGAGCCGGTGGACGAGCGGCTGCTCGGGTTCGATCTCGACGGCGATGGCGCGCTGCGCGCCGAGACCACGCGGGTGCGCCGGCTGCCGCCCCACTACGCCGGCGCCGCGCGCGACGTCGCGGTGGTCGCGCAGGCGTACCCGCTCGGCACCGAGCTGCTGCACAGCCTGCGCTACCTCGATCCCGACGCGCCGACCCAGATCGCGGTCCGGATGAAGGAGCTGCGCTACATGCGCAAGATCGAGGCGCCCGACGACTGGGGCCGCCAGCGCGCGTACGCCGAGGAGGCCGACGACAAGGAGGCCGGCAAGCTGCCGGTGTACCAGGGCGATCACGAGGTCGGGCTGATCACGCCGTGGGGCTGGCAGCTCCATGGCTACATCGAGGACGCGACCGGCGCGCTGCGCGTGCAGACCGACGAGGAGCACCGGTTCTGCATGGGCTGCCACGGCCACCTCGGGGTGACGATCGACCAGACGTTCGGGCTGCCCCGCAAGGTGCCGGGCCTCGACGGCTGGCGGATGCAGGACCTGCGTGGGCTCCAGGATCGCCCGCAGGTCGGCCACGCGGCGCCGGAGCTCGCGACCTACTTCGCGCGGGTCCGCGGCGGCGACGAGACCCGCAGCAACGAGGAGCTGCTCGCGCGGTTCTTCCCGGGCGGCCAGCTCGACGAGCGCGCGGTGCGCCGGGCGGCGGTGGGCGGCGATCGCGACCTGGCGTGGGCGCTGTTCCCGACCCGCGAGCGCGCGCTCGCGCTCGACAAGGCGTACCTCGCGATCGTGCGCGAGCAGAGCTTCACCCGCGGCCGCGACGCGATGCTCGCGCCGGCGACCCGCGTGCACCGCCGGATCGAGGACGACGGCACCGGGCTGCGCGAGGACGCGCGCGAGGTGGCGGCGAAGGTCCACCGCGACGGCCGGCTGCTGCTGCAGTGGCGCTAGGTGCGGCGCGAGGCGCAGAGCCCTGTGGACATGACGCGCCTGTGACCTGCGAGGCGGTGGCGCCAGGGTGCGCGGAGGTTCGCAGCTCGACAGGCGCTTGGACAACCGTCGGCCCTCGCAGGCCGACGGTTGCCCACATGCCCACAGGGCCTGCTGCTACCGAGGAAGATTTTTTGGATCCGGGAGAAGAGGAGCAGCTGGGAGGGCGGGAATGGCAGCCGCACAATGTCCGGGTTGCGGACAATTGCGTCCGGCGTTCGGACATCGTGCGGCCCTGGGATATCGGCGAAATCAAACTCGGCGGCTGAACCCGAGCGAACTCAAGCTGCTGAGCCCAAGCGACTGAACGCATGCAAGCGGGCGGCACACCGCGAAGACCCGGGGCACGTCGAGGAGCCCTTCCTCTTCTTCTTCCCCAACCGGAAATCTCCCCTGGTAGCGGCAGGCGCTGTGGGCATGTGGTCAACCGTCGGCCTGCCAGGGCCGACGGTTGTCCAAGCGCCTGTCGAGCTGCGAACCACCGCGCAACCTGTGCCGATGTTGGCGCAGGTCACAGGCGCGGCATGTCCACAGCGCTCTGCGCCCTGCCGCTCCAGGTTCACATCGCGCGGAACGGACTGTTGGCAGCCGGCGGCGTGACAGCGGGCGCCCCCGGCGCCATCCTCGACGGGTGAGCGAGCCCACGCGACGCGATGCCCTCAAGTTCCTGGCGGTCACCGGCGCGGCCCTGCCCGGCTGCGCCCGTCCGGCCGCGGCGCCGGCCGGCAGCGCGCTCCTCGGCGTCCAGCCGCTGCCCGCGGGGACCACGCCGTGGCCGACCCCGGATCCGTTCCTGTTCTGCGTTCACCACGACGACCGCTACCCCGCGGGCAACGACGTGCTCGGCCCGGCGGCGCCGCTCGATGGCCGGCGGATCGGCATGGACTTCGCCGGCAAGGACGGCTGGCGCATGTACCACGGCGAGCAGGTGCCGGGCTTCCCGGCCCACCCGCACCGCGGCTTCGAGACCGTGACGGTGGTGCGGCGTGGCCTGCTCGATCACTCCGACTCGCTCGGCGCCGCCGCGCGCTATGGCGGCGGCGACGTGCAGTGGCTGACCGCGGGCGGCGGGATCTCGCACGCCGAGATGTTCCCGCTGCTCGACCGCGATCGCCCGAACCCGGTCGAGCTGTTCCAGATCTGGCTCAACCTGCCGCGGGTGGACAAGATGGTCGAGCCGCACTTCTCGATGCTGTGGGCGGGCGCGATCCCGCGCCACGTCGCGCGCGACGACGCCGGCCGCACCACCGAGATCACCGCGATCGCCGGCGAGCTGGCCGGCGCGCGCCCGCCGGCGCCGCCGCCGCGGTCGTGGGCGTCGCGCCCCGACACCGACGTCGCGATCTGGACGATCCAGATGGCGCCCGGCGCGCGTTGGACCTTGCCCGCCGCGCAGCCGGGCACCACGCGCCGGCTGTACTGGTTCGCCGGGGCGGGCCTACGCGTCGATGGCCAGGAGATCCCGCCGCGCAGCGCGATCGAGCTGCGCGCCGACGCCGCGTGTGCGCTCGCCAACGCCGACCAGCCGTCCGAGCTGCTGATGCTCCAGGGCCGCCCGATCGGCGAGCCGGTGGTCCAGCAGGGCCCGTTCGTGATGACCACCCGCGAGGAGCTGCGCGAGACCTTCCGCGACTACCAGCGGACCCGGTTCGGCGGCTGGTCGTGGCCGAGCGCCGAGCCGGTCCATCCGCGCGACGAGGGCCGGTTCGCGCGCTACGCCGATGGGCGCGTCGACCGCCCTGCCTAGCTACGGGCTCGACCCTCCGGTCGGGGCCCGCCGCCGGCGCCACGCCTCCGAGACCCGCGCCGCCGCGATCGCGTCGTCGACGCACAGGATCAGCTGGTGATCGTGGTCACTGTACACGCACTCGATGTTGACGCCCGCGTCGGCCATCGCACGCGCGAGCTGGCCGAGCTGCCCCGGGGTCTCCTGGTCGAGCGCCTGAACGACCACGTCGCTCACGCCGAGCACCTCGAGCCCGGCCGCGCGCACGACCTCGGCCGCCCGCGCCGCATCGGCGACCAGGAACCGCACGATGCAGTGATCGCCGACCACGAACCCGCCGCCGCCCTCGAGGCTGATCCCCGCGCGCCCGAGCAGCTCGCCGAGCTCTGCGAGCGCGCCCGGCCGGTGCGGCAACCGGACCGCGAGATCCCGCCGGACCGGCGTCGCGCCGTCGCCGTCCCTCGGCTCCCCAGAAGATGTGTGCATTGGCATGCGCCGGTCGTAGCGCGGGTCCGCTTCGACACGCGTCGAAGGATCCGGCCGCCCTGCGCGCGACGATAGCCGGTTCGCGCGCTATGCCGATGGCGCGTCGGGCGCCCTGCCTGACGCCCCTCCCCGATGCCGAGCAAGCTCAAAGACTTCTTCGATCGATCCGTCATCTCCGCGATCGCCGGCGCGCTGCGCCGCGGCCACCGCCAGCTCGACGAGCGCGCGTTCGTCGCCGAGTGTATGGCCGGGCTCGACGCGCTCGAGCTGGTGGGCCGCGGCGCACACATCGCCGCCGCGATGCGGCGCCACCTGCTCGCCGACTACCGCGCGGCGATCGACGCGATGCTCGGAGCGCTCGACTTCGAGCTCGCCACCCCGTCGAGCATGGCGGCGTTCCGCTACCTGCCGCACACGATCTACGTGTCGAGCTACGGCCTCGATGACTTCGAGACCTCGATGCGCGCCCAGCACGCGCTGACCCAGCGGTTCTCCGCCGAGTTCAGCATCCGGCCGTTCCTCGAGCGCTATCCCGAGCAGACGCTCGCGCGGCTCGCCGCGTGGACGCGCGATCCGAGCTACCACGTGCGCCGCCTGGTCTCCGAGGGCACCCGCCCGCGCTTGCCGTGGGGCCAGCGCCTGCGCGCGTTCATCGACGATCCGCGGCCGGTGCTCGCGCTCTTGGAGCCGCTGGTCGACGATCCCGAGCTGTACGTGCGGCGCTCGGTCGCCAACAACCTCAACGACATCGCGAAGGACCACCCCGAGATCGTCGTCGCCACATGCCAGCGCTGGCTCGCCGACGCCACCGAGGCGCGCACCTGGATCGTGCGCCACGCCCTGCGCTCGCTGGTCAAGCAGGGCCATCGCGGCGCGCTGTCGCTGCTCGGCGCCGGTGCGACCCCGCTCGTCGAGCTCGACGGGATCGACCTACCCGCCCGGCTCGCGATCGGCGGCGCCCTCGAGCTGTCGTTCGAGCTCGCCAGCACCACCACGCGCGCCCAGGATCTCGTGGTCGACTTCGCGATCCACTACGTCAAGGCGAGCGGCGCGCGCTCGCCCAAGGTGTTCAAGCTCAAGCGGCTCTCGCTCGCCCCGCGCGCCCGCGTGCGCCTCGCCGCCAAGGTCTCGTTCGCCGACATGTCCACCCGCAAGCACCACCCCGGGCTCCACGCCGTGGAGGCGCGGATCAACGGCGTCGCGTTCCCGCTCGGCGAGATCTCGGTGGGCGCGCGAAGCTAGAAGTCCATCCCGATCCCGGCCTGCACGATCAGCGGATTGACCCACACGCTCATCTTTGCGGTGCCGACCTCGACGGTCTCGAACAGCGGCAGATCGGGCGTGCGGACCTGGATGTGCTCGGCGGTGGCGCGCGCGAGCATGCCGGCGACGAACTTGACGTCCACGCGGGCGTACAGGTTGCGCCACAGCTGGGCCTCGGCGCCGGTCTGCAGCACCACGCCGGGCGCGGGCGAGACCTGGAACGAAGGCTGGCTGACCTCGGTGAGCACCGGGTTGGTGATCTTCGCGTCGTACGTGAACATCACCGCGGCGCCAAGGCCCACGTAGGGGCGGATCGCGCCGCGCTCGCGGAGCTGGTAGACCGCGGTGATCAGCGGCGGGAGCGCCTTGGCCTCGCCGAGCTCGCTGCCGAGCGGCGGCACGCCGGTGGGCAGGCCCAGCGCCTTCGGGGCGAGCGATTCGGTGGCCAGCGATCCGGTGGCCTGGAACTTCACGGTGAACGGCAGGCCGAGGATGGTCTCGAGCGAGATCCGGCGCGTCACCCGGTAGCCGATGATCAGCGCCCCGATCGTCGCCGAGCTGACGGTCGAGCCGCTGCCGACGATCGGGCCGTTGCGCACCGCGAGGCTCGACGCGCCATCCACGTCGGCGAGCTCGAGCTCGCGCGACGACTCGAGCGTGGCGACGTGGGCGACCCCGGCGCGGACGTACAACCGCTCGTGCAGCGGCCCGGCGTGGGCGCCCCCCGGCTGCGCGATCGGCAGCGCGAGGGCGCCGGCCACCGCGATCGCAACGACGCTCGGCTTCATCGCGGACCTCCTCGCAGCGCGTGCGATACCAGCTGCAGCTTCATCTCGCCGACCGGCACGGTCATCTCGACGGTGCCGCCGATCCCGAGCGGCGCGTCGATCTTGACCGACACCGGCATCTCCTCGATGTTCGTGAGCGCGATCGAGATCCGGCCGTCGGGCAGGAACGACACCGGGCCCTCGAGCCACACCGCCATCGGCTTGCTGTGCAGGTCGTGGCTCGAAAGCGGCAGGCTCATGTCGGGCGCGTCCATGTAGAGGTCGAGCGCCACCACCATCTTCGCGCCGCCGCCGCCCTCGATGATGTAGCCCATGATCGGCCCGTCGGCGGGCTCGCGGATCCGCATCACGTTGGTGCCGGTGTCGGTGTCGATGCTGATCCCGACCGAGGCGGTCATCGCGAGCGAGGTCGCGTAGATCGTGTGCGGCGAGATCTCGACCGGGATGCAGCTCGGCGCCATCGTGCCGTCGGGCAGCGGGCAATCGTGCGACAGCTCGCCCATCGCGGCGCGCATCGCGCCGGACAGGTACATGCAGCCCTCGGTCTCGGGGGTCGCCGGCAGGCAGTCGTCCATGTCGAACCGGGCCGAGCTGACGCTGCCGGTGGTCCCGGTGATCCGCAGCGCGGCGCGGTTCTCGTCGCGCCGGATCTCGACCGACTCGACGAACCCCGAGCCGTTGACGTCGGTGGCCGGCGACGCCTCGAGCAGCAGCGGCACCGTCTCGGTGGGCGCGGCGCCGGTGAAGTCGATCACCAGGTTCGGTCCGCCGGCGTCGCCGCCCTCGGTCCCGGCGAGCGGGTCGAAGCTCGCGGCGTTGCCGTTTGCACCACACAGCTCGTTGGCGTCGCACGAGCGGTTGCCGCCGGACACCAGGACCATCCGGTAGCGCGCTCCGACCTCCCACGGCCGGTCGGGCACGAACGACAGCCCACGCGACCGCGCGAGCAGCGTGCCGGGGACCGGCGCGACGCACGCCCCGGCGGAGTCGAGCTGCTCGATCCGCACGCTGCCGGTGTTGCAGCCGGCCCCGCGGGTCGCGGTGCGCGGATCGAGCGGCGCGTTGAACGCGACCTCGATCGACCGCATCGCATCGAGGGTGAACGCGCGGTAGCGGGCGTCGTTGTCGAGCCCGCCGGCGCACCGGCCCGGTCCGGTCGCCGCACCACCGCCCGTCAGCGCACACGGCGCCCCCGGGCTGGAGACCGTGACGGTGAGTGGCACGTCGGTCGACGCCATGCGCGGCGTCGAGATCGCGATCGGCGCGGTCGCGGCGAGCGGGTTGCCCGCCAGGTCGGCGACGTCGGAGAGCACCACGCGGTAGTCGGTGCCGTTGGCCAGGCGCGCGAGCGGGCGGATCGCGATCGCCGCGCCGTGGTGCTCGATCGCCGCGGCCACCGCGCGCCCGCCGCCGTCCTCGAGGCGCAGCCCGCCGGCGCGCAGCCGATCGAGGTCGACCGGCTCGTCGAACACCAGCTCGATCCCGCCATCGATCGGCAGCTCGCGCGAGCCCTCCGGCGGATAGGTGGCGAGCAAGGTCGGCGGCGTGGTGTCGACCGGCACCACGGCGGTCTCGTCGGTGATCAGCTCGAGCACGAAGTTGGTCGGCGCCGAGGTCACGCCCATCAGGCCGAGATCCATCGCCGCCGCGGTCTCGATCGCCAGCACGCCCTCGGTGGCGATCGCCGTGCCGGTCGCCTGCACGCCGAGCGCGATCTGGGTCAGCACCGCGTTGCCCGCGGGATCGACCGCGAACACCGCGACGTCGAGCGAGAGGTCGACGTACAGCGGCGCGAGCGCGTTCTCCGGGCGCTGGCTGGTCCGCTGGTACGGGTTGCGATAGATCCGCCCGCCGGCATCGGTGAGCAGCTCGATCTGCATGTCACCGGTCGCGAGCCCGGTCGGGATCTCGCCGCCGAGCGCCACCGCGAGCCCGGTCACGCCGATCCGCTGGCCGCGGCGCAGCGTGAACGCGATCGGACCGTCGAGCGCCTTCGGATCGCCGAGCTCGGTGGCTAGCGTGCTCGGCAGCAGCGCGAGCTCCTCGCGGCCGATCAGCGGCTTCGAGATCTGGATCGAGTTGGGCTGCACGCCGGCGCGGGTATCGGCGGGGCCCGGATCGCCCGGCTGGCGGGTGCGCAGCACCTGCGCGATCGGCCCGGTCTCGCCGAGGCTGTTCTGGACCTCGAACGCGAGCGTGGTCGCCGCGAGCGGCGTGCCGCCGAGATCGGTGATCCGGCTGCCGAGCCGCAGCTCGTAGCGCGTGCCCGCCGCGAGGTCGTCGATCGGATCGATCGAGAGGTGGATGCCGTTGACGAACACCGTCGCCGGCACCGGGACCTGGGTCGTGGTGTCGATCAGCTCGATCGAGCCGGCGGCCTGCGAGATCGTGCGGGAGTCGAGCGGCTCGGAGAACACCAGCCGCAGCGTCGTGGGCTCGAAGATCGGGCGCGCGCCCGGCTCGTCGAGCCGCGCCGGATCGGTGCCGTTGAACGCGATCACCGCGGGCGGCGCCGCGCGCGGCCGCACGCTGCGCGTGGTGAACTCGAGCAGCGCGCCCGACTCCGGCAGGTTGCGCGCGAACGGCGCCAGCGCGGCGCCCACGTACAGCGCGTAGGTGGTGCCCGGCGCCAGCTTCGCCGAGGAGAACTGCACGGTCTTGCCGTTGCCGGTCACCTCGGCGGTCGCGTCGACCGGCCCATCGGGACCGACCAGACAGAACGCGCCGCCCGAGGCGCCACAGCTGCCGAGCGCGCTCGCGGTGACCGGCTCCGAGAACGTCACGACGATCCGCGAACCGAGCGGGACATCGAGCTGGTCATCGACGGGATACGTGTAGACGATCCCCGGTTCGGCGGTCTGCAACGGCGGGATGGCGTCGGAACCACACGCCACGCCGGCGAGCATCGCAGCCACCACCGCAGCGTTCATGCCGGATGTTGCGCGCACGCGACCGAGTATGGAGAGCCGGCCCGCAAAACACACCAGCCTTTGTTGACCAGAAGTCAAGAAACGTTGTCGCGCCGCGTCACGCACACCACTCATCGAGTGTCATTCGTGTCGTGCAGCTGACCGCGAGTGCCAACGAGCGTGCGCGAGCGCTCGCTCCGCGCGTGTTAGCGTGATCGACATGAGTTATCGGGGTTGGCTGGTGCTGGTGATCGCGAGTGCGTGTGGGAAGGTGCAGTCGCCGTCGGGCGACATCGACGCGCCGGTCGGGTGCGAGACCGACCAGGAGCTGTGCGAGCAGCTCGGCAATCGCTGCGAGACCCATACCGTCGCGGACCGCTGCGGGACGCAGCGCACCGTCGATTGCGGGAGCTGCGACGGCGGTCAGGGCTGCGTCGAGGGCACGTGCCAGACGCCGGTGTGCAGCCGGTTCGACTACGTCCCGACGATCTCGACCGAGCTCAGCCAGGCCAATATCCAGGACAGCGTCGGCGCCGCGAGCCCCGGTGGCGAGGTGATCCTCTACTATCCATCGATCGAAGGCTGCGGCGCGTTCTCCGCGCGGATCGCCGACGCGGTCGTCGGCGGGTACACCACCCAGGACGCGACCCGCATCTTCGCCGAGCACCGGCTGTTCATCGGGCCCTCCGCCAACGCGATCGCCGCGGACGGCCTGTCGTTCGTCGCGCTCACCCCGGATCGCAAGAAGATCGTGATCACCCGGCGCTCGGCGCGTGGCCTGATCGATTTCGCCGCTCCGTCCGACGCGATGTTCGTGAAGATCAACGCGACGATCGAGAACACCAACGCCCAGTTCTTCGCCCTGGTGCTCTCGGCGGACGGGCTGCAGTTCCTGTACGCGATCTCCGGCGGCGGGGACAACCCGGCCAACGGCGTGTACAGCTCGGTGCGCGCCTCGACGAGCGTAATGCCTCGCCGTCCCCCGTCGTCACCGCCGCGCTCTCCGCGCGCTGAAGTCGGTGAATGACGATTTCCGAAGAAGGCAAGGCACTTCGTGCCGAGATCTTGAAGCTGCGGCCCGACAAGCGAC
>JBQCJR010000553.1:0-4087 GCA_051952595.1 Kofleriaceae bacterium
GAGCGCCTGCCCCTGATCGAGCAGCGGGCCGTCGTCGGTGACGACGCCGAGCTCGAAGTTGCGCCGCCCGCTGCCCTTCGCGCCGAGCCCGGCGCCGGTCCAGTTCGCGCTGCCGAGGTAGAGCAGCGCGCCGTCGACGATCACCGCCTTCATGTGGACCCGCGGACAGCGGCGCAGCGCGAGCGCGCCGGCCACCAGGCGGGGATGGTTCGCGAGCTCCTCGCGGAACGGCCGCGACGGCAGCTCGGCGTGCAGCAGCCGCAGCTCGACACCCCGCGCGGCGAGCTCGTCGAGGATCGCGAGCACCGAGACGTAGCTGGCGCGTCGCATCGAGCGGCGTCGCCCGGGCGCGGCGCGGCCGTCCTCGACGAGGAGCTCCTTCACGTTCGCGGTCGCGATCCAGATGCTGGTGTGCGCGGCGCGCACGGCGGCGATCACTCGCTCGTAGTGACCGCGGCCGGAGATCAGCTCGAGCGCGACCGAGCGCGCCGGCGCCGCGACGTCCATCGTGCCGCGCGTGGTCACGGTGACCCGCCGAGGGGTGGCGCGGCGATCGCGTGTCCGCCGTCGACCACCAGGATGTGCCCGGTGATGTACGCCGCGGCGGGCGAGCGCAGGAACACCGCCGCCGCGGCGATCTCGTCGATCGTGCCGAACCGGCCCGCGGGGATCGCCGTGCGCACGCGCGCGCCGGCATCGCTCGACGCGAGCCGCCGCATGCCCTCGGTGTCGGCGATCGGCCCCGGCGCGATCCCACACACGCGGATCCCGAACTGCCCCCACTCGACGGCGAGGTTGCGGGTCACCGCGTCGACGCCGGCCTTGGCGGCCGACGCGTGAATCTGTAGCGGCGTGCCGTGGTAGTGGAGCGTGGCGCTGATGTTGAGGATGAGGCCGTCGCCGCTCTTGTGGAGTGCCTCGAACGCGGCGCGCGAGGCGAGGAACGTGCCGTTGAGATCGATGTCGATCACGGTGCGGAACCCGTTCGGCGACAGCGCGGCGGCGGGCGCGAGGAAGTTGCCGGCGGCGCCGTTGACCAGCGTGTCGAGCTTGCCGAAGCGCTCGACGGTCGCGTCGACGGCGCGCTGGATCGCGTCCGGATCGCGGACGTCCGCCGCGATGGCGAGCACGCGCCGGCCGGTGTCGCGCTCGAGCTCCGCCGCGGTTGCGTCGAGCACGTCCTGCTTGCGGCTCGTGATGCAGACGTCGGCGCCGAGCCGCGCGTAGGCCGCGGCGATCCCGCGGCAGATCCCGGTGCCGCCTCCGGTGACGAGCACCACGTGCCCGGTCATCGCGTCGTCGCGGAACAGCTCGAGTGGGCTGGTCATCGCGCGATCATGCCGAGTCGCGAAAAAAACCGAAACCCACGGCGACCTTCGCTGTCTGACGCTCCGAACACCGACGGCGCGGCGAGCTCCTCGCGAGCGGCGCGCCGGATGTTCCAACCGCGGCGCGGCCTCGCGCAGCGTCCATATGACCGGCGCGTGGTGGCGCCGACTACTCGGGGTCTGTCCAATGCAGATGCGTCTCTCTCCGTGGGCGCGATGGGCGACGTGCGCCCTCGCCATCTCGATCGCTGTTCCTGCCGCGTTTGCCGATCGCGGCGCGAAGTCGCTCTCGAGCTGCACCGCGTTCGATCAGGCAGACAAGGGCGACGATGCGGTCCAGTTCACGATCCACAACACGTGCACGATCCCCGTCGATTGCTCGATCAGCTGGCGCGTCGTGTGCGCGCCGGACTCGACGAAGCGGCGCGCCAGCCACCGCGGCAGCTCGAAGCTGATGCTGCAGCAAGGCGGTAGCCAGACGGCGGACGCCTCGGCCGCAGTGTGCGGCGATGACGCATGGGTGCTCGACAGCATCCAGTGGAGCTGTCAGCCGAACAAGGACTGAGTGAATCCGGATACTTGGTGCCTGCGACGCTGACCGTAGCGGATCCGCAGCACCTCGTTAGATCGACTGCCTGGGTCCTGCGTCTGTAATCTGCGAACCGCGAGCTCCCCGCCCGAGCCAAGCACCAGATCGGTGCCAAGTGCTCGAAGTGTCTGGGCTCGCTCGTTCGTCGCTCGACGATTACACACGTAGTATAAGGACCCAAGGACATGGTCGAACGCCAGGACATCGATGCGCTGCTGATCGGCAGCCTCTACGGCGAGCTCAGCTCGACCGAAGAGGCCCGCCTGCAGGCGCACCTCGAGTCGCACCCGGCGGACCGTGCGGCGCTCGAGGATCTCGCACAGGCCCGCAGCGCGGTGCGCGAGAGCCGGATCCTGCAGGTCCAGCTCGAGCCGCCGCAGTCGATCTCGGCGCTGCTGCTCCAGGAGGCGGCGCGCCGGGTTCCGCGCAAGGCCGAGGAGGCCAAGGAGAGCTGGCTGTTCCGGTTCTTCCGGAGCTTCGCCACCCATCCCGCGATGGCCGCCGCCGCGATGCTGGTGCTGGTCATCGGCGTCGCCGGCACGATCTACGTGCGCAAGGGCGACCACTACGCCGAGCAGACGGCGCGCTCGAACGCCGCGCCCGCCGCGCTGGCCGAGCCCGCGGCCGAGCCTGCCGCGGCCGCGCCAGCGACGCCGCCCGCCGCGCGTGACCAGGGGCAGGCGTTCCGCGTCGATCTCGACGAGGCCGAGAGCACCGGCCGGGGCGACCGCAACCAGCCCGGCAACAGCGAAGGAGGCGATGGCGAGTTCGGGTACGGCACCATCGGCGCGGGAGGCGCGGGCGAGGATCGCGCCGTGGCACGCGGCGACTCCCGAGCCACGAGCGGAGCGGCGGTCGAGGCGCCGGCCAAGCGCAAGGCGGACGCGTCGAAGCCCTCGGTTCGCGCGCTCGAGGTGACCACGCCAGCGCGGCCCGGGCCGCAGGAGCTCGAGGACGCGGTCGCCGAGCGCAAGGCGGCACCCCAGGCGGAGAAGGCGCGCGCCAAGGCCGAGAACGCGTTCGTCGCACCGGCGGATGCGTCGGGCGCGCCGCGCTCGGTGCAGCAGGCGCCGCAGGCACCTCGCGCGACCGTGGCCAAGGACACCGCTCCCGAATCGAAGCCGCCTCCGCCGCCGACTGGGCCGAGCGGCGCGGCCTACGACAAGGTGACTTCGTCGGTGGCGCTCAACTCGGCGGACGAGGCGCAGACCGAGCTCGCGTGGGCGCGGGACCAGCACGCGCGGGTCGTCGCGCAGGTGCGCGCGGGCAACTGCCGCGCCGCCGCGGACCTCGCGCTCGCGGTCTCGAACCGCGCGCCGGGGTACTTCCAGCAGAACGTCGAGGGCGATCGCAGCGTCAAGGAGTGCCTGCCGCTGATCAACACCGAGCGCGAGAAGTACGCCGAGCAGCAGGCTCAGCGCGTGCGCGCCAACCGGCGGGGCGACGAGGAGCAGGCGGCGCCGTCGAAGGCCAGCTCCACGAAGTCGGGCAAGGCCGCCAAGACCACGAAGAAGCAGTAGCCGCGCGCGCGACGAGTCGCAGTGGTCCGCTCGCTCAGCCGCGCCGCAGCCAGCGCACGATCGGCGCGGGCGCGGACCGGAGCGCCTCGAGCGACGCGGTCGGCAGCACGACCTCGGACTTGCTGGCCCAGAACACCAGCGGGCCGATCCCCGCGCGGTGCAGCCGGAGCAGCGCGGCGGCGGCCTTGCCGGAGTACACGCCGTCGAGCCGCGGCGCGCCGGTGGGCCACACCTCCATCGCCTCGCGCGCGCGGGGCGTGATCCGGCCGTAGCCGGGGCCGAGCTCGGCGCCGTCGACGATCAGGTGCGCGAGCAGATCGCGCAGGCCCGCGGCGACGGGTGGGCCGCCGAGTCGCTCGGCGTGGCGGAGCGTGCCGTGTGCGAGGCGGGCGATCCGCAGCCGCGAGGTCACGGGCCAGGGCGTGACCCGGACGCCGTGCACGATCGGCAGTGGCCATCGCCAGACCCCGGCCGCGCGCGCGAGGAACAGCCCGGCGAGCAGGCCGGCGCTGGTGCACGTGCTGCCGACCGCGAGCACGATCCGGCGCGGCGGTGGCATCATGCCGTCGGCGATCTGCTCGGCGAGCTCGAACGCCGCCGACATCGCGCCGAAGGTGCCGACCGTCGTCGCGCCGCCGGGCGGCATCACG
>JBQCJR010000554.1:0-8842 GCA_051952595.1 Kofleriaceae bacterium
ACGGTGCGCGCGTTGACCGTGCGCTGGGTGGCGATCGTGCTCTCGGCGCGGCCGAAGTAGCGGGTCTGCGCGGCGGCGAGCGCGACGACGCGGAACCGGGTCAGGCTGTCGGGCATGTCGACGGTGAGCGCGACCTTGCCGCGCGCGTCGGTGCGCAGCCGCGGCGAGAATGCTGCGGTCGGACGGAAGTCCTTGCGCGCGACGATGGCGGCCGAGCCGGCGCTGCCGGCGCTGCTCCCGCCCATGCCCCCGCCGGTGCCGCGGCCGAACCCGTAGGCGCTGTGGCGCATTCCGGAGTCGAGCGAGAACCGCGAGAACCCGGGGGCTCCGTCGAGGTCGTCGCCGGCATCGTTGACCAGCGACACCGTGTCTCGGAGGACCGCGCCGTGCGCGATGTGCGCGAAGAACGGCGCGACCGGGTCGGCATGGGAGCGCCCCGAGAGCGCGAGCACGGCCTCGTCGACCACCAGCAGCGCGACCTCGGCGCCGGCGATCGGCTGGCCGGCGCGCTTCACCTCGACCTCGAACGTCGCCTTGGCGCCGGGGGCGACCCGCGGCGTGCGCGGCCGGGTCGTCACCTCGAGCCGCGCGCTATCGAGGTCGACCTGCAGGTCGAGCGCGGCGGAGCGCAGCTCGGGTAGCGGCGCGTTCGACGAGTCCCGGAGATCCGCGCGCCGCGCCCAGCGATCCACGAGCACGTGGACGTTCTCCAGGTAGCGCTCCTCGATCGGCAGCTCGACCGTGGTGGACTCGCCGGCCAGCTCCACGCGCTGTTGCGCGATCACGCCGTTGCGCGCGAACGACACGATCGCGGTCGCGGGAAAGGTCTTCGACCGGATCTCCAGCTTGGCGACCTCGCCGGCGCGGTAGCTCGTGCGCTCGGCGATCACCGCGAGGTCGGCGGTGCGGTCGGCGACGTAGAACGGCAGCTCGTAGCGCGCGCGGTTGGTGCGGCCGCGTGGATCCTGGATCGTCGCGACGGCGAGGTACGCGAAACCCTTGCGCGGCGCCCACGTGCAGACCGCGGGCACGTCGCCGCTGATCAGCTGGCAGTGCTGCTGGTCGGTGGATTTGGGGTCCTTGCGGTGGCGCTCGGACGCGAGCGCGCCGGTCACGTCGACCGCGATCGGGACGCCGGCCACTGGCTTGCCGTCGACGTCGGTGACCACCACCTCGAGCTCGTGGCTGCGCGGCCGCGCACGCACGCCGACGTAGTAGCTCGCCGGATGGACCAGGATCTGGCGCGAGGAGGCGCGGATCCGCTGGCGATCGACGTCGGTGATCGTGGCGTTGACCGACAGCAGGCTCGGCCGGTCCATCGGCAGCGCCGCGATGCCGAGCACCACGCGCGCCCGCGAGGCCGCTGACAGCGCGGTCTGCGCCTCGGCGCGGACGGCCAGGTCGCGCCACTGGAAATCGTGCGGCCCCGGCGAGAACGTGAAGCGGTCCCAGCCGGGCGGCCTGTACGACGCGGCGGTCAGCGAGGCGCTCCACGCCAGGTTGGCGCCGGGTAGCCCGCCGCCCGCGTAGTACTTCGCCTCGACGGCCATCTCGATGCGCTCGCCGAGCACCAGCGGCGCCGCGCCGGCGTGCGTGACGTCGTCGTTCAGGGTCACGGCGTACGCCGGGGTGCGGAACTCCTGGATCGAGATCGGGTGGCGATACGAGCGCTGGCGCGTGGACAGCGCGAGCATCGCGGTGCCGAGGTTCGCGTTCGAGGGCAGATCGATCGCGAGATCGAAGCCGCCGCGCTCTGTGAGCTGCGTGGTGCAGCTCGCGAGCCGATTGCCACGCGCGTCGTTCAGCGCGTACGCGACCTGCTCTCCCGCCGCGGGCAGCTCGAGATCCGGGTTGACCCCGCCGGTCGACCACCGCACCCAGCCCTTCACGTACAGCTTTTCGCCCGGCCGGTAGGTGAATCGATCGTCGGTGACGTACCAGCGCGCGTCGGCGCTGCGGATCGCGCGCTCGTGCTGGCTTCCGATCGTGGCGAACGTCGAATCGCCGCCGGAGGACGCCAGCAGCAGCGCGCTCGGCACGTCGTCGGTCGGCTTGCGCTCGACGCGCGGCAGCAGCTCGAGCGTCGCGTGGCCATCGTCCGCGGTGGTCACCGCGGGGCCGGCGCCGCTGTTCTCGACGAGGAGCGAGGTGGTCACCCCGGCGAGCGGCGCGAGGTCCCGATCCGTCGCGATCCGGTGGACCCAGGCGTGCGCTCGCTCGCCGTCGATCCGCGCCGCCAGCCCGAGCTTGGATACCTGGATCCAGGCGGTGACCTTGCGCTCGAATTCTTCCGGAGTGCGGCTGGCTGCCGGCACGGCCGTTGCGATCGCGACCACGTGGCCGAGCCCGGCGGCGTCGAGCGCCGGCCGCAGATCGACGCGCGCGTTCGCGCCGTGGCGCGCGCCTACGCTGAAGGTGTGGTCGTAGATCCGCTTGCCCGGTGGCTTCGCGCGGTCGCCGGCCTCGTACGCGCTGAACGCGAAGAAGTCCGCCGGCTCGACCGCGAACAGCTGGATCCGCATCGACGAGATCGCCTGGCCGTAGACCACCCACTGCGGGATCTGGAACCGAGGATCGAGCACGATCAGCCCGCGCGGCGCCTCCAGCGTTGGCTCGTGACGCTCGGCGGTCGTCGAGAAGCTGATCCGCCGGGGGCCGACGAACGGCTGGTCGTAGATGTCGATCAGCCCGTCGCCGATCGCGATCTCGTAGCTGCCTCGGTCGCTCGGTGCCGACATCGGGACCGAGTTGCCGCTCAGGCGGTGGTCCTCGAACGGCCGGTTCGCGAGCTGCACCTTGATCGATCGGTACGACGCCTCCTGCACGTGGTTGGTGAACTGGAGTTGCATGTAGCCGTTCGCGGAGCAGCGCGCTCGCTTGCTCGGCGCGCCGAAGTCGCAGGAGATGCCCCGGACCGCGAACGCGGGCACGACGTCGAACGTCGCGCGCTGCTCCCTGGTGGTGACGTTTGGCCCCTCGAGCGAGCGCGTGTTCGCCGGCAGCGTGACCTGGAGCTCGGCGCCGGCCGGCCACGCGGCGTCCGGTGCGATCAACACCTGGTGGCGGTCGGGCCACGTCATCGCGGAGGCACGGAGGGCCGGGTTGCGCTGCCACCGCGCGCGGGCCTCGTCGAGCGCGATCACGTGGAACGGGATCGGCGGGCCGCCGCGGCGCGCGATCCGCACCACCTTCGCGATGTGCGCCGGATCGATGCGCTGATCGAACGCGAGCGCGACGGCCGAGTCCGGGCGCAGCGGCGCGTGTGGGAACGCGCCGCGCAGCGAGACCGAGGACACCGTGAACCGCGCCTCGGCGATCTGCGGCAAGGTCGCACCGGTGAGCGCCTTCGTGCCGGCGGGCACCCGGACCACGTAGCTGGTCGAGCGCGGCAGGCCCGGCGCCTCGGCGCGGAACGACAGCAGGCGGGTATCCACCCAGCGCCACGTACCGGCGACGCTCGGAGCAATTTCGGCGGGCGGCGCGGCGACCTCGCCGAGCGCGGCGACCGGGACCATCGACTCGGAGAATCGGATCTGCACCTCGGGGTCGCCGAGCACGTCTCCCTGAGGCGTGATCTGCGGTGGCGCGAGCGCGGGCTGGGCCGCCGCGTGCGGGGCATCGCCGACCGGCTTGCCGGCGGGGACCACAAACGCGATCGGCTGGACGGCGCCGGAGCGCGGCGGGGCGGCGGACGGGGCGCGCAGCGGCGGCGCCGGGTGCACCGAGACGTCCGGCAGAGGCTCGAGCCGGGCGAGCAGCGCCTGGGCGTCGCGAGCCGGCAGCTCCGAGAGCTCCGCGGCTTCGAGCTCGCCGGCCTCGGCGGGGTCGGAGGGCGCGATGGTCAGCGCCGGGCCGGCCTGCTTGGAATCGATCGGCACGCTCGGGCGCGCGGCGGGGGTGGTGGGAGTGGGCGCGGGGGCGGCGGCGCTGGTAGCGGCCGGCGCGGGCGGGGCGGGGATCCTCGCCGAGGGCGCGTGGCACCCGCCGATCGCCGTGAGGCACGCCGCCCAGAGGCAGACCCAAGACCGAAACCTGTCACCACGCATGGCCACTCGGACACCGGAGCGAACGGCGGGGTTTCGTCAAAGTACTTGAATGCTTGTGTTCACCGAGACATTGAGTCATCGCGACGGCTCGCCGTAGCATCGCGCCGTGACCGAGCCGGTGTTCCGCGGCGAGCCGCTGGTCGAGATCATCGGCTTTGTCGAAGCGCAGCGCGCGGCGGGCGCGCGCGAGATCGCGTTCCGCGCGATCGATCCGGACCTCGGCCGCGGCTGCTACGCGGGCGAGCTGGTCGAGCACGCGGGCGAGCGCTACGTCCATCGGTCGTTCCGGGTGTGGGTCGACCTCGCGGAGCGGCTGCGGTTGCGGCTGCGCACGCCACGCGTGGTGACCGGAGCGAACGGGCAGGCCGGACTGATCCGGCTCGTGTTCGAGCCGCTCGAGCCCGTGGAGTCGGTGGAGTCGGTGGAGTCGGTGGAGTCGGTGGAGTCGGTCGAGCCGAGCGATGCCGACGCGGCGGACTCGGCGGAGCCTGCCGAGTCCGCCGATGCCACCGAGCGCTACGGTCGCGGCTCGGCGTTCGCGCGGATCTCCAAGCTCGAGGACGCTGACTTCGTGATCGACTTCGCCGACGCGCTCGCGCGCACCGGCCTCGGCGCGCGCCCGCGGGTGCTCGACCTCGGCGTGAACACCGGCGACGAGCTCGCGCTGGTCGCGCGCGCGTGGCCCGATGCGGAGCTGGTCGGCATCGACCACAGCGCGTCGGCGCTCGGCGTGGCGAGGGCGCGCTATCCCGCGGGCCGGTTCGTCGAGGCGGATCTCAACACCCTCGGCGCGCTCGGGCTCGGCCGGTTCGATCTGGTGATCTCGCTGAGCACGCTGCAGAGCCCGGGGATCGACGATCGCGAGCTGCTGCGCCGGGTCGTCCAGGACCACCTCGCGCCGAGCGGCGCGGTGATCCTCGGGCTGCCGAACTCGCGTTACGTCGCCGGCGAGATCCAGTACGGCGCGCGGATGAAGAACTTTCGCCAGCCCGAGCTCGGCCTGCTGGTCAAGGACGTCGCGTTCTATCGCAAGTACCTCCAGCAGCATCACCGCCGCGTGTTCGTGACCGGCAAGCACTACATGCTGGTGACCGGCGTCGCGGAGGTCCGCCGTTGACTCACGGCGCCATCGTCCCGCGGCCTACGCGCGCGTGAGCGTGGCCTGTCCGTCGAGGAAAATATTCGGCGGCCGCGGAGGGCTCGGGTACGCTGATCCACGATGCGGTCCTTCCTCGCTGCCGTCTCGATGTGGGCGATGTGGGGAACCCCGCTCGCCCGCGCGGATGTCGCGAATCGCGCCGTCGAGCCCGCCGCGGAGGCCGAGCCCGCGGCGCCCGTCGAGGTGCCCGCGGACCTCGCGCCGGAGGAGTGGATCCCACCGGGCCACCACGTACGGATCGGCACCACCGCCGGTCCGATCCACGTCTGGACGCCCGAGGGCTACGATCCATCGACCGCGATCACCGTGGTCTACGTGCACGGCTACTACGTCGATGTCGACGAGGCCTGGCTCGGCCACGGCCTGCCGGAGCAGTTCGGCGCCGCGGGGATCAACGCGATGTTCATCGCGTGCTCGGCGCCGGGCGCGAAGCTGGACCACGTGCGGTGGCGCTCGCTCTCCGAGCTGCTGGCGATGGTCGAGCACGAGCTCGGCGCGCCGCTGCCCAAGGGGCGGGTCGCCGCGATCGGCCACTCCGGGGCGTACCGCACGCTGCTCGACTGGCTGCGCGATCGCCGGCTCGACACGGTGGTGCTGCTCGACGCGGGCTACGGCGAGATGGCGCCGTTCCGCGACTGGATCCGCGCCCGCCAGGATCACCGGCTGATCAGCGTGGGCGACGACACGATCCGGTGGACCACCGCGCTCCATCGCTGGCTGCCTTCGACGCGCAAGATCGAAGCGTTCTCCGAGCTCGCGGATCGCACGCTGCTCGATCAGCTGCAGCACGAGCGCGTGGTGCACATCCGCAGCAACCTCGGCCACATGCGCGTGGTGACCGGCGGTATCGCGCTGCCGATCTTGCTGCGCATGTTACAGGCCACGCCGCTAGCGATCGACGATCTCGACGGCTGACAGCGCGCTCCGGCCGCGCGGCGACAGCCGGTAGCCGACCTCGAGGCTCTCGGTCAGCCCGAGCTCCTTGAGCTTGCGCACGCGCTGCTTGAACGCGATGCGCTCCATGCCGACCTGCGTCGCGAGGTCGCCGGCGCGCACCCCGGGCCGCCGGGCGATCAGGGCGAGCACGCGGCCGGTCCACGGCCCGTCGGGCGAGCGCGCGTCGATCGCGGCGAGCCGGGTCACCACGGCGGCGCGCGCCGCGGCATCGAGTGGCTGCTCGCGCAGAGCGAGCCGCGGATCCTCTCCCGCGAGGTGGAACGCGATCCGGTACAGCCGGCCGGTGGGGCGAAGCGCGGCGAGCAGCGCTTCGCGATCGGGGTAGCCGGCGGCGCGCACGTCGCGCGTGGTGATCGACGCGGGCGCAATCTCGTCGACCGATTCGATCGCGAGCACGCCGACCGAGGTCCGCAGCGTGCCGCCGGCGCGCACCGTGGGCTTCTGCCAGCGACGGAACGCGACGGTCACCTCGCCGCGCTGGATCCGCTGGAGCGTCGGCGCGGGGAACAGCATCAGGGCCGGACCGGGCGGCGCAGGTGGGCGTCGAGCGGGAGCATCATGATTGCAAGTAACACGAACCACGGCGCGAGCGGGGTGGACGTTTCGACCGGTCGCGGCGCGGGCGGGGCAGGGGCACCGAGGGTCCCGCCGGTGGCCCGGGCGATCGCTTCGAGCGCCGGCAGATCGGGGCCACGCGCGCGCAGCTCGCTACTCGACGGCGCGACGATCGTGCGGCGGGCCGCGACCGCGCCGCGATCATCGAGTAGCTCGACGGTGGGCTCGATGCCCTGCGCGACCGGCATGCGGGCCTCGAACACGCCGGGGGAGATCACCCGGAGCGGCAGCTCGCCCGCCCCGGCGATCCGCGCGCGCGGGGCCGGCTCGCGCCCGGTCGTGTGGTCGCCGCGGCGCACCACGCGCACGAGCGCCGCGTCACCGGCGTGCTCGATCTCGATCGCCGAGGCGTCGCCCTCGCGGCGGCGCAGCGACGCGCGGACCAGCTGGGTCCAGAACCGCGCGTAACCGGGCCAGTCGAGCCAGCTGCGCGCCCACCGCGGGCCGGCATCACTCGCCCACACCGCGACCTCGCCGAGGCCATAGGGCCAGCGCACGAGGATCGGGTTGCCCGCGCGATCGGTGACCACGACCTGCGCGGCGGGGCGCGGCTTGACCTCCTGGAACCCATCGAGCCGCGGCGCGCGGGCGAGCTCGACGCCGGCCAGCGCGGGGTGCGGCGCGACCGCGCGGACCTCGATCTTCTCTTCGCGCGCCTTGCTGTCGAGCAGGCGCCGGGCGTCCTGGACGAACAGCCCGCGCAGCTGCTTGGCGTCGGTCGTGCGGTAGTAGCGGCCGCCGCCCTCGGCCGCGAGCTGGCGGAGGAAGTCGGTATCATCGTCGTCGTCCACGTACGAGGCGGCGGAGAACGCGCGGTCGGCGCCGGCGCCGACGCCGATCACCGACACGGTGGTGCCGCTCGCGCGCAGCGCCCGCGCGACCGCGAAGCTGTTGGTGTCGCCGGACGGCCAGCCGCGGCGGGTGCCGTAGTCGATGCCCTTGACCTGCTCGGCGGCGTCGAAGGTGTCGGAGAACAGGATCACGTGGCGGAGCGGCGTGGTGGAGCCGGCGAGCGCCCGCTGCGCGGCGACCAGGCTGGTGTAGACGAAGATCCCGTCGCCGCCGACCGGCACCCGCCGGACCCGCGCCTCGAGCGCCGGCCCGTCGTTGCCGATCTCGCGCACCGGGACCAGCCAGTGCACGCGGTCCTCGACCGCCATCACGCCGATCCGATCGAACGAGCGGAGCAGCCGGATCACCGCGCTCGCGCCCTCGGCCGCCAGCTCGAGCTTGGTGCGCCCGCCGGCGTCCTCGCCCATGCTGCCCGATTGGTCCAGGATCACGATCACCGTGGCCGAGGCGTCGAGCTGCGGGGTCATCGGCTCGATCTCGACCGGCAGCGCGTCGGCGAGCCGGTTCGCGGCGTAGTTGCCGTCGAGCGCGGACGGGCCGCCGAGCACGAGCAGGCCGCCGCCGTCGTCGATCCAGCGCACCAGGCGCTCGCCAAACGCGTCGTCGATCACGCCGGTCGACAGCCCGGCGCGCACCGGCGCGTTCGCGAGGATCACGAGGTCGATGTCGGCGAGCTCCGGCGGCGGGCCATCGGGCGCGGCGGGCACCACGGTGACCTCCATGCGCTCGGCGCGCAGCGCGGCGGCGAGCGGCGCGGCGCCATCGCGATCGCCGTCGAGGATCAGGATGCGCGGGGGCGGCTGGACGACCAGCCGGGCGTGTGCGGTGTCGTTCGTGGGATCGCGATCCGCAGCGCCGGCAGGCAGCGCGAGCGTGGCCTCGACCGGGAGCGGGCCGGGGGCGATCGAGTCCGGCAGCGCGTAGCTGAACGGCACCTCGGTGCGCCCGCCGGTCAACGCGACGTCGAGCGCGGCGACCTCGGCGCCCGCGACCCGGATCGTCACCCGCGCGGGGCCGGTCGCGCCGGCGGCGTCGACCTCGACGTGGCCGGTCACCGTGGCGCCGGGCCGCAGCAGCTCGGGCGGCACGACGATCGCCGCGATCGCCGGATCGCCGGTGACCTCGGGGCTCGGGATCGCCGAGATCGGGACGCCGCGGGCGGTCGCGGCGGCGAGCGCGGCGGCGAGCTCGCCGGTGTTGGCGCGGCCATCGC
>JBQCJR010000555.1:0-3821 GCA_051952595.1 Kofleriaceae bacterium
GTGAGGGACGCCATGGCTATCAAGTATCCCGACGGACCGAAGAACGAGCCTGACTACCTCAGCGTCACCAAGGGCTGGAAGAGCTGGGCAGTCACGCTCGACCACAAGCGCATCGGCGTGATGTACCTGTGCGGCATCATGATCGCGCTGATCGTCGGCGGCGCGTTCGCGCTGCTCGTGCGCATGGAGCTGTGGGCCCCGGGCAAGACGATCATCGAGCAGGACACCTACAACAAGTTCTTCACGCTGCACGGCGCGGTGATGGTGTTCCTGGTGATCATCCCAGGCATCCCGGCCGCGCTCGGCAACATCATGCTGCCGGTCCAGCTCGGCGCACCGGACGTCGCGTTCCCGCGGCTCAACCTGTCGTCGTTCTACCTGTGGATCGCGGGCGCGCTGCTGCTCGTGATCACGATCCCGCTCGGCGGCCTCGATACCGGCTGGACGCTCTACACGCCGTACTCCCTCGACAGCAAGACACCTGTCTTGATCGCCACACTCGGCGTGTTCTTGCTCGGGTTCAGCTCGATCTTCACCGGCCTCAACTTCATCGTCACGATCCACAAGTTCCGGCCGCAGGGCATGGGCTGGTTCCAGATGCCGCTCTCGGCGTGGGCGATGTACGCGACCGCGATCATGCAGGTGCTCGCGACGCCGGTGCTCGGCATCACCGTGATGCTGCTCGCCGTCGAGCGGTTCGCGCACATCGGCATCTTCGACCCGAACCTCGGCGGCGATCCGGTGCTGTTCCAGCACTTCTTCTGGTTCTACTCGCACCCCGCCGTCTACATCATGATCATCCCGGGCATGGGCGTGATCAGCGAGATGATGTCGACGTTCTCGCGCAAGCCGATCTTCGGCTACCGGTTCATCGCCTACTCGTCGATCTCGCTCGCGCTGCTGTCGTTCCTGGTGTGGGGCCACCACATGTTCGTGTCGGGCCAGTCGCGGCTCGCCAACATGGTGTTCTCGGCGCTGACCTTCACCGTCGGCATCCCCTCCGCGATCAAGGTCTTCAACTGGGTCGCCACGCTGTACAAGGGCGACATCCGGCTCAAGACGCCGATGGTGTACTCGCTGTCATTCCTGCTGCTGTTCACGATCGGCGGCTTGACCGGCCTGTTCCTCGGCATCCTCGCGGTCGACGTCCACCTCCACGACACCTACTTCGTGGTCGCGCACTTCCACTACGTGATGATGGGCTCGACGCTGGTCGCGTTCCTCGGCGCGCTGCACTACTGGTGGCCGAAGTTCACCGGCCGGATGTACAGCGAGTCGATCGGCCGGCTGTGCGCGATCGGCGTGTTCGTCGGGTTCAACCTGACGTTCCTGCCGCAGTTCATCATGGGCGCGCGCGGCATGCCGCGGCGCTACTGGGACTACGACCCGCACTACACGATCTATCACCAGCTCTCGACGATCGGTGCCTTCATGCTCGGCATCTCGATCTTCATCGCGGTGATCTCGCTGCTCGCCTCGCTGAAGAACGGCAAGCGCGCGCCGCGCAACCCGTGGGGTGGCACCTCGCTCGAGTGGCAGGCGCCATCGCCGCCGACGCTCTACAACTTCGAGAAGCCGCCGGTGCTCCACGAGCTCTACAACTACGATGATCTCGTCGAGGTGGAGGAGGACGTGTGGGAGCGCCGCGCGCCGATCCACACGGACCCGGCCGAGGCGCCCGCCTCCGCGCACGCGCCCGCCGAGTCGACCGCGACCGCGACCGAGAGCTCGACCGAGGACGATCAATGAGCGAGCAGCCGCACTCTCCGCACGGGCACGATGACCACGGCCACGGCCACGGCCATGGCCACGGCTCGCGCTTCATCCAGCACCACTACGACGACGCCAAGCACCAGTTCGATGCCGGCAAGCTCGGGATCTGGATCTTCCTCGCGCAGGAAGTGCTGTTCTTCTCGGCGCTGTTCGTCGCCTACATCCTGTATCGAGCCCACCACCCCGAGATCTATGCGTACGCGCACAAGTATCTCGACACCAAGATGGGCGCGATCAACACCGGCGTCCTGATCTTGTCGAGCCTCACGGCCGCGTGGGCCGTGCGCTGCGCTCAGCTCAACCAGAAGCGCGGCCTGATCCTGTGCCTCTCGATCACGATCGCCTGCGCGCTCGGGTTCCTCGGGATCAAGTACGTCGAGTACACGCACAAGATCCACGAGCACATCCTGTTCGGCCGCTACTTCGACCCGTGCATCTCGAGCGGCGGCACCCCGCTGCTGACCAAGAACAACGAGTGCCCGGGCACCAAGTCGACGGTCACCTGGGACTTCGCCGGCGGCGTGCCGAAGGACGGCTGCCTCAAGGACATCGACCAGGATCTGGCGACGCCCGACGTCCAGGCCGACTGCGTCGTGACGCAGTACAAGGTCGAGAACTACGCGCCGGCGCGGCTGTCGGGCGCGAGCGCGACCCACGACTGCGGCAAGGTCCCGGCCGCGGCGATCAACGCCAGCAACGGCAACTTCACGTTCACCGGTAGCTGCGAAGAGATCATCGTCGTCGGCAACAAGAACACCCTGACGGTCGACTCGGTGAAGAAGCTCGCCGTCAAGGGCGAGGGCAACACCGTCAACGCGAACGCGGTGGGCGCGATCGCTGGCCAGGCCGGCAACGCGTTCAACGCCAAGGCGGGCATCGGCGCGCCGCAGCCGACGCTCGGCGCGGTCACCGACGCCGACGTCAACGCCAACAAGCAGCTCACCCGGACCTACGACCCGAAGCCGATCCAGCACCAGTGCCCGGATCCGTTCGCCGCGATGACGGGTCACGGCGCGGGCGGCCACGGCGAGGCCGGCGCGAAGTACCCGTGCTGGCGCCCGGCGTACCAGCCGGCGGTCTGCAAGAAGGACGTCGGCATCCTCGTCGAGTACGGCGATCACGCCGAGCGTGGCCACGACGTCCTGATCAAGGCGGAGTGCAAGCCGTCGCCGAAGGCGGAGACCCCGGCCGATCCGTTCGCCGAGAAGCCGGCGACGTTCGTGCTCGGCCAGAAGGCTGCGAGTGGATCGACGGCGCCGACCGCGCACGAGGCGAAGGAGCGGATGTACGCCGGTCCGCCGCCGGAGAACACCAACATGTTCTTCACGATCTACTTCGCGATGACCGGCCTGCACGGCATCCACGTGCTCGTCGGCGTGGGCATCTTCGTGTGGCTGCTGATCCGCGCGATCCGCGGCCACTTCACCCCGGACTACTTCGGGCCGATCGACTTTGCCGCGCTCTACTGGCACATCGTCGACCTGATCTGGATCTTCCTGTTCCCGCTCCTCTATCTGATCCACTGAGGCACCCATGGCGTCGACCAACGAACATCACGCCGATTCCCACCACGGGATCTCGCACGTCGCGTCGCTGAAGGTCCTCCTCGGCACCGGCGGCACGCTGCTGCTGCTGACCCTGGTCACCGTGGGGGCCACGAAGTTCGACTTCGGCCCGTCGATCAACCTCGCCGTCGCGATGCTGATCGCCGTGATCAAGGCGACCCTCGTGGTGCTGTTCTTCATGCACCTCAAGTACGACAAGGTGTTTCACACCGTCGTGTTCGCGTCCGCGATCCTCGCGGCGGTGCTGTTCGTCGGGTTCACCCTGATGGACACCGGGCAGTACCAGCAGACCAACATCTGGAACCCGGACGCGCCGCCGGCGGCGCCGATCGGCCCGCGCCCGACCTCGGGCTAGCCGTCGGCGAGCTGGTCGAGGATCGCCTCGGCGCTCGCCGCGGCGAGCTCGCGCTGGGCCTCGGGGGTGGCGAGCTGCGTGCCCTCGCTCGGGTGGTCGTTGAACCCGACCTCGACGAGCCCGGCGGG
>JBQCJR010000556.1:0-3664 GCA_051952595.1 Kofleriaceae bacterium
CCGACAAGCGTCCGATGATGTCCGACCTGCGCGAGTCCGGCGCCATCGAACAGGACGCCGACGTGATCATGTTCATCTACCGCGACGTGGTCTACAACAAGGAAGCGGAGAACCCGAACATCGCCGAGGTGATCATCGGCAAGAACCGCCACGGCGCGACCGGCACCGTCGAGACCCACTTCGAGGGCCGGTTCACGCGGTTCGAGAACCTCAGCCAGCGCAGCGAGAGCCCGCCGAGCTACTGACGCGGCGGCTATCGCGCGACGACGATGTCGACCGCGCTCGAGAGATCGCGGCCCCACGCGATGTCGAGCCGCGCCACCACCTGCCACTCGATCGGGCCCGCCGAGGGCGACAGCGCGGACGCCACGCTGCGCACCGCGTCCGCGATCGGATGCGCGCCGGACGTGGCGCGCAGCTCGAGCGCGTCCGGCGGGACATCGAGCTCGAACGGCGTGGTGCTCGAGGTGAACGTGCCGGTCGGCGAGAGCTCGCGATCGAACTGATAGACCTCGGCGTGCGACGTGCCGATGGTGCGGTTGCCGTTCGTCTTGCCGATCGTCACGACCTTCTGGCGCGCGCGCAGGGTGACCACCAGCCGCCGCGCCTCGACCGACTCGGTGAGCGCGAGCACGATGCGACCACGCAGCACCGCGCCCGGCGCGATCCGGGTGTGGTCGAGCTCGAGCTTGACCTCGCCGCGCCCGAGGCCGGTCACCTGCTTCGCCGTCCGCGCCGCCTGCGAGCCCGCCACCTTCGCGGTGTCCTTGAGCGTGCCGCCCAGCTTGCTGAAGAACCGCCCCGCGTTCTTGATCAGTTCGTCCGAATCCGCCATGCGGCGAGCATGCCACGCGGCCCGGACGACGGTCGTTCAGGCCACCGGATGCGCCGCGGGCAGCACCGAGATCCCGAGCTCGCGCTCCGGGTCGTCGTCGATCCCGACGAGTACCAGCTCGGCGCCCTCCTCGTCGAGCCGGGCCGGATCTCCGGAGGTCGTCCACAGCGCGCGACCCGGCGACTCGCGCTCGAACAGCACCAGGTGTCCGCCGGCATCGCTAGGCCGGACCTCGTCGGGCACCTCGAGCTCCGGCTCGGGGCGATCGATCCGGTAGACGAAGTGGGTGTGGTCGTCGTGGCGCACGAACGCGTAGCAGCCCTCGCCGAGGGCGCGCGCGCCCGGCTGGTAGCGCTCGCCGCGGGTCTTGGTGCGGTAGTGCTCGTCCTCGAGCTGATCCGCGAGCACGCGATCGAGCGAGCCCACCCGCTCGACCCGCGCCCACAGCCGCTCGCCCGACGGCGACGGCATCCGCTTCTTGCCGATCCGGACCCGGCGGTGCACGCCTCGCGAGGCGGCGCCGGCCGGGCTCAGCACGAGGAAGAAGCTCTGCACGCCGGGCGCGAGCACCCCGACCGGCTCGTCCGCCGCCTGGACGATCGGCCGGTAGAAGAAGCGGATGTCCCCGCGCTCGAGCACCTCGACCATCTCGCGAAGCGTGGCGCGGCGCGGACGAGCGGCAAGCGCGCCTACGCGGCGTAGGCGCGGCCCCGACGAGGCTCGGCGTGGCGCGCCGCCGTAAGCGCGTTCGCACAAATCATCGATCTCGATCTTCGACGAGAGGGTCTCTAGGGTTGTCGACGATGTCCGTGGCACCCGAACCGAGGGGGTCGGTGGGGCGGTACGAGCTGACGTCGATGATCCCGAGCGGTGGCGCATCGGAGGTCTACCTCGCGCGCGATCGCGACGCACCCGGCCGGCCGCGCGTGGTGATCAAGCGGCTGCCGCGCCACCACGCGCGCGATCCGGCGCTGGTCGCCGAGCTCGTCGCCGAGGCGCGCACCGCGGCGCAGCTCGATCACCGCGGCATCGTGCGCGTGCTCGACATCGTGACGGGCGAGCGCGATTGCTACTACGTGATGGAGCACGTGCGCGGGCTCGATCTGCGCCGGGTGCTCGAGCTGCTCGCCGCGCGCGGCGAGGTGATGCCGATCGAGTGCGCGGCGGTGATCGCGATCGAGCTGTGCGTCGCGCTCGGCTACGTGCACGAGCACGTCACCGAGACCGGCACCGACCTGCTCCACCGCGACCTCGCGCCCTCGAACGTGCTGCTCGGCTTCGACGGCGCGATCAAGCTCGCCGACTTCGGCCGGCTGCGCTCGCGCCACGGCGCGGTCGACGGGACGATCGGGTACCTGTCGCCCGAGCAGTACCGCGGCGAGCTGCTCGATCGCCGCAGCGACCTGTTCGCGCTCGGCCTCGTGCTCTACGAGATGACGACCGGCCGGCCGGCGTTCGACCCGGAGCTCGCGGATCGCGAGATCGCCGAGCGGACGATCCGCGGCGCGGTCGCGCCGCCATCGCGCCTGCGGCCTGGATATCCCGCCGAGCTCGAGGCGATCGCGATGTGTGCGCTCCAGCCGAGCCGGGTGCGGCGCTATCCGTCGGCGCGTGGGATGCAGCGGGACCTCGAGACGTTCCTGTGGGCGCGGCGCCCCGGCGCCTCGGCGAGCGCGGTCGGCGAGCTGCTGTCCTCGCTCGCGTCGCCGCGGCGCGGCCCACGCGCCCCGCGCGCCCGCACCGACGCCGAGCGCGCGCTCGAGGCCGTCGTCGACGCCGCGGTCGACGGCCTGGTCGCGCGTCCCGAGACCTCGCTCGACGACCTGCCGACCACCGTGGCCACGGCGGCGACCGCGGCGCGGATCGGCGCGCAGCTGCGCGGCGCGCCCGCGCGGCGCAGCCCTCGGCGCACCGCGCTCGGCACGGTCGCCCCGCCGCCCGACGAGTCCTCGGCCAACGCCGAGACTGCGGACGCACCGTCCCCGCGGGCGCCATCCCCGCGCGAGCCCGCCCCTCGGGCGCCCTCCCCGCGCGAGCCCGCCCCTCGGGCGCCCTCTCCGCGCGCGCCCGCCCCGCGCATGCCGGTGCCGCAGCGCTCGCACGCGCCCCTCCCCGCCCCGACGCCCCTGCGCGCGCACGAGCCGCGCCCCGCGTCCGCCCCATCCGGTGCTCACGACTCGCGGCAGCTCGCTCCGCTCGACGCCCGCCCCGCGCTCGCTCCGCTCGACGCACGCGCCGCGTCCGCTCCCCTCGACGCCCGCGCCGCGTCCGCTCCCCTCGACGCCCGCCCCGCGCTCGCTCCCCTCGACGCCTGCGCCGCGCTCGCTCCCCTCGACGCCCGCGCCGTGGTCGCTCCGCTCGACGCCCGCGCCTCGTCCTTTTCGCCGGAATCGCCCGGAGCGCACGAGGGCCCGCCGCCGGCCCAGGGCCTACGCCAGCGACCTCGATCGCTCGCGATCGCAGGCGCGCTCGTCGCGGGGCTGGTGATCGCGGGCTGGGCGATCTGGCGGACCACCCACGTCGGCGGCGAGCTGACGCCCACCCGCCACGCGACCTCGGCGCCGCCGCCGACCGATCCCGAGCCGGCGCCGCGCCGCGCGCCGCGATCGCTGCGGGTCGCGCCGCCCCGCGCCGCCGCCGCGGGCCAGGGCGCACTCGACGCCACGCCCTCGATCGCCCGGCTCGAGGTCCTCGGCCCCGTGCCGGACGAGACGGTCCGCCAGGCGGTCGAGGGCACGCTCGACGCGCTGCGTGGTTGCTACCGCGCCGCGGCGCGCGCCCGGGGCATCACCCCGCCGGCCGAGCTGCGGCTGACCTTCGAGCTCGACG
>JBQCJR010000557.1:0-3463 GCA_051952595.1 Kofleriaceae bacterium
AAGAAGACGAAGCAGCCGCGCGTCGACGACCAGGGACGTCCGTACACCGACGTCCTGTGGAAGGCCGTTCCGGGCCAGACGCTCGCGGGCATCGCGGAGATCCGCGCGTACATCGACTCGATCGACCCGCCGGCGGCGCCCGCTCCGGCGCAGGTTGCGGCGCCCACCCCGCAGCCGACCGCGCCGGTCCAGCAGTTCGCGCCGCAGCAGATGCAGCAGCCCGCGATCGGCGGGGCCCCGCAGCAGATGCAACCGCAGCAGGGATTCGTCGCGCAGCCGATCCCGCAGCAGTTCGGGCAGCAGGTGGCTCCGCAGGGATTCCAGGCTGCCCCGCAGATGCCGCAGCAGTTCGCGCCGGTCCAGCCCCCGACCCCGCCCCCGGGGCCGGTCGCACCCGCGCCGAGCACCGGTGCGCTCTCCGGCGTCCTCGCCGGTCTCCGCAAGGGCACGCCGTGACCCAGTACCGCTACTGGTCCAAGGGGATGCAGGCGAGCGCCGACCTCAAGCAGGTGCAGCGCCGCGTGCGCGCCGCGCGCCCCGAGCTGTTCGCGCCGCGGGAAGTCCGCGAGTCGACCATGGACGGCGAGGGGAAGGTCACGGTCGCGACGCGCCGACACGTCGACGCGCTCGGTGTGCCCCCGGCGCGCCGCCACGCGATCTGGACGAAGGCCTGACGTGCGCGACCCGAAGTGCATCGACCGGGTGATCGCGAAGCTGCGCGCGTTGTGGCACGCGGACCCCGACATGCGCCTCGGGCAGCTCGTCGCGAATCTCACGCCCGCCAGCCGCGAGGTTTCCTTCGTCGAGGACGACGTTCTCGAGGAGCGCCTCAACACCGTCATGCACTCCGGGTGGCCGGGACTCCGGTGACGGTCGTAGTCGTGGAGAGGGACTCGGTGTGGCGTCGCCTCGCGGCAGCGCTGCACCTCGGTGAGTGGGGATGTGACATCCACGGACGACTGCGGCGCGGCCATTGGATGCAGACCTACTCCGGCGAGCAGATCTGGCCGCTCGACCCTCGTGCGGACGAGGTCCACCTCGACGACATCTGCGTGGGGCTCGCCCGCGAGTGCAGGTACGGCAACCACTGTCGTGACTTCTACTCCGTGGCCGAGCATTCCGTGATCGTCTCGCTCAACGTCGAGCGCATCGCCCTGAATAGCTGGTGGTCGCCGGCCAAGGCTCGCCTGGCCGCGCGACAGGCGCTGCTCCACGACGCGTCCGAGGCCTATATCGGGGACATCCCCTCCCCGCTCAAGAGCCAGCGCGCGATGCGCGGCTACCGTCGCGTCGAGTCGCGCTGGGAGGACGCCGTCAACCAGAGGTTCGGCGTGCGCCCGACCCGGCAGACGACGGAACTCGTGCACGAGGTCGATCGCCGCGTCGTGCTCGACGAGGTCGAGGCCCTGATGCTCGACCCGCACATGTGGGTCACCACTCGGCGCCGACAACACGTCGAGCCCCTCGGTGCCGAGATCGCCGCGATGCCCTGGCAGCACGCCGCGGTGGTGTTCAGCCAGCGGTTCGCGGAGTTGTTCCCGGAGTTCACCCCATGAGTTCGCTCGACGAGGACGACATCGCGCGTGCCTTCATGAGTTGGACGCTCCACCAGAGCGACACGCTCATCTTCCTCGATCCCGTCGACCGCGCCGCTGCGCGAGAACTGGCCCGTCACCAGGCCTGGATCGCGTTGTGGACGTGGGTCGGTCGCCACTACGTGATTGGGTGGGTGTTGCATCAAGCATCCAACGGCACGGACCGCCCGTGCGGGCAGGACTACGGCGCGGTCGACCCGGAAGTCCGCGACGAGTGCAGGGCGTGGCTCGAGAGGCACACGTGAGCCGCTCGCGTCGCGGTTCGAAGTGCGGTCGCGGGTGCGGCGTCTGTGGTGACGAGGGCGCCGTCCGCCGACAGCGCGAGGCGGAGGCCGCCGCGGTGGACGAGCGCGAGCTCGGCGACCCGCGCGCCGCGATCCAGGAGGAGAACGCCCTCGAGCGCGCCCGCGCACGCTCCTTCTGGCAGTTCGTCAGCGAGTTGGCAGCGATGCGCGGTTACATCCCTGAGGAGCGCCGCAAGATGTCTGGCGTGCGCCACGTGTTCGAGTCCCCGCGCCACGAGTGCTCGAGCTGCGGCGCCGACTTCTTGGAAGCCGAGTCCGCGGCGACCTGTTGTCCGGTCGTGGACACACACTTCTGCTGCTACACGCCGTGCGGCCCCGAGTGCACCAACACGCTCGCGATCGGCGGCGAGGGATGAGCCTGCTCGGCAAGGCCACGCTGTTCGCGCTGAGGGAGTTCAGCCGACCGACGCTCGAGGAATTCGGCAAGGAGGTGGGCACGGCGCTCGGCAAGCGGCTCGCCGGCCGAATCGGCGCGAAGTCCACCCAGCCCGCGCCGACCGAGACGTCTGCGAACGCTCCGTCCTCGGAGCACGAGGAACACGACCCCGGTGACGAGGACGAGAGGACCCGGTGAAGAGTTACCTCTTCGTCGGCGACGCCCACGGAGACCTCGACTTCGTGGAGCGCGCCGCGCGCCGCGCCGCGCAGGACGGCGCCGAGATCATCCAGGTCGGAGATTGGGGCTTCATCTGGCCCGGCGCGAACCAGGTCCGCGCGCTGTCGCGGACGCTCGTGCTCGCGGGCGAGATCGAGGCGAGGCCCCCACCGACCATGCGCTGGGTGGACGGAAACCACGACGAGCACCCTCGCCTGCGCGAGGCGTGCTACCGGGACGCTGACACGGACTTCATGACGTACGTCGCTCCCCGCGATCGCGGGGTCGAGCTCGCCGCCGGCGTCATCTACCAGCCCCGGGCCTCGACCCACGTGGACGAGGACGGAACGCGGTTCCTGTTCGTCGGCGGGGCGCCGTCCATCGACCGGGCGTTCCGCGTGCGGGGACGCTCCTGGTGGCCCGAGGAGATCATCAGCGAGGACGAGTTCGAGCGCGCGCTCGCGGTGGAGGGACCGGTTCACGTCCTGGTGACCCACGACGCCGCCGCGTTCCCGCCGGGGTTCGGGCCGAAGGGTGACCCGGAGTTCCAGACGCTCAGCCAGCGCTCGATGGAGATGATCGCCGCGCTCGTCGCCCGCCATCGCCCGCAGCTACACGTACACGGCCACTGGCATCATCGCTACACGAGGCACGACGCTGGCACGACCACCGAGGGGCTCGGCTGCAACTTCGACTGGCTCGACCAGGCGACGCTCCTCTGGAGCAGAGACGAGACGTCGTGATCCACGTCGGGTTCACTGGCACGCAGCGGGGCATGACCCCGCAGCAGCGCGAGCGCGTGTGGGAACTCGTTCGCGATCGGCAGTTCTACGCGCACCACGGGGACTGCGTGGGCGCCGACGCGGAGTTCGACGACATCGTGCGACGCGCGCCCGGTCTGTACGGCGTGGTCATCTACCCGTCGAACATTCCCGGGAAGCGGGCGTTCTGTCGTCCCCGCTACCCTC
>JBQCJR010000558.1:0-5155 GCA_051952595.1 Kofleriaceae bacterium
AGCACGCCGGCCACCGCGATCGCGCTCGCGACCAGCGCGAGCAGCGTGCCGACCACCCGCGCGACCTGCGAGGCCTCGTCGCGCCGGCCCTCGGCGAGCAGCCGCGCGTACACCGGGATGAACGACGCCGACAGCACGCCCTCGCCGAGCAGGTTCTGGAGCAGGTTCGGGATCCGCAGCGCGGCGCGGAACGCATCGGCGGCAGCGCCGAGGCCGAGGTAGTGCGCGATCACGCGCTCGCGGACCAGCCCGGCGATCCGCGACAGGAAGATGCCCGCCGCGACCGCGACCGCACCGCCGCCGCGCCGGGCCCGCGCGGGGGCCGGGGGCTCGCCGGTCGCCGGTTCGGTGGGCTCGGGCGGCGCGGCGTGCGTGCGAGGATCGGGCAGAGACGCGGGGTCGGCGGACACGTGCGGCGAGTTTCATCGGGGACCTGCGCCGCGGCAAGGATCCAGCCTGTCGCGCCGGTGCCGCTCCACGGCGCCCGACAGCGATCGACGGAGGGAATCTCGCCAGATCCTCCCGCGTTGTGGTCGGGCGGAAGCCGGCGCACCCGGATCGTAGGCGGCGGACCCGGGAGTCGGCGTTGCCGCGCCGGCTGCGACCGGGACCGCCGCCGCCCGGACCACGACAATCCACCCGCCGTGCCACGCTCCGCGGCGGTGCAAACCCGCGGAGATTCGAGCGTGGGCGCGATCTCTCGGGCCATCGAGGCCACATCACCGAGGCGAAAGCTGCCAAACTGACACCCGCTCGGCGGACCCGCAGCGAAAGCTCCAGAGAAGCTCACGAGAAGCTCAGAATGAGGCACCGGTGATCGCGTCCATGCCCAAGACGATCGGGAGGTACCGGATCCTCGATCGGCTCGCGGTGGGTGGCATGGCGGAGCTGTTCAAGGCCACGCTGACCGCCGATCACGGGTTCGAGAAGCTGGTCGCGATCAAGAAGATCCTGCCGCACCTCGCGACCGATCGGTCGTTCGTCGAGATGTTCATCGACGAGGCGCGGATCACCGCGCAGCTCGATCACCGCCACATCGTGCAGGTGTTCGAGCTCGGCACCGACGCGGACACGCCGTACATCGCGATGCAGTACGTCGACGGGCTCGACGTGCTCGCGCTGCTGCGCGAGTGCGCGCGCGCGCAGATCCGGCTGCCGCCCGAGCTCGCTGCGGTGATCGCGCGCGACGTGCTCGACGCGCTCGACTACGCCCACCACGCGGTCGACAGCACCGGCCGCCCGCTCGGGATCGTCCACCGCGACATCTCGCCGGGCAACGTGCTGCTGTCGTGGCGCGGCGACGTCAAGCTGACCGATTTCGGGATCGCGCGCGCCGCCGAGCGCCGCCACAAGACCGAGGCCGGCACGCTGAAGGGCAAGTACGGCTACATGTCGCCCGAGCAGGTCTCGGGCGGCGAGGTCGACGCGCGCAGCGATCTGTTCTCGGTCGGCATCCTGCTCGCCGAGATGGTGATGGCGCGCCGGCTGTTCACCTCGACCAACGACCTCGACATCCTGCTGATGGTGCGCGACGCGCGGCTCGATCGGCTGCACAAGTACGCGTCGGAGTTCCCGGTCGAGCTGCGCGTGCTGACGGTGCGCGCGCTGCAGCGCCGCCCGGAGGATCGCTGGCAATCGGCGGCGCAGTTCCGCGATGCGCTCGACGAGTGGCTGCGGCGGACCACGCGGGTCGGCGCGCGCGAGCTCGGTGGGCTGATCGGCAGCGTGATCAACGCGCCGACCGCGGAGCTCGACGGCGTGGTCGCGCCGATCGAGTCCGAGGAGGCCGGGCTATCGGGGCCGATGACCCGGATGAGCCTCGCCAAGGCCGAGGCCGAGGCGGCGCGGGCGCGCGCGCTGTACATCGCGGGCGACGGGATCCCGAGCGGCATGGCGGGAGACATCGAGTCGAGCGGCGTGATGACCGTGCGCGACGACGACGTGGCGCCCGAGCCGGTCGACATCCCGTCCGGGCCGCGCGAGGTCGGCGAGCTGCGCGAGATGCACGTGATGCGGATCGTGCACCGGATCGCCATCGGCAAGGGCACCGGCATGCTCGCCCTCGAGGGGCGCGCCGGGGTGCTCAAGGAGGTCTACTTCGTCGATGGCCAGCCGCAGTTCGTCAACTCGAACGTCGAGACCGAGCGGCTCGGGAACTTCCTGGTCCAGCAGGGCGCGCTGACCCCGCAGTCGCTGGCGCGCGCGCTGAGCGTGATGCAGCACTTCGGCGGCCGGCTCGCCGATACCCTGGTCGGCCTCGACATCCTCGATCCGCTCGAGGCGTACCGGCTGCTCGCCAAGCAGGTCGCCGCCAAGCTGACCGAGACGTTCTCGTGGCAGAAGGGCCGCTACACCTGGACGCCGCGCCACCCCAATCCGTGGAAGGCGCGCTCGCTGCACCTCGACGCGCACCGCGTGCTCGGCGCCGGCGCGGCGCAGATCGGCGAGCCGCTGATCGAGGAGTGGCTGGCCGCCAACGGAGGCGCGTTCGTGGTCCGCGAGCCGACCCACGAGGCCGAGCTGGCGGCGTTCGGGCTCGGTGAGGCGCTGCTGCGCGTCTACAGCTTGCTCGACGGCCGGACCCGGCTCGCCGACCTGGCCGCCAAGGTGAGATCCCCCGAGGCGCGTCTGAACCTGTTGCGGCTCACCTATCTCCTGGTACAGACGGACCTCGCTCGGTTGTCGTAGTTAGCTGTCGTGACCGCGATCCTCACTGTCCAGGGCCTCGAGAAGCGCTTCGGCAACCGCCGCGTGCTCGCAGGGGCGTCGTTCGCCGTGCACGAGCGCGATCGGATCGGCATGATCGGCGCGAACGGCGCCGGCAAGTCGACGTTGCTCGAGATGGTGGTCCACCGCGCGATGGGCGGCGACGATCCGACCCTCGCGCCCGACGCCGGCACCGTGACGTGGCGGCGCGATCTGACGCTCGAGTACGTGGCGCAGGAGCCGGTGATCGATCTCGAGGCGACCGTCGAGGCGGCGCTCCAGCGCGAAGGCGTGGCGGACCACGAGATCGCGACGATCGCCTCGGCGCTCAAGCTCCCGCCGATGGACGCGCGGGTCGGCAACCTGTCGCTCGGCGAGCGGCGCCGGGTCGCGCTCGCGCACGCGCTGCTCGGCCGCGCCGACGTGCTCGCGCTCGACGAGCCCACGAACCACCTCGACGCGACCACGGTGGAGTGGCTCGAGAACCGGCTCGCCGGGTGGCCGGGCGCGCTGATCGTGGTGACCCACGATCGGTACTTCCTGGATCGGGTCGCGACCCGGATCCTCGAGGTCGATCGCGGCAAGGTCTACTCGTACGACGGCGACTACGGCGAGTTCTTGCTGATCCAGGCCGAGCGGCTCGCCGCCGAAGCCGAGGCCGAGTACCAGCGGGTGTCGTTCATCCGCCGCGAGATCGACTGGATCCGCCGCAAGCCCGAGGCGCGGCGGACCAAGGCCAAGGCGCGGATCGATCGGTTCGACGCCGCGGTCGCCGCGGCGCCCAAGGCCGACGAGCAGCTGCCGCAGAAGCTCGGGCTGCGCCTGCCCACCGGGCCGCGGCTCGGCAGCACGATCGTCGAGCTCGATCGGGTCTCGAAGTCGCTCGGCGGCAAGCAGCTGGTGCGCGATCTGACGCTGGTGATGAAGCCCGGCGACCGGATCGGCATCGTCGGCGAGAACGGCGCCGGCAAGACGACGCTGATCAAGATGATCCTCGGCGTGGTGCCGCCCGATGGCGGCAACGTGGTCATCGGGCCCAACACGCGCCCCGCGTACCTCGAGCAGGGCCGCACCGAGCTGCGCGACGATCTCACCGTGCTCGAGGAGGTGGGCGACGGCTACGACTTCGTCGAGCTGCCGGATCAGCGCGTCCACGTCCGCGGCTTCCTGCGCATGCTCGCGTTCCCCGATTCGGTCGGCGACACGAAGATCGGCCAGCTGTCCGGCGGCGAGCGCAACCGCGTCCAGCTCGCGCGGCTGCTCCGCCGCGGCGGCAACCTGCTCGTGCTCGACGAGCCGACCAACGATCTGGATCTGCCGACCCTCGGCGCGCTCGAGGATGGCCTGCTCCACTTCCCCGGCTGCGCGCTGATCGTCTCGCACGATCGGTGGTTCCTCGATCGGGTCGCCACCGCGATCCTCGCGTTCGAGGGCGACGGCAAGGTGACCCTGTACGAGGGCAGCTACTCGTTCTACGCCGATCGCCGCCCCAAGAAGGGCGCCGCCGAGCCACGCCCGAAGGCGGAGGCGCGCGGCGATACTCGCGCGCCCAAGCCGACCGGCCCGCGCAAGCTGTCGTTCAAGGAGGCCCGCGAGCTCGAGGGCATGGAGGACGCGATCGCCGCCGCCGAGACCCGCGTCTCCGAGCTCGAGGCCACGCTCTCCGATCCGTCGGTGTTCAAGGATCGCGGCGCCGAGGTCCAAGCGCTGGTCGCCCAGCTCGACGCCGCGCGCGCGGAGGTCGAGCGCCTGTTCGCGCGCTGGCAGGAGCTCGACGCGCTGCCGAAGAGCTGAGAAGGTCGATCGCTCCGCAATGAGCTCGCGCGAACCGAATGATCCTCTGGCGCGCCCCGAGGGGCAGCCCGTCGCTCGAGCGATCCAGGCGCTTCGCGAAGGGCGGCCGTCCGAGGAGAAGTGCTACTTCTGCGGCGGGACGATCGCGGTCGCAGGCTTTCCCCCGGGTGGGCCCTACACGATCGTCGTGTTTCGGTGCCCGTGCGGGAAGTCGTCGGGCCAACTGTACGGAATCTGAGCCCGTTGCTCAGTCGAACGGGGGCTGGTTCGCGAGGTCCTGGCGGGTCTTGAGCAGGCGCTTGAGGCCGTCGGCGACCTGGGGGTTCTGGCCGAGCACGTTGGAGAGCTCGCCGGGGTCGGCGCGCAGGTTGTAGAGCTCGAAGCCGACGCTGTTGTCGATCAGCTTCCAGCCGCCGCGCACGATCGCGGTGATCCCGCCGGGGTTGGAGCGGTCCTTGATCATGGCGGCGAACGCGTGGCCGGTGTCGGGGCTGCCGAGGCGGCGGCCGGTCGCGAGGTCGGCGACCGAGCGGCCATCCATCGAGCGGCCGTACGGTGGGGTGAACCCGGCGAGCTCGAGCAGCGTCGGGGTGAGGTCGGTGAGGCTGACGGTCTCGGCGACGCGCTGGGCCACGATGCCGGGGCCGGTGATCAC
>JBQCJR010000559.1:0-2378 GCA_051952595.1 Kofleriaceae bacterium
CACTTCGCATTTTGAGGGTCGCACTGTGAGCAAACGCAAAATTCGCATCCTGGTCGCAAAGCCTGGCCTCGACGGACACGATCGCGGCGCCAAGGTCGTCGCGCGCGCGCTGTCGGACGCCGGCTACGAGGTCGTCTACACCGGGCTTCACCAGACGCCCGAGCAGATCGCCGCGGCAGCGGTGCAGGAGTCGGTCGACGCGGTCGGGCTGTCGATCATGTCGGGCGCGCACATGACGCTGTTTCCGGCGGTGATCGACGCGCTCCGCGCGCGCGGCGCCGGCGACGTCGTGGTGTTCGGCGGCGGCATCGTGCCGCGCGAGGACCTGCCGCGGCTCGCGCAGCTCGGGGTCGCGAAGATCTTCACGCCGGGCGCGAGCACCCACGAGATCGTCGACTGGGTCGAGTCGTTCCTCCGCCCGAAGGTCGCATGAGAGCCCTGGTCGCCACCTCGCTGCTCGCGCTCGCCGGCTGCTCCGGGACCGAGGCCACACGCGCCGCCGCGCCGCCGCACGCTACGTCGTTGCCGCCGTCGGCCGTCGAGCACGGAGCGGCGCCGCCGGTCGATGCACCACCGGCCTCCGAGGAGGAGCGGCTCGCCGCGATCCAGAAGGCGATGAACGAGCTCGACGAGGCCGCGCAGCGTTGCTGGGCGCTCGCCGCGGTCGAGCGGTTCGACATCGAGGGCGAGCTGGTCGCGACGATCGACATCGCGCCCGGCGCCGCGACGGTCGCGTTCGCGCGCGACACCGCCCGCAACCCGGTGCTCGCGACGTGCCTGTCGCAGCTGCTCGCCGGCTACCGGTGGGCGCCTCCGCTGTACGGCCAGGCGATCCAGCTGCCGTTCCGGTTCCGCGCGCCGGATGGCCAGAGCGTGATCGATCGCGCGATGGTGCCGTGGCACGGCCAGGCCTCGGTCTCGGTGGCGGTGCTGCTCGACGAGAACAACACCGGCAACGCCGCGCTGTCGATGTTCGAGCTCGCGCTCGACGCCGGGGCCACGACCCGGCCGCGCCGGGCCGAGCGCGCGGAGCTGTGGTACTTCCTCGGCCCCGCGAGCGTGGCGGGCACAGGCGACGTCGCCGCGGGCGACATGATGTACGTCGCGCCCGGCGCCGTCCGCGAGGTCCAGGCGACCCACGGCCCGGTCCACGCGGTGATCGCGATGTCGCCGGGCGGACGGGAAGGCTCGGCGCGCGCCGGGGCACTGCCGACCCGCGAGGCGACCGCCGGCAAGGCTCCCGGGCCGACCGTGCTGCGCGCCGCGGCCGCCCGCGTGTACCCGCAGCCGATCGGCCAGGTGCGGCTGTTCGCCGATCCTTCGACGATCCGGGACCGCGCGATGTCCGGCGGGACCCTCGAGCTACCGAGCGGCGGCGGGATCCCGGCGCACGTGCACGCGAGCGAGACCGAGGCGGTGTACGTGCTCGCCGGCGCCGGCACGTTGACCATCGACGGCGTCACCCTGCCGATCGCGCCCAGCTCGGTGATCCAGATCCCGGCCGGCGCTCGCCACGCGTTCACCGCCACCGCGGACCTCCGCGCGGTGCAGTTCTATACCCCCGCGGGCCCCGAGCAGCGGTTCAAGCGCCCCCCGACCCAGGCCAGGCCGTGACCATCGACCAGATCCTCGCCGGCGACATCCGCAGCGCGGCGCGCCTCATGCGCGACCTCGACGATCGCCGCCCCGAAGCCATCGCGATCCTGAAGCAGCTGTTCGGCCACACCGGTCGCGCGTACCTGATCGGCATCACCGGCAACCCCGGCGCCGGCAAGTCCACCGTGGTCGACGCGCTGATCGCGCACTACCGCGCGGCCGGCGAGCGGGTCGGCGTGGTGTGCGTCGATCCGACCTCGCCGTTCTCCGGCGGCGCGATCCTCGGCGACCGGATCCGGATGCAGCGCCACGCGCTCGATCCCGGCGTGTTCATCCGCAGCCTCGCGACCCGCGGCCACCTCGGCGGGCTGTCGCGCTCGACGTTCGACATCGCGCACGTGCTCGACGCGATGGGCTACTCGCGCATCCTGATCGAGACGGTCGGCGTCGGCCAGGACGAGGTCGAGGTGATGCGCGCCGCGCACACGACAGTCGTGGTCACCGTCCCGGGGCTCGGCGACGACATCCAGGCGATCAAGGCCGGCCTGCTCGAGGTCGCCGACGTGCTGGTCGTCAACAAGGCGGATCGCGAAGGGGCGGACCGCACCGAGCGCGATCTGATGCACATGCTGGATTTGCGTACGGGCGATCGCAAGGACGTCGAGATCGTGAGGACGATCGCCACACGTGGCAACGCGGATGGCTCCGGCATCGCCGAGCTGGCCAAGGCCATCGAGACGCACCGCGAGCGGGTCTGGCAAGGCCCGGCAGGCCCCGAGCGC
>JBQCJR010000560.1:0-2233 GCA_051952595.1 Kofleriaceae bacterium
CTTCGCGGGCGCGTGCGCCGCGGGCCGGGGCGCGGCGGCGGCGGGAGGCGGCGCGGCGACCTGCGCCGGCGCGGCCGCCGGCGCGACCGCCGGCTTGGGCGGCTCGGCCTTCTTCATCGGCGGCGCGGGCCACCGCTTGGCGCCCGCCTCGAGCACCAGCGCCGGGCGGACCGCGTCGTTCTCGTGATCGATCCGGTAGCCCTTGGCCCCGCCCATCTCCTCGAGGAAGTGCCACAGGTTGGTCCCGTAGAGCTCGCTCGCGACGTGCGCCATCCGGCTCGCCAGGTCGGTGTAGCCGACGATCGTCACGCCCTGGTGCTCGACGACCTCGCCGGGCACGGTCAGCTCGCAGTTGCCGCCCTTCTCGGCCGCCAGATCGACGATCACCGAGCCGGGCTTCATCGCCTCGACCATGTCCTTGAACCACAGCTTGGGCGCCGGCTTGCCGGGGATCAGCGCCGTGGTGATCACGATGTCGACGTCCTTGGCCTGCTCGCGGAACAGCCGGTATTCCTCCTCGAGGAACTCCTTGCTCATCTCCTTGGCGTAGCCGCCCTGGCCCTCGCCGGACTCGGCGAGCTTGACGGTGAGGAACTCGCCGCCGAGCGACTTCACCTGGTCCTCGACCGAGGGCCGGACGTCGAACGCGCGGACGATCGCGCCGAGGCCCTTGGCGGCGCCGAGCGCGGCGAGCCCCGCGACCCCGGCGCCGATGATCAGCACCTTGCCCGGCGGCACCTTGCCGGCGGCGGTGAACTGGCCGGTGGAGAAGCTGCCGAACCGGCTCGCCGCCTCGATCACCGCGCGGTAGCCGGAGATGTTCGCCATCGACGACAGCGCGTCCATCTTCTGCGCCCGGCTGATCCGCGGCACCTGGTCCATCGCCAGCACCGTCAGCTTGCGCGCGGCGAGCTTGTCGACGAGGTCGGGGTCCTCGGCCGGGAAGATGTACGAGATCAGCGTGGCGCCCTCGCGCATCTGATCCGCCTCGGTGGTGCCGTCGGGGTGGACGATCGGCGGCCGCAGCTTCAGCACGACGTCGCTGCGCCACGCGGTGACCGTGTCGACGATCGTCGCGCCGGCCGCGGCGTACTGGCTGTCCGGATAGCTCGCGAGATCGCCCGCGCCGCGCTCGACCTGCACGTCCCAACCGGCCTTCACCCACTTCGCCACCCCTTGCGGAGAGGCCGCGACCCGGCGTTCCTCGGGACGCATCTCCTTGACGATGCCTAGCTTCATGGGAGGCGCGAACGATCTCAAACCGCGCGCTCGAGTGAAAGGCCCGGAGCCGGAAAGCTGTGCGTTTTCGAGGTGGTGCTAGCTCAAACTAGCTTCACTCGGAGCGCTTCTTGCGAGGTCTCGCGATCGGCGTGGCAGACTGTCGCGCCATGGAGATGCACGCGCGACACGGCACCCGGTACGAGCTGAGCGACGGCCGCCTGATGCGGATCGTCGATCGCACGGGTCAGCCGTGGGCGGAGCTCGCGTGGACCGGCGATGCGCTCGCACGGCTGGTGGTGCCCGGCGCGACGCTGCACGGCGCGACCCACGACGATCCGCTGGTCGGTCGCGCACACGCGATCGAGAGCCCGACCGGCGCGCTCGCCACCGCGGCGAGCGCGCTCGACTGGGCGCACCCGACCGAGATCCCGACTGTGGCCGCGCCCGGCCGGCTCGCGCCCGGGGCCGGCGGCGCGATCCTCAATGCGATCGCGGTGCTCGCCGCGCGCGCAGGCGTGACGGCGCTGCACTACGCCGGGCCGTACCCGACGCCCGCGCTGTGGCGCACCCTCGCGCGCTCGTTCGCGACCGCGGCGACCGAGGAGGCGTTCACCACCGAGCTGGTCGGCCGCGCCGCGCGGCTCGCCCGCGATCCGATCGCCATCGCGTTCGCCCCCGCGCCGCACGAGCGGATCGCGATCCCCGGCGGGTTCGTCGAGCTGCGCGAGCGGCTCGAGCGCGTGGTGCTCGAGGGCGTGACCTACGAGCCCGAGGGCTCGCCCGCGCGCCTGGTCGAGCTCGATGCCGGGTTCGCCGCCGAGCTGTGGTTCGGCGACGCGCCGTGGGCGCGGGTCGCGCGACTCGACGCCACCGGCGCGCTGGTCGATGGGCCACACCCGCTGCCGGCGTGCACCAGCGAGGTCGTCGGCAAGCCGTTCCCGCCCGCGCTGGTCGGCGCGCTCGCCGAGCTGGTCGCCGATGCCGTACCGCCGCCGCTCGCCGGCGCCGCGCG
>JBQCJR010000561.1:0-9706 GCA_051952595.1 Kofleriaceae bacterium
GACGAGCGCGTCGTCGAGGCGCGCGAGCAGCTCGCCGGCCTGCACCTCGGCGCCGGGGCGCGCGGCCCTCTCGACCACGCGCCCCGGGACCGCGAACGCGAGCCGGCGCGCGGCGAGCTCGATCACGCCCGCGGAGCCCGGCGGCTGCCCGCGACGATCACACGCATCACACGCCGCGAGCAGCGCGAGCCCGGCCGCGATCCAGGCGAGCTCAGCGCATCTCGGCGCTGCCGCCGGGCGCCGCGCCGCCGCCTGGTTCCGTGCCGCCGCCACTCGACGGCTCGGATGCAGTTCCGGTGCCGCTGGGCGACCCCGACGGCGCCGCGGATCCCGGCTCGGTGGTCGACGGCGCGGTGGTCCCCGACGGAGCGGCGCTACCCGACGTGCCGCCGCCCATCGGCGCGGCCGAGCCTGTCTTGTCGACCTGCTCGGATTTGCGCTTCTTGCAGCCACCGGCCAGGCCACCGGCCAGCAGCATCATCACGATCGCCACCTTGGACACTTGGCTCCACTTCATGACTTCCTCCTACCCTCGGGTGTTTGACACATCCCCGTGGGAGGGCGACGTGAGGCGGCGGCGCTCACGTGCGCAGCGCGACATCGGAGAGCACGCCCGAGCACAGGAGCACGAGGAACATCACGGCGATCAGCGCGACGAAGCGCGTGGCCGGGTGGGCGTGCGCGAGCTCCATGAAGACCCGCCCGATCAGCACCGCCTTGATCGCGGCGATCCCGAGCGCCAGCGGCACGCTCGCCGTGAACGCGAGCGACCAGCTGAGCGCGGCGAGCACGACCAGCGCGATGAACGTGAGGAGGAGGCTGCGTTCAGTCATCGGAGGCTCATCGGAGCAGATAGAACATGGGCCACAGGAACACCCAGATCACGTCGACGAAGTGCCAGTACAGGCCGACCAGCTCGCCGATCACGGGGCCGCGGTCGTCGGCGCGGTGGACCATCAGCGCCACCCACCCGACGAGCACCATGCCGGCGATCACGTGCGCGGCGTGCAGCCCGGTCATCCCGTAGTAGAGATCGAAGAACAGCACCGCGCCGTGCGCCGGGATCGGCCCGGCGTACCCCGCGCCCGGCACGATGCCCTCGTGGATGTGCAGCCCCCACTCGATCCCCTTGATCACCAGGAACGCCCCGCCGAGCGCGAGCACCACCAGGAGCGCCCGCTTTGCCACCCGCACGCGGCCGTCGCGCAGCGCGTGGATGCTCCACGCCATCGCGAAGCTCGAGGTCAGCAGCACGAACGTGTTGAGGCTGCCCATCCAGCGCACGTTGAGCTCCGACGCCTCCGCGAACTTGGCGTGGTACTCGACGTGGTACGCGGCGTAGAGCGCGAACAGCCCTGCGAACAGCAGGGCCTCGCTCGCGATCACGATCCACATCGCGATCCGGAGCCCGTGCGCGCGCGGCGGATGGATCACGGCCGCTGCTCCGGGAGCTCCGGCGGCAGCTCCGAGGGCAGCTCGTGCTCCTCGGGCAGCGGCTCGCTGCCGTAGTCGTACGGATCGCCCGGCCACACCGGCAGCTCGACGAAGTTCTCGGTCGGCGGCGGCGACGGTGACCGCCACTCGTAGCAGTGCGACCGCCACGGGTTCGCCGGCGCGCGCCGCCCGCGCAGCGCGCCGATCACCAGGTAGGCCAGCGTGGTCACCATGCCGAGCGCGAGCAGCCCCGCCCCCGCGGTGGACAGCACGTGCAGCCACTGGTAGCGATCCGGATACGAGAAGTAGCGCCGCGGCATGCCGGCGTTGCCGAGCAGGAACTGCGGCGTGAACGTGAGGATGAACCCGATCGACACCGCCGCGGTGGCGACCAGCGCCCACAGCTCGGAGTACATCCGGCCGGTGAACTTCGGGAACCAGTAGTGGAGCCCGGCGAGGAACCCGGTGATCGTCCCGCCGACCATGATGAAGTGAAAGTGCGCGACGATGAAGTAGGTGTCGTGCCAGTGCACGTCGAGCGACGAGGTCGCCACCGCGACGCCCGACATCCCGCCGAACACGAACAGGAAGATGAACGTGAACACGTAGATCGTGGGCGCGCGGATCACGATCCGCCCGCCGTAGAACGTGGAGACCCACACGAACACCTTGATCGCCGAGAAGATCGCCACCAGCATCGACAGCACGCCGAACATCCCGCCGGTGAACGTCGACATCCCGGCGACGAACATGTGGTGGCCCCAGGTGAAGAACCCGACCACCGCGATCCCCACGGTGGCGAGCACGATCCCGCGGTACGACGCGGGCGCGTTGTGCGCCGAGGTCGAGACCACCTCGCTGACCACGCCCATCGCCGGCAGGATCATGATGTAGACCGCCGGGTGGGAGTAGAACCAGAACAGGTGCTGGAACAGCACCGGATCGCCGCCGACCGCGGGATCGAACAGCCCGAGGTGCCACGCGCGGTCCGCGCCGATCAGCAGCAGCGAGAGCCCGAGCACCGGCGTGGCGAGCACCATGATCACCGACGTGCCGTAGATCGTCCACACGAACAGCGGCAGGCGCAGCCAGGTCAGCCCCTCGACCCGCAGCGCGTGGACCGTGACGATGAAGTTGATCCCGGTGAGGATCGACGAGATGCCGAGGACGAAGATCCCGATCGCGACCATCGTCACCGCGCCGCTCGTCGTGGTGCTGTACGGCACGTAGAACGTCCACCCGGTGTCGACCCCGCCGAGGATCAGCGCGCTCAACGTGATCACCGCACCGACCGCGTAGATCCAGAAGCTCGCCAGGTTGAGCCGCGGGAACGCGACGTCGCGCGCGCCGATCATGAGCGGCAACAAGAAGTTGCCGAACGCGCTCGGGATCGACGGGATCATGAACATCCACACCATGACGATCCCGTGGTGGGTGAACAGCTGGTTGTAGGTGTGCGCGTCGACGAGGTTGCCGTCCGGCGAGATCAGCTGGAGCCGGAGCACCAGCGCGAACGCGCCGCCCACCACCAGCGAGATGACGATCCCGATGAAGTACAGGACCGCGACCCGCTTGTGGTCCAAGGTCAGCAACCACGAGCGCAGGCCGCGCGGCGCGCGCCAGAAGCTCGGCTCGGTCATTGCGGCCTCCTCAGGGTGCGGATGTACTCGACGATGGCCGCGGCCTCCGGCCCCGGCAGCTGGCCGAAGTACGACGGCATGATCGGCGGGAACCCGGCGTGGAGCTTCGAGTTGGGGTCCATCATCGACTCGGTCAGGTACGCCTCGGTGGCGATCACCGTGCCGCCGCCTGCGAGTGGGATCCGCGAGCCGTACAGCCCGGCCCACGTCGGCCCGAGGTGCGGCGTGCCATCGACGGTGTGGCAGCGCAGGCAGCCGCGCTGGGCGGCGAACCGCTCGCCGGCCGCGGCCAGCTCGGTCGCGTTGCGCCCCGCCCCGGCGAGCCACGCCGCGTAGTCGCCCGGCGACAGCGCGATCACCGAGCCGCGCATCCGGGAGTGCCCGGTGCCGCAGTACTCGGCGCACAGGATGTCGTGGTGCCCCGGCTCGGTGGCGGTGAACCACATCGACGTGATCCGGCCAGGCAACACGTCCTGCTTGAGCCGGAACGCCGGCACGTAGAAGCTGTGGATCACGTCGCGCGAGGTCAGCAGCAGCTCGACCGGCTGGCCGACCGGCACGCGGATATCGGTCTGCACGCCGGTGCCGTCGCTGTAGACCGCCTCCCACATCCACTGCTTGGCGATCACGTAGATCCGCTGCGCGTTGGGCGGCGGCGTGCGCACCGCGTGGAACTGGCGATAGCCGGCGATCCAGAACACCAGGAACACGCCGAGCGTCGCGAGCGCGATCATCACCTCGTGGCGCGGGTGCAGCGGGCCACGCGGGCGATGGGCGACCTCGGGGCGGAGCCGGAACCGCACCAGGAACACCACGATCGCGATGGCGCTCGCGGTGGCGACCAGCAGCGCGGTGCCGATCACGATGTAGTGCAAGACGTCGATCTCGTGCGCCACCGACGATGCCTGGGTCGGCAGCACGAGCGCGCGGCGCATCACCTCTTCCACGGCGACCTCCTCGTGCGGCGGTGGTGGCGGCGGACCAGCGCGGTCAGCGAGGCCACGACGCCGATCGACAGCGCGAACAGCGCGAGCGCACCGATCTGGAAGAACCGCTCGATCCGATCGCCGTAGCGGCGCGCCGCCGGCGAGAAGTCGAAGCAGCGCAGCAGGTCGGTGCGGACCGAGCGGGTGATCTCGCCCCGCCCCGCCCGCGCGATCGCCGCGGACAGCATCGGGAACTCGATCCCGCGCAGGTACTCGGCGATCCGCCCGCGCGGCGTGATCGCGAAGATCGCCGCCGGGTGGATGTACTGCTCGGTGGCGGGATCCCAGCGGTAGGAGAAGCCGAGCGCCGCGGCGAGCTGGCGCACGGAGCGCTCGTCGCCGACCAGGTACGGCCACCCCGCGCGATCCGCGAGCCCCGCGGCGTCGAGCAGGCCGCGCTGGCGGCGCGCCGCCTCGTCGGGGTTCTCGCGCGAATCGAGGCTGACCACGAGCGGCACGTAGTCGCGGCCGGCCACCTGCGACGCGGCGCGGATCGCCTCGGCCACGCCGCGGAGCACGACGTTGCAGAGCAACCGGCACCGCGCGTAGGCGAGCACCAGGATCACCGGCCGCTCGCCATCGAAGTAGTCGGCGAGCCGCACGTGGCGGCCCGACGAGTCCACGAACGACAGCCCGAGCGGCAGCTCGGCGCCCGGGCGCTCCTCGAGATCGATCTCGGCGGCGAGCGCCCCCGGCCCCGCGCCGGCCCCCAGCGCGGCGAGCGGCCCGGCGAGCCACAGCGCGAGGCCACACGCGAGCGCCGCGGCGCTCCGGGCGGTCATCGCGCCCTCCGCGCCAGGTAGAGCTCCATCGCGGCGTCGATCGGCACGAGCACCTTGCGATGCTGCGGATCCGCCCACTGCCACCGCTCGAGCTGCGCGCGGATCGCCGCGCGCTGGATCTCCGGCTGCACCGGATCCTCGAACGGATCCGCCGGCGGCAACAGGTTCAGCTCGACCACGCCGCTGCGCCCGCCGCCGCGCCAGCGGAACGACGACAGCGCCCACACCGCGAGCACCGCCACCGCGACCGCGATCGCGGAGACCAGGCCCGGCCGGCGGATCAGCCGGCGCGAGATCACATCGGGTTCGGTGCGGATGTCTTCTTCGGTCATGTCGGGCTCGCGTAATCGAGGCCGGTCTGCAGGTACGGATCGCCGATCGGGAGCAGCGGGGTGCCGCGCATCCGCCACGCCGCGGCCGCGACCGACAGCCCGCCCACCGCGAGCAGCGCGGCGAGGTCGAGCCACGACGGCACCGGCGTGGTCGACACCACCGGGATCACCAGCCACCACAGATCGAGGTAGTGCCCCACGAGCACCAGGATCGAGACGACGCCGAGGTAGCGCGGGCGCTGCTTGAGCCGGCGCGACAGCAGCAGCGGGAACGGCAGCGCGAGCCGGAGCGCCACCAGGACCAGCGTCACGAGCTGCCAGCCATCGGTGATCCGCGCGAGGTAGAACGTGACCTCGTCGGGGCGGTTCGCGATCTGGATCAGAAACGCCTGGAAGTACGCGATGTACCCCCACAGGATCACGAACGCGAGCAGCAGCCGGCCGAGCGCGTGGAAGTGGTTCGTGGTGAGCGGCAGGACCCGCTGCGCCACGCCGCGCCACGCCAGCACGATCACCAGCGCGAGCCCGGCGCCGAGCGCGCCGGTGAGCACGTAGAGCCCGAACGCGGTGGACCACCAGCGCGGCTGGACCGACATCTGCCAGTCGAACGACGCGAACGTCAGCGCGAGGCCGATCACCGGCAACATCGCCGAGGAGAACGCGCGCTCGCGCCCGAGCGCGTCGACGCCGCGCGGGACCGCCGGCTCGGGCGCGCGATCGCGGCGGCGCGACCACCGGATCAGCAGCTCGCCGGCGATCAGGAACAGCCCGAGGTAGATCGCGCTGCGCACCACGAACCAGGGCAGCGAGAACCACCATTGCCTTCCGGCGAGCTCGCGGGCGAGCTGGGGCGACGGCTCGATCCACGGCCACACCTCGTCGGCGAACGCCACCAGCGGCAGGAACAGCAGCGCGAGCACGGGCAGCGCCGCGGTGAGCGCCTCGGTCAACCGGCGGACCACCGCCGGCCATCGCGCGTTCGCGGCGTAGCCGATCAGGAGCACCGAGAGCCCGCCCACCGCGAGCGTCACGAACGTCGACCACGCGACCAGATACGCCGCGGTCGCCCGGTGCGGCTCGACGATCAGCCCGATCGCGACCGCGATCGAGCCGATCAGCCCGACGACCAGCGCGATCCGCACGGTCGCCCGGCCGCGGAACACCGGCGCGCCCCCCATCCCGCTCATCGCAGCCATGACCGCGCCTCCTCGCGCAACCGGAGCGGCAGCGCCTCGAGCTCCACCTCGCGGCTCTGGAGCACCCGCACGTACGCCACGATCGCCCAGCGATCCGCCGACGCGAGCATCTCGGCGTAGCTCGGCATCATGCCGTAGCCGAGCCGGATCACGTGCTCGATCCGCTCGTCGGACATCTGCGCGACCACGCGATCGACGAGCGGCGGCGGGCGGCGGCGCAGCATCGCGCGCGACACCGCGGCGTCGCTATCGGCGGCGAGCCCGTGGCACGGCGCGCAGAACCGATCGTAGCGATCGCGGCCACGCACCAGCAGCGCCCGATCGACGGCCGGCCGCGGCGCGGGCAGATCCGCGCGCCACGCGACCGTGCCGCTCGGTGGCGCGAGGTTGCACATCCCGCCCGGCAGCAGCGAGGTCTGCGCGCCGGTGGTGCACCTCGGCTGCTCCTGCATCCGGTGGAGCGACCAGTCGCAGCCGCCCACCACCAGCGCCGCCGCGAGCGCCCCGCGCCACCAGCCGGTCATCGCGCCCCTCCGAACCACGCGTGGCGCAGCGGCTTGGCCTCGGCGACCACCGCCTCGACCGCCGGGCGATCGAACGCGGGGTCCTCGGCGTCGATCGCGAGCCAGTAGCCCGCGCGGGTCGCCGATCCGAACCCCTCGACGTCCTGGATCGGCTCCCACAGCCGGACCAGCCGGCCGGCCGCCAGGCACCCGAAGAACGCCGCCAGCCCGCCGAACAGGAACCCCATCTCCACGGTGATCACGACGAACGCGAGCGGCATGTGGGGCGGGCGGCCGCCCGCGTCGACCGGATAGAGGTACGCGTTGAGCAGCCACTGGAGCGCATAGCCTCCGAGCGCGCCGCCGAACGCCCCCAGGGCCGACACGATCGCCATCGGCGAGCGGCGCGCCCCGAGCAGGCCATCGAGCTGCGGGATCGCGTACGGCGTGTAGGCCTCGAGCCGCGCGAGGCCGCGCTCGCGCAGGGCGCGGGTCAGGCCGACCAGCGCGCGCTCGTCGGCGACCTCGACCGCGATCCCGCGCCTCACGCGTGGGGCTCCTTGAGCTCGGTCACCGGAACGAACGGCAAGAACCGGATGAACAGCAGGAACAGGAACGAGAAGAACCCGAACGTGCCGGCCAGGATCGAGAGGTCGACCCAGGTCGGCGCGTAGTTCCCCCAGCTCGACGGCAGGTGATCGCGCTCGAGGCCACGCACGATGATCACGAACCGCTCCGCCCACATCCCGACGTTGATCAGCAGCGACAGCCCGAACAGCCACCGCACGTCGCGCCGGATCCGCCGCGACCACAGGAACTGCGGCGCGACCACGTTGCACGCGAGCATCACCCAGAAGATCACGATCGTCGGGCGGGCGACGATCATCATGTAGCGGTCCGCCGGATCGCCCGAGTACAGGGCCATGAAGGTCTCGACGATGTAGCCGTACGCGACGATCCAGCCGGTGACGAGCATCAGCTTGGCGCAGTTCTCGAGGTGGCGATCCGTGATCACGTGGTGCAGCCGGTACACCGAGCGCAGCGGGATCACGAGCACCAGCACCATCGCGAACCCGCTGAAGATCGCGCCCGCGACGAAGAACGGCGGGAACACCGTGGTGTGCCAGCCCGGGACCAGGCCGGTCGCGAAGTCCGAGGACACGATGCTGTGCACCGAGACCACCAGCGGCGTCGCGATCCCGGCGAGCATCAGGTACGACACCCGCCAGTGCCGCCACTGCGTGGCGCTCCCGGTCCACCCGAGCGCTAGCAGCCCGAAGAGGATCCGCCGCCGTCGCGTGGACGCGTGATCGCGCAGCGACGCGAAGTCCGGCACCAGCCCGATGAACCAGAACAGCAGCGACACCGTGAAGTACGTCGTCACCGCGGCGGCGTACCACGGCAGCGCGCTCTTGACCTGCGGCCACACCCCCATCACGTCGGGGTACGGGAACAACCAGTACGCGAACCACGGCCGGCCGAGGTGCAGCAGCGGGAACAGCGCCGCCTGCATCACCGCGAACAGCGTCATCGACTCGGTGATCCGGCTGATCGACGTGCGCCACGGCTGCTCGAGCAGGTACAGGATGGCCGAGATGAACGTGCCGGCGTGGCCGATCCCGATCCAGAACACGAAGTTGATGATCGCGAACGCCCACCCGACGGGGATGTTGGTGCCCCACACCCCGATGCCGGTCGCGATCGTGTACGCGACCATCGCGAACAGCAGCAGCGAGAGCGCGCCGGTGATCGCGAACGCGATCCGCCAGCCGCGGCTCGGCCGGGGGCGCATCCGCGGGAACAGATCGTCGTGCAGCTCGGCCGGTGTCACGGGCCCGTCCTCGGGTTCTTGAGCTTCGCGAGGTACTGGGTGCGCGGCCGGGTGCCGAGCTCGTGCAGCACGTCGTAGCGGCGCGGGTCGCGGCGCAGCGCGGCGATCGGCGCGTGGTCGAGCGCGCCGAACTGGATCGCGCCGGTCGGGCACGCCTGCTGGCACGCGGTGACCACCTCGGCCGGCGAGATCTCGCGGTGCTCGACGCGCGCGCGGTGCTCGGCGCCGCGGATCCGCTGCACGCAGTAGGTGCACTTCTCCATCACGCCGCGCGAGCGCACCGTGACCTCGGGGTTGTACTGGAGCGACCGCGTCGACTTGTCCTCGAACGAGAACCAGTTGAACCGCCGCACCTTGTACGGGCAGTTGTTCGAGCAGAACCGCGTCCCGATGCAGCGGTTGTAGACCTGCTCGTTGAGCCCGTCGGGGCTATGCACCGTGGCGGCGACCGGGCACACGTACTCGCACGGCGCGTGCTCGCAGTGCTGGCACAGCATGGGCTGGTTGACGCGCTCGCCGCCGCCGGGCTCGCTCCGGTCGACCAGGTACGTATCGATCCGCAGCCAGTGCATCACGCGGCCGCGCGCCACCTCCTTCGGGCCGACCACCTGCACGTTGTTCTCGGCCTGGCACGCGATGACACACGCGCTGCACCCGGTGCAGATCGAGGTATCGATCGACATCGCCCACTGCAGGCCGGTGCGCGCGACCTCGGGCAACAGCGACGCCACCGGGCCGCGCAGCTCCTCGAGCGCGTGCATGTGCTCGGAGAGCTCACCGGCGTCGAAGACCGGCGCGATCGGCCGATCCAGCGGCGAGGTCTGGAGCTGGGTGCGGACCAGCCGCCGCGAGCCTCCCGCGGCGCGTGTGGTCACCGGGGTGATCGCCGTGCCGCGGACCAGCGCGACCGCGGTCGCGCCCCCCCCAACGGCGAACGGCAGCTCGGGCGGCACGCGGCCGAAGCCAGCCACGAAAGTGAACACGCGCGCGGGGTGGCCCGGC
>JBQCJR010000562.1:0-2624 GCA_051952595.1 Kofleriaceae bacterium
CTGTTCCAGGGCGTGGGGTTCGACGAATACGTGCGGGAACTGCGCCGGCGCTATGCGCGCGTGGTGATCCGCAAGCCGGCCGCGTCGCGTCGACGCTCGCCGGAGGTGTACGCCCTGGCGCAGGACAAGCGCGCCGCCCTGACCTGACCGAGAAAGATTCCACCGGATGCGCAAGATGAACGACCTCGCCAAGAACCTGATGCTGTGGGCGGTAGTGGCCGTCGTGCTGATGGTGGTGTTCCAGAGCTTCAGCCCGAAGGCCGCCGGCGCCGACCCGCTGACCTACGACCAGTTCGTGCAGGAGGTGCAGAACGACCGCATCTCGAAGGTGAACATCGCCGAGGACCGGACCACGATTTCCGGCGAACGCAAGGACGGCAGCCGCTTCACCACCTACGCGCCGGCCGACAAGGACCTGGTCAACGACCTGCTGCGCCACGACGTCACCACCGTGCAGACGCCGCCGTCCAGCGGCCTGTCGCTGGGCGTGATCCTGATCAACATCCTGCCGTGGCTGCTGTTCATCGGCATCTGGGTGTACTTCATGCGGCAGATGCAGCAGGGCGGCGGCAAGGGCGCGATGTCCTTCGGCCGCTCGCGCGCCAAGCTGCTCAACGAGGACCAGACCAAGGTCACCTTCGCCGACGTCGCCGGCTGCGACGAGGCCAAGGAGGAGGTGTCCGAGCTGGTCGAGTTCCTGCGCGACCCCGGCAAGTTCCAGAAGCTCGGCGGCCGCATCCCGCGCGGCGTGCTGATGGTCGGCCCGCCGGGCACCGGCAAGACCCTGCTCGCCAAGGCGATCGCCGGCGAGGCCAAGGTGCCGTTCTTCTCGATCTCCGGTTCCGACTTCGTCGAGATGTTCGTCGGCGTCGGCGCTTCGCGCGTGCGCGACATGTTCGAGCAGGCCAAGAAGCACGCGCCGTGCATCATCTTCATCGACGAGATCGACGCGGTCGGCCGCCACCGCGGCGCCGGCCTGGGCGGCGGCCACGACGAGCGCGAGCAGACCCTCAACCAGCTGCTGGTGGAGATGGACGGCTTCGAGGGCGGCGAGGGCGTGATCGTGATCGCCGCGACCAACCGTCCGGACGTGCTCGACCCGGCGCTGCTGCGCCCGGGCCGCTTCGACCGCCAGGTCGTGGTCGGCCTGCCCGACGTCAAGGGCCGCGAGCAGATCCTCAAGGTGCACATGCGCAAGGTGCCGCTGGCCGACGACGTCGAGCCGATGGTGGTCGCGCGCGGCACCCCGGGCTTCTCCGGCGCGGACCTCGCCAACCTGGTCAACGAGGCGGCGCTGTTCGCCGCGCGCGAGAACGCGAAGGAGGTCCGCATGGACCACTTCGACCGCGCCCGCGACAAGATCCTGATGGGCGCCGAGCGCCGTTCGATGGCGATGAGCGAGCAGGAGAAGACGCTCACCGCCTATCACGAGGCCGGCCACGCGATCGTCGGCCGCCTGGTGCCGGAGCACGACCCGGTCTACAAGGTCACCATCATCCCGCGCGGCCGCGCGCTGGGCGTGACCATGTACCTGCCCGAGGGCGACAAGTACAGCTACAACAAGACCGCGATCGAGTCGCAGTTGTGCTCGCTGTACGGCGGCCGCGTCGCCGAGGAGCTGATCTTCGGCAACGACAAGGTCACCACCGGCGCGTCCAACGATATCGAGCGCGCGACCAAGATGGCGCGCAACATGGCGACCAAGTGGGGTCTGTCCGACGAACTCGGCCCGATCGCCTATGGCGAGGAGGAGGACGAGGTGTTCCTCGGCCGCTCGGTGACCCAGCACAAGAACGTGTCCGACGACACCGCGCGCCGGATCGACGAGGTCGTGCGCGGGATCCTCGACAAGGCCTACGGCCGCAGCAAGCAGATCCTCACCGACAACCTCGACAAGCTGCACACGATGGCCAAGCTGCTGCTGCAGTACGAGACCATCGACGCGCCGCAGATCGACGCGATCATGGAGGGCCGCGAGCCGCCGCCGCCGATGGGCTGGAACAAGGGCAGCGGCAGCAAGCCCGACGACAATCCGCCGCGCCCGCTGTCGCCGGTGCCGGCGGGGCCGGCGCAGGCCTGACGAACGAACGCGACACACGAAGGCCGGGAGCGATCCCGGCCTTCTTCTTTCCTCCCTCCCCCGCGCAGCGGGGGAGGGCCGGGGTGGGGGTGAGTGACCGGCGGGACCGTTTCGCGCGAATGGCGGTATCGTGCCGTCCGGCCTTTCCCCCGCATCTGCCATGTTCGACACCACCCCGGCCCTCGACTGCGCCGGCCGCCCGCTGGTCCTGGACCGCCCGCGCGTCATCGGCATCGTCAACGTCACCCCCGATTCCTTCTCCGACGGCGGCGAGCACGCGACCGTCGACGCGGCGGTCGCGCACGGCCTGCGCCTGGCGGAGGAGGGCGCCGACGCGCTCGACGTCGGTGGCGAGTCCACCCGTCCCGGCGCGCCCGACGTGCCGCTGGAGGAGGAACTGCGGCGGGTCGTTCCGGTGATCGAGCGCCTGGCGCGCGAGACCGCGCTGCCGGTCAGCGTCGACACCTCCAAGCCGGAGGTGATGCGCGCAGCGGTCGCCGCCGGCGCGGGCATGATCAACGACGTGTACGCGCTGCGCCGCGAG
>JBQCJR010000563.1:0-14527 GCA_051952595.1 Kofleriaceae bacterium
CTTTGAGCGCGACGTAGCGATCCAGCCGCTCGTCCCCCGCGCGCCACACCTCCCCCAACGCGCCGCTGCCAAGCAACCAGACGAACCGGTAGGGTCCGATCATCTCGCAGGGCTCGGGCACCCGCCCATCGTACTGCGCGCGCCCGCCGGGATCACCGCCCGACCTGGCGATCGATCTCCTTGGCGATCCGATCGCCCATGCGGATCACGTAATCGACCTCGGCGAACGGCGTTGGCTCCTCGCCCTGGCCCTGCAGGTTGCGGCCGAGGCACTGGATGATCCGGAGGTGCGGCGACTGCTGGTGGCGCAGCCGCTGGTAGCCGTACGTGCCGCGATCCGGCGCCGCGCGCAGCAGGGTCTTGCCGGCGTCCATGATCGCGTGGCCGAACGCGCGCTTGAGCTTGGAGTCGCTGTGGGTCGAGAGGTCGGCGAAGTCGCTCAGCAGGTCGATCGAGATCCGGCCGGTCGTGCCCTGGATCGTCAGGGTCCGCCGGTTCTCCTGGCAGTTCGCCGAGAACTGGAACGTCGAGATGCAGCGATCGCCGCGCAGCACGACCATCACCTCGTCGGCCGGCGCGCCCGACGGCGCGCGCGGGGTGCGCAGGGCGGTGACGCTCGCGACCTCGAGCGGCCCGGCGAACCAGTGAGTCAGGTAGAGCTCGTGCGGCAGGGTCTCGAACCACCGGCCACCGGGCAGCTTGTGCGACCAGTGGTTCTCGCCGACCAGCATCCGATCGGTCGACGGGTCGGTCAGGAACTCGCGGTGGATCCGGATCACCTCGCCGATCCGGCCCTCGTCGACCCACCGCTTCGCGAGCTGCACGCTGCGCGCGAACTTCACGTTGTGGATCACCGCGAGCTTGGACTTGCCCTCGCTGACCTGGCTCGCGATCCGCTCCCAGTCGGCGAGGTTGGTGACCACCGGCTTCTCCATCACCAGGTGGCGCCCGCCCGCGATCACCTGCTCGGCGATGCTGGCGTGGCTCTGCGGCGGGGTGCACACGTCGACCACGTCGCACTCGGCGATCAGCCGATCGAGCCGGTCGTAGATCGTCTCGATCTTGAACTCGCGGGCGCGGTTCTGCGCCTGCTCCGCGTTGGTATCGATCACGCCGCGCACCGTGAACCCGGGCGTGCGCTGCCACGCCTTGATGTGCGCCTCGGAGATCAGCCCGCAGCCAACGATGCCTACATTCATCATCGAATCCTCTCTAGGTCGTTCGTAGCACCCGCTCGATCACGCTGGCGACGTTGCCGCGCGCGCGGCCGCGATCCGCGAGATGTCGCTCGAGAAACGCGGCGGAGGCGGTGCGCCGCGCGGGCGCGCCGTCGAGCAACTCGGCGACGCCCGGGCCGATCGCGTCGACCGGGAGCGGCACGCCGGCGCCGCGCTGGACGTAGTCGAACACGTAGTCGAAGCCGGGGATCTCCATCACGCCGACCGGGATCCCGAACACCAGCGCCTCGAGGCCCACCGTCGAGGTCAGGACCACCGCGGCGCGCGACGCCGCGAGCGCGGCGAAGATCGGCGTCGCGCTGCCGAGCACGGTGACCAGCTCGGCGATCGGGCTCGCCGCCGCGACGCGTGCGTAGTCGCTCGGATCCTCGGCGGGGTGGTTCTTGACCACGATCGGCACGCGCGCCGGGCCGACCAGCGGCGCGGCCCCGGCGAGGAACTGGGCGAACAGCGCGAGCTTGCCCTCCCGCGTGCCGAAGCCCTGGGTCTCGATCGGGTTGGACAGGAACGCGATCGGCGGCGCGGCGATCCGGTGCGCGGCGAGCAGCGCGGCGGCCGGCTCGCGCCACGGCGCCGGCGAGAGCTCGTCGAGCCGCGGCGCGCCGGTCACGACGATCGAGCGATCCGGAACGTTGCACGCCCGGAAGTAGTCGCGCCCGCCCTCGCCCCACGCGCAGATCGCGGTCGCGCCGCCGGTGCCGTACCACGCGCCGGTGTAGCCCTTCTCCGGCGGGAACCGGATGCCCTCCTGCATCAGCACGCTGCGCGAGCCGCGGCCGTGCACCTGGGCGAGCAGCTCGGTGTACGGGTACGCGGTGTCGTTCGGCACCACGACCACGCGGGATCGCCGGAGCAGCTGGCGCATGCGTGGCCCGACGGCCAGCTGCCACACCGCGCGCTGGGCCAGCCGGCCGCGTTTCCAGGCGCCCTCGCGCACGGCCGGCGTCGTTGGATCCGCCGGGCGGCGGCGCAGATTGAACGGGATCGCGCGGATCAGCCGGCGATCCTGCGCCGGGGTGTCATAGCCGCGCAGCTCGGACAGCGAGACCATGCGCGACGCGATGCCGCGGCGACCGAGCTCGTCCGCGACCGGCCCCATCATCTCCAGGTGATGGCGGGGGTTCGTGAACACGAACGCGACGTCGGACATGCTCGTCACCAGTGACCGGAGGGCGTTCCGACGTTCACGCCGCCGCCGCGAACGCGCTCATCGGACGGATCGCGAGCTCGCCGCGCTCGCGCAGGGTGGCAGCGATCTCGAGGATCTGGCCGAGGGTGTCGAGCTGGCGTGCCATGTCGTAGTAGAAGTTGGACGGGTGGAACCACAGGTGGAACGCGCCCCCGGTGCGCCGGGCCGCCTCGAGCCCGAACCGCGCCTTGGCGACGATCGCCGCCGGGTGGACCGCGCGGCGTAGCCCGTTGCGCCCCATCAGCAGCATCGAGCTCGGCAGCTCGACCAGGTCCGCGCCGTGGGCCACCGGGTGCACCGCGGCCGGCGGGATCGGCAGCAGCTTGTCCGCCAGGTTCGCGAGCCGGCCCGCGCGCGCACCGAGCCGATCGCGCACCGCCATGTGCCAGCCCTGATCGACGCTGCGAAACACCTTCACCCCGGCCTCGCGCAGCAGATCGAGGTGCGCGACCTGGTTGCGCGGGAACACGAACGAGGTGAACGGCAGGCCGTGTGCATCGTGGACCCGGCGCGCCGCTGCGAGATCTTCGCGCAGCGCCTGGCGAGACGCCTCGCCGAAGTAGAGATGCGCGTAGGAGTGCGAGCCGATGTCCTGGGCGACGCGCGACGCGCGCAGCTCGTCGATCAGGTCCGGCGCGTACCAGATCCGATCGCCGTGGCCGGTGCTGCCCGCCGAGGCGTCGTCGCGCTCGAGCAGCCGCCCGACGATCGCCCAGGTGGCGGACATCTCGCGATCGACCAGCTGCGCCAGCACGCCGCGCACGATCGCCTGCTCGTGCTCGGCGCACCGCGCGTGGTACTCGGCGCTTGGCTTGTCCCAGATGCCCCACGCGAGCTCGACGTCGATCGAGATGCAGAGCGAGCCAGGCATCGCCCAACACCTACCACGGGTCTGGTGCTAACGTCCTCGCACCGTGACCGAGCGGGCGCGCGCGCAAGGCGATGACGATCTGACGGTTCGCCCGATGGCACGCGATCCGGGCGACCTCGCGCGGTTCGGCGAGTGCTTCACCCGCAACGGCTCGCCGCGCCGGCCCGAGTCGGTCGCGTGGCAATACGCCGCCAACCCCACCGGCCAGCTGTTCGTCGATTTCGCGCTGCCCCCCTCCGGCGATCCGCTCGCCGCGATCTACGCCACGTTGCCGGTGCGATTGAGGATCGCCGGCCGCGTCGAGCTCGGCGTGCAGTCGGTCGACACGATCACCGACGCGGCGTACCGCGGGCGTGGGCTGTTCCTGCGGCTCGCGAACCAGACCTACACGCGCGCCGCGGCGGCCGGCGCCAAGCTCGTCTACGGGTTCCCGAACGGCAACTCGGCGCACGGCTTCTTCGAGCGGCTCGCGTGGACCCCACTCGATCCGGTGCCGTTCCTGATCCGGCCGCTGCGCACCGGCTATCTGCTCGATCAGCTGAAGCTGCGCCGCCACGTGCCGTTCCTGCCCGATCTGCCGCTCTTCTTCGGCGGTGGCGGCCGCGACCGCGACGTCGAGCCGCTCGCGCAGTTCGATGCGCGCGCGACCCGGCTGTGGCATCGATTCTCCCGCGGGATCGACGTCGCCGTCGAGCGCGACGCGCGCTACCTCGGGTGGCGGCTGATCGACAAGCCCGGCGAGCGCTACGAGAACGCGGCGATCCGCGAGCGCGATGGCGAGCTCGCCGCGTTCGCCAGCCACGCGGTCAAGGACAAGCACGGCGGCCGGATCGGCTACGTGATGGAGGGGCTGTGTGCACCGGGCCGCGGTCGCGCGCTGCGCCGCCTGCTCCGCCGCGCGCTCGCGCGCATGACGGCCGAGGGCGCCGATGTCGCGCTCGCGTGGTGCCTGCCGCACTCGCCCACGTACGCGTCGTACCTGCGGCTCGGCTTCGTGCCGTTCCCGACGCGCTACCGGCCGATCGAGCTCCACTTCGGCGCGCGCGCGTTCGATCCCGCGCTCGATCGCGTGGTCCGCGATCGGCGCAGCTGGTACCTGTCCTACCTCGACAGCGATACGGTGTAGCCGAGCGGGCTACGACTGGGTCAGCTTGCCGAGGTAGTCCTTCTTGCCGAGCGGCACGCCGTTGTGGCGGAGCAGCGCGTAGACGTGCGTGGCGTGGAAGTAGAAGTTCGGGATCGCGTGCTCGCGGAAGTAGTCCTCGCCGGTCATCGTCCCCTGCCAGCGCGGGTGCGAGATCGTGCGCGTCGCCGCGCCCTCGAAGTCGCTCGCCGTAAAGCCATCGAGGTAGCCGATCACCGAGCGCACGCGCGCGTGGAGCTCTTCGATCGTCTGCTCGGTGTCGGGGTGGACCGGCGCCTCCTTGCCGGTCAGCCGCGCCGCCGCGGACTTGGCGATGTCACAGGTGGACTGGACCTGGCGCACCAGCGGGAACTGATCCGGAGCGAGCCGCGCGGCGAGCAGCACGTTGGGATCGAACGACCGCGTCTGCGCGTACGCCGTGGCCGCATCCAGCCAGCGATCGACCTGGCCGAGCATCTTCTTCAGCTGTCCGAAGGTCTCGAAGTACATGGCGCGCATCCTACGCCCGCGCGCGAACGCTATGGGTTCCAGCCGGTGAAGATGAACATCCCACCGACGACCACCGCCTGGACGATCGCGTAGCGCAGCCACATCCGCCAGCGCGGCGTGCGGTGCGCGTGCAGCGGCCGGATCCGGAGCCGGTTCTCCACGAGCAGCGCGGTGCCGTGATAGAGGCCCCACGCGAAGAACATCCAGTGGAAGCCGTGCCACACGCCGACGAACACCATCGAGAACACGACGATGCCGGCCATGTGCCAGCCCTTGGCGCGCGCGCCCCCCATCGGGATGAAGATGTTCTCGCGCAGCCAGTCGCCGAGTGTGGCGTGCCAGTTGCGCCAGAACTGCGTCAGCGTCGTTGCGGTGAACGGGCTCTTGAAGTTCTCCGGGACGGCGAAGCCGAACAGCCGGCCGAGCCCGATCGCGATGTCGGAGTACGCCGAGAAGTCGAGGAACAACATCGCGTAGGTCGCGACGTAGGCCACCGGCTGCTTCGCGATCCCGCCGGCGTGCAGGTTCGCCGCGAACGAGATCAGGAACGGCACCACCACGACCTTCTTGCCCATGCCGATCAGGATCCGCAGCAGGCCATCGTGCAGGTCGTCCCAGGTCAGCGACTTCGGCGCGGCGAGCTGCTGCGTGAACTCGTCGAGGCGATAGATCGGCCCCGAGGTCAGCGTGGGCACGAACAGCACGTAGTGGAGGAGCTCCCACAGCGACGGCGCCGGGAGGATCCCGCGCGACGTCGCGAACAGCACGTGCATGCCCTTGAGCAGGAAGTACGAGAAGCCGAGCCAGTGCAGCAGCGCGTCGGTGAGGCCGATCTCGGAGAGCGTCAGCTCGGGGAGGAACGCGCGCAGCCGCAGGAACGTCGCGACGAGCGTCAGCACGCCCACGCCGGACCACGCCGCGATCCGCGCGCTGCGCACGTCGCCGCGGCCGTGGGCGCGGCTCGCGATCACCGAGAGCGGATAGATCGCGCCCGCGGTCAGCGCCGCCAGCGCGACGAGCGTCGCCGGGGTGAAGTACGCCAGCCACGCGAGGTTGCCGGCGAACAGCACGCCGTTGCGCAGCCGCTGGCCGGCGAGCCAGTAGGCCACGAACAACAGCGGCACGAACGCGAGGAACCGGTAGTCGAGGAAGTACATCGCCGGGCTACCACTTGCGCCGCATCTGGATCAGCTCGGCCGCAAAGCCCATGCGCTCCCAGAACGCGCGAGCCAGCTCGTTGTCCATGATCACCTGGAGCTCGACCGAGCCCACCTCGGCGCGCCGGAACCACGCGAGCGCCTCGTCGACCAGCGCCTGGCCGGTGTGGTGGCGCCGCGCCTCGGGGCGGACGTAGATCGCGCCGATGTAGCCCACCTTCGGGTTGTCGATCGTGAGGTGCGGCGGCAGCCGGCGGGTCTGCGCGGCGAGAAAGCCCGCCAGCCGTGGCTCGTCCGGCGCGACCGCGACCAGCACCACCGCGAGCGGCGTGTCCAGCCGGCCGGCGATCTCGCGCTTGTAGATGTCCACCGCATCGTCGCGCAGCGGCAGCATCATGCCCTGCGTCTGCTGGAACGCGTACATCTCGCCCCACAGCGCGCCGACCTCGTCGATCTCGTCGGGCCGCGCCGGCCGGATCGTGAGCGCCGGATCAGCCATGCGCCGCACGCCAGCGCTCGAAGTCTTCGGCGAGCGCCGCGGGCCAGCGCGCCGGATCGAGCCCCGCCTGCGAGAACACCGCGTAGATCCAGCGCTCGAGGCCAAAGCCCATGCAGCCGGTGCACACCGGCCGGCGGTTGCGCTGGATGTTGAACGCCTTGCCAAACGTCACCGCGTGGTAGTTCGAGGAGGCCACCGCGACCGAGCCGGTCGCGAGCGGCATCCGCAGCTCGTACTTCATGTCGTTCTGGCGCTGGAACGACGCCTTGACCTCGAAGTCGTTGGTGAAGAACGGATCGTTCGCCGTCTCCATCCACGAGCCGAGGCCCCAGCGCTCGACCAGGCCGCGGAGCAGCTCGATCGATCGCTCGCGCTCGCGCTTCACGAAGTCCGGGTGACCGACGTAGATCACCTCGCGCATCGAGAAGTCCATCAGCCGCGCGAGCGTGCGGTGGTTGCCCGACTCGTAGCGGTGGCAGCGCGACCGCGCGGTGACCACCAGGCCGTCACCTTCGATCGTGGTGTTCTCGAGCGCGGCGTAGCAGTTGTAACAGACCGACGGATTGAGCACGATCGCCGGGCTCGCCATCGGCCGCGCCAGCTTGTCGAGCAGGTCCGGCTGCCAGCCGCCCGCCGCGCGCAGCTCGCGCGCGAACGCGTCGAGGATATCTAGATCCTCGCGCAGGTGGGTCACGAAGTGAACGTGCTCGGGGAACGAGCTGAAGTGGTTCGAGCGATTGACCCGCTCGGCGGTCATCACGCTCGGGTAGTACTCGCGCCGCGCGCTCGCCGGGTTCGCGATGCCGCGCACGAACGCGTCGTCGAAGAACTCGAGCAGCTCGAGCGCGAGGCCGCGCAGCGCGACCTGGCCCCGCGCCAGCTCGACCACCCAGCCACGCGCCACCAGCTCCGGGAACGGATCCGGCACCGAGGCCGGCAGCTCGCCGGTGCGGAACAGCTCGCGGATCTCGAAGGCTTCCATCTGGGCGAACCGCGCCGCGAGCCGCTCCAGCTTATCGCGCAGCGCCGCGTGGTCGACGCCGTCCGGCACCGTGACGACCAGCACGCCATCGCGGAGCTCGACGCGCTCGAGCCGCTCGTCGGCGAACCACGCCGCGTACTCCATGTGCTTGCCGATCGCGGGGGACCGGAGCTCCAGCGCTAGCTCGCTCATCGGGACCTCAGCGGACGCCGGCCTGGCGATCCGCGATGAAGCTGCTGATCTCGTTCAGCGTATTGAGCCGATATTTCACGAGATCCTCGTTGCGGATCTTGATCTGGTAGGTCGACTCGATGTGCGCGATCAGCTCCTGATTGCTGAACGAGTCCAAGTACCCGTGATCGAACAGGTGAACGTCGTTGCCGAACTCGGGGTCATCCGGCGCGACGTGAAAGGTCGTGCGGATGTACGTGTCGAGTTGCTGGAGCACCACGCGCGCTTCGGTCATAGGTCCTCGAATCTTCCTCGAAGTTGGGTTCCACGTCCCGGACGTTGGTGTCAAGTCGCGGGGCAAACGTTCACGTGCCGACGAGCCCGTGTTAGAGGTATCAGGTCGTGCCGTCGGCCATGTCGAGCTCCGAAGCGCCACGCCGCACGTTCCTCGCCTGGTACCGGCGCTACTACCTGCTCGTCAATCTCCCGATCTTGTTCCTGCTCACCGAGCTCGTGCTGGTGAAGGTCGATCTGGTGCACCAGCCGCCGTTCGACGAGAAGAACGATCTCGCGAAGGGCCTCGCCGCGTACGACGCGCGCCCACCCGCGCCCGGCCAGCCCGTGATGCTGCTGCTCGGCAACTCCGCCACCGATCGCGGGTTCGATCCCGTGAAGATCGAGCAGGCGCTCGGCGGCACCACACGCGTCTACAACTTCGGGCTCAAGGGCGCACGGCTCGATGATCAGTACGGCTTGATCGAGCACCTCGCGTCGCGCGGCATCCGGCCCGCGTCGGTGATGCTCGGCGTCAACGCGTACCTGATCGACCACATGGTCAACCCCGACACGTTGTACCCGTGGCTCGAGCGGCGCACGCCGTACATCTACTTCCACCGGTCGCGGATCCGGACCAAGGCGTGGCGGTGGGTGCAGCGCGTGCTCGGGATCGAGCGCAAGGACAAGTACAAGAAGCTCGACAAGGACCCCGATGCGGATCTGATGGCGACCCGGCTGCCGCCGAACGCGATCGAGCTGTTCGTCACGCAGTTCGCGCACCGCCCCGTCGACGACTTCCCGATGATCGACGAGCTGCCCGCGTTCGTCGAGTGGCTGACCCGCCGCGGGATCCAGCCGTACGTCGTGGTGCTACCCATGGCGCCCGGCGGCACGCGCGCGATCGATACGTTCGAGCCGCTGATCACCGCGATCCGCGCCAAGGTGCCCGGCGACGCGCTCGATCTCAGCCGCGCCGCCGCCGAGTTCCCCGACGACTTCTTCTACGACGTCGGCCACCCCAACGCCGACGGCCGCGCCGCGTTCACGCGCGCCCTCGGCGCGTGGCTCGCGACCCGAGTCGCGACCCGAAAGGACCTCCCGCGATGAGCCCGGTGACCAAGGAAGTGGCCAAGATCGTCGGCCGGACGATCTTCTTCTACGTGCTGCTGCTCGCGATCCTGGTGCTGTGGCGCGGCAGCGGGCTGTTCCTGTACGAGGGGTTCTAGGCCTATCCGGGCCGCAGGGTCGCGTAGCGCTCGTAGAGCACCGCCGGCATCGGCGTCGCGAGCCGCCACGTGATCGCGATCGGCTGATCACCCGTGTGGCTCTCGTAGGTGACCGGGCCGAGGAACGCGAACCGCGCGTCGGGATCCGTGCGGACGAACAGAAAGAACGCCCAGCCGTTGCCCGGGCTCTCGACGTAGCGGCGCCCCGACCTCCGCACGCTCGCGGTCGCCTGGGTCTCCCAGTGGAACCGCTCGGGGCTGATCGCGTAATCGCGATAGCGCGTGGTCGGAGAGAAGCTCTTGCCGGACTTATCGAGCGTGACGAACAGCAGCTCGCGCTGCTCCCCCTCGAGCTTGAGGATGCCGGTCTGCAAGTTGACGACCTTGTCGCCGGCCCCGACGTAGCCGATGCCCGCCAGGATCTCGCGCCGCGAGTAGTGACAGTGCAGCCCGAGCGACCACGCCGGGACCGGCGAGCCCTGCGGCGGCACGGCGACGCGGTCCTCGAGCACCTCGCGGAGCTCGGTCAGCTCGCGCACGATCGTGGGCCGCGCGGCGAGGTACTCGGCGGTCTGCTCCGCGGCGCGCAGGACGGTGCGGCTCGAGAGCTGGGACTCGAGCATCAGGAAGCGCCGGCGATCGTGGTCCGTCCAGGCGTGCGCGCGCCCCTCGAGCGTGGCCGCGAGCACGTCGTGGTAGCTGCGCAGGCGCTCCGGCTCGTCGACGTGGCGCAGCGCGCCGAGGCGACGGCTCAGCTCGTCGATCTCCTCGGGGCGCTCGCCGGGCGCGAGCTCGACGAGGCCGGCCGCGCGCTGCAGCGTCGTCCAGCCGCCCGCGTCGTACACATCGCCGAGCTCGCGCCCGGTGACCTCGAGGAAGTGCGCCAAGGTGGGGCGCGCCTCGTCGAAGCGGGCGAGCTCGCGCAGCTCGGAGGTGAGGCGGCGAGCACCCGCGGTCGCCGCGCGCAGCGAGCGCAGGATCTGATCGCGCGCGACCGCGTCGAGCTGGAGCGCGCAGCCACTCGGCAGGTACGGAAAGCCGTCCTCCACCGCAGCGCGCAGGCGCACGCGCGGAATGCCGGTGATCGCCGAGAGCGTCACGTCGAACCGGAACTCGTCGCGATGCTGGCCCACGAAATCGAGCACGAGGCACGACGACTTGGCGGGGTGGTGGCGCAGCCCGCGGCCGAGCTGCTGGAGGAACAGCGTCGCGCTCTGCGTCGGGCGCAACAGCAGGAGCGTGTCGACGAACGGCAGGTCCACGCCCTCGTTGTAGAGATCGCAGGTGAACAGCACGTTGACCGCGCGATCGCGCAACCGCGCCGGCGCCTCGGCGCGATCGGGGCTGTCCGCCCACACCGCGAGCGAGGGGATGCCTGCGGCGGTGAACCGCGCGGCCATGAACCGCGCGTGCTCGACGCTGACGCAGAAGCCGAGCGCTCGGATCTTGCGTGGATCGGCGACCCGCTTGGCCAGCTGGTGGCGGATCAGGTCCGCGCGCGCCTCGTGCCCGGTGTACAGGTCGCCGAGCGCGCCGAGGTCGTAGCCGGTCCGCGACCAGCGCACGGCGCGCAGATCGACGCCGTCCGAGATCCCGTAGTACTCGAACGGGACCAGCAGCTGGTCATCGAGCGCGTGCCACAGCCGGAGCTCGGCGGCGATGTGGCCGTCGAAGTCGGGCAGCAGCGACTTGCCATCGCTGCGCTCCGGCGTGGCGGTGAGCCCGACCAGCAGCTCGGGGCTCAGCCGCGGCACGACCTCCTGATACGAGGCGGCCGGCACGTGGTGGCACTCGTCGACGATCACGTGCCGGAAGTGGTCCGGCCCGAACCGCTCGACGAGCCCGAGCGAGGCCGCGCTCTGGATGCTCGCGAACACGTGGTCCCACTTGGCCGGCCGGTGGTCCCCGACGAGCAGCTCGCCGAACGACGGATCCTGCAGCGCGTGGCGGAACGTCCTGCGCGCCTGATCGAGCAGCTCGTAGCGGTGGGCGAGGAACAGCAGCCGGGGCGCCACGCCGGTCGACGCGAGCTGCCGCACGTAGTCGAGCGCGGCGATCACAGTCTTGCCGGTGCCGGTCGCGGCGACGATCAGGTTGCGGCGCCGCCCGTGCACGGCGCGCTCGGCCTCCAGCCGGTCGAGCAGCACGCTCTGGAACGGCAGCGGGTGCAGCTTGACGAGGAACGCCTCGGGCGAGGAAGCCACCTCGGCCGACAGCGCCGCGTGGAGGCGCGCGCGGCCGGCCTCGTCCTCCGGGCGATACGGCTCGAACTCGGGCTCGCTCCACAGCGTGTCGAACGTGCCCTCGAACTGCTCGATCACGTGCGGTAGGTCCGCGGCGCAGACCTTGACCATCCACTCCTGGCCGGCGCCGAGCGCCGTCGAGGTCAGGTTCGCCGAGCCGATGTACGCGGTCGTGAGCCCGGTGTTGCGGCGGAACAGCCACGCCTTGGCGTGGAGCCGCGTGCGGCGCGTGTCGTACGACACGCGGACCTCGGCGCCGGGCAGCCGCGCGAAGGTGTCGAGCGCGGCGACCTCGGTGATGCCGTTGAACGTCGTGGTGAGCAGGCGCAGCTTCGGCGCCGGGCGGCGAGCGAAGTCCTGCAGCGCGTCGTGGATCGCACGCACACCACCGACGGTGACGAACGCGATGATCGCGTCGACCTCGTCCGCCGTCGCGATCTCGCGCGCCAGCTCGTGGCCGAGCGTCGGATCCAGCCGCTTGCGCGTGAGCAGGGTCGAGGTGGCGAGCGGCGAGGTCGGCCGCGCCGGGACCGCGCCGCGATGGAGCGCCATCAAGCGGGTCGGCGGCGGCTGAGGGCGCTGGGCGCGGACCAGCTCGGCGAGATCTCCGCCGACGATCCCCGCGAGGTGGTCGAGCACCTCGCCCACCAGCTCGTGCGCGCGGGCGGCGGGCAGCGCGGACAGCGCGCGCGCGACGATGCCGCCGATGTGGCGCGCCAGGACCACCGGAGCGTCCGCGGCGTCGAGCGGCGCGGTCACGCGCGCCAGCGCGCTCGCCGCCTCGAGATCGCGCGCCAGCTCCTCGGTGATCAGGTGCTCGTAGACACCCTCTGGAAGCGCCATCGTCGCCCCACCGACGCGCCGGGACATCGCGCCCATCGTACAGGAGCGGGCGTGGCGAGACGAGCTCCGGCCCGGCGAGTCGCTGCTCCACGACACCGTGAGACTGGAAGCTGCCCTCGCCCCGCTGGTCGGACTGCCGCTCTGGAAGTCGCACCGCGCGGCCAATCTCCAATCGTTCCAGTTCGGCGCGAAGCGCACCGTCACGAGCGAGCTCGGTGCTCGCAAGGGACAGCCGGCGGAGGTGGGCGATTACGCCCTCCACGTTCAGTGCGCGTGGCGGATCCGTGGTCCACACGGGCTCGTCGTGGGCTCTCGAGACCGGTACTACCGGCCCGGGCCGGCTCCCCTCTCCGACGAGGATGACGGCTGGCACTGGGACGCGCCGGGGGCGAACCGGTGCGACGAGCGGATCGGCGCGTGGATCCAAGCGCGTTCGTACCGCGTGGAGCGCGTGAGCGCGGACGCGACCGGAGGGATCGTGCTCGTCCTGGCAGGCGGCTTCGCGCTGGAGGTCTTCCCAGATGACTCGCTGTGCGGCGAATCCTGCGAGCACTGGCGCTTGCTCCGCCCGAACGAGGAGAGCGACCACTTCGTCGTAGGTAACAACGGCATCGACACGTGACCGAGCGAGCGCGCTGCCCGGCCTCTGCCGGAGACCGCCGACGCTAGTCCGCGAGGATCTCGAAGGAGCCGTCGCCGCTGTTGTCGAACGGCGAGGCCCAGCACAGGTCGTCGAGGCCGTCGCCGTCGAGGTCGCCGAGCCAGCGCGCCTGGCCGGCGGGGCCGTTCGGCAGCTGGCGGGCGAACGTCATCGACGAGGGCGCGTCGAGCGCGACGTGGGCGGTCGAGACGTTGACCGCGCCGGTCGGGATCGCGCCGCCGAACCACACGAACGCGCGGCCCACGTTGTTGGGGGCGCCGCCGATCATCAGGTCCTCGCGACCATCGCCGTCGATGTCGGGCGAGGTGCGATCGTCGTGCGCGAGCACGAACGCGCCGAACCGCGAGCCCGAGGTGCCGGTGATCGCGGTCAGCGTCACGCCGGGATCCGCGGTCGACGCGACTCCGGCGGTGCCCATCGCGTTGCCGTCGAGGATCAGGACCTGGCCGCCGCCGTTGTACATCGCGTACGCCGAGACCACGAGGTCGCGCGCGCCGTCGCCGTTCTGATCCTCGATCGAGACCACGTGCGCGCCGAGCTCGGTGGCGCGGTAGACGGCGTTCGCGAAGTCGATCCGGACATCGCGGCCGGGCGTGAACACGCGCGGCGACACACCGGCGCTGCTCGGGCGCGTGCCGTCGCCGCGCAGCACGAACACGCTCTCGCCGACCACGTCGTGGTTATCGGCGTAGGCCACCACGAGATCGTCGGTCGGATCGAGCGCGCCCTCGGTGGGTCCGACCGCGTGCACGTAGAACCCGAACTGGCGGCCGGGCACCGCGCCGGGATCGCGGATCAGCTCGGCGATCGCGCCACCGGCGCCGCTCGGATCGACATCGGAGAGCTGCACGCTCGATGGCGCGGTGCCGCCGTACACGATCACCACGCCGCCCGCGCCGCCGCCGCCGGTCGGGGCGCTCGCGACCAGATCGAGCGTGCCGTCACCATCGAGGTCGCCCGCGGCGAGCGAGCTGCCGAGCGCGCTGCCCGCAAACCAGCCCGGCGCCGCCGCGCTCACCGCGAGGTGCGCGCTCGCCGCGCTCGCCGCGACCGCGCCGCTCGGGAACGCGGCGCCGCCGCGGAACACGTAGATGTGGCCGTTGCCGCCATCGACGCCCGGCGCGCCGATCACCAGGTCGTCGCGGGTCGCGCTGCTCCAGCGCACGGTGGCGAGGCCGCTGCCGAACCGGCCGTTCGCGACGGGGCTCGAGATCACCAGGCTCGGCGCCGGCGGGATCAGCGACGGGCCGCCGAAGTAGACGTAGACCGCGCCGCCGCGCAGCTGGCCGTTGACCGTCTGGCCCGGCGCCGAGATCGCGAGGTCCTCGTACTCGTCGTCGTCGAACCTGCCATGCGCGATCGCGTAGCCAAGCGACAGCGCGCCGAGCGACGGATCCGGCGCGCTGATCGCGCCCGAGCGATCGAAGCCGGGCGCGATCGGCCCGACGATCCTCGCGGGCGATCGGTTGCCCGCGGCGTCGAGCGTCGCGATGCCGATCCACAGCGCCACGCCGGTGCGCACCGGCGCCAGCTCGGCC
>JBQCJR010000564.1:0-18234 GCA_051952595.1 Kofleriaceae bacterium
TGTCGTCGAACGCGCGCGACTTCGAGGCGCGCACCGCTCCGCGGGCGACCGGGCTGCGCGACGTGCTGGCGGTCGCGGATTCGATCTGGGCGTGCGGCGAGTGTGGCCAGCTCGCGGTGACCCACGATCACGGTAACACCTGGAAATTGCTGGAGACGAAGACCAACGGCTGCCTGTTCGGTATCGCGCTCGGGAGCGACGGCGCGCTGTGGGTGGTCGGCGACGAGGGCTACGCCGCCCGGGTGCTTGGCCAGCAGGTCCAGCGCGTCGACCTCGGCACGACCGCGACGCTCTCGGCGGTGTACGCGGTGCGCGACGAGATCGTCGTGCTCGGCTTCGATGGACAGATCCGTCGGTGGCGGGGCGGAGCGGTGACCACCGCGGCCACCGGGGCGACGCGGCCGCTCACGGCGCTCACGGTGACCGGCAAGGGCACGTGGGTCGTCACCGGCGACGGCGGCTTCATCGCGCGCTCGCCCGATGGGCGGTGGTTCTCGCGCGCGACGAGTGGGGTCGAGATCGATCTCGAAGCGCTCGCGCAGCTGGCGGATGGATCGCTGATCGCGGTGGGAGGACGCGGGCAGATCCTGCGATCGCTCGACGACGGGCGCACCTGGCGCGGGATCGCGAACCAGCTCGGGCTGGTGCATCTGTGGTCGGTCGAGCCGTTCGGCGGCGGGGCGCTGATCGGCGGGGACCACGGGTTGATCGTGAAGCTCGCCCCGCGCGGCGACGCCGCGTGGCGTGACCGCGGCGAGAGGGTCGAGCAGGCGCGGTCGCTCGACGAGGTGTTCGCCGCTGGCCCCGTGGGGTTCGTGGGCGCGCGGCTCGCGGAGTATCTGGCGGAGATCGAGAAGGCCGCGCGCGATGTGGAGGAGGGCGAGGACGGAGGCGACGAGGGCCACGCGAAAGCCGCATCGGCCGGCGACCGGGACGACGAGGGCGAGAGCGAGGGCGGCGAGGACGACGACGAGGACGAGGGCGAGGACGAGGGCGAGGACGAGGGCGAGGACGAGGGCGAGGGCGAGGACGAGGGCGAGGACGAGGGCGAAGGTGACGAGGGCCACGCGGAAGCCGCAGCGACCGGCGACCGAGACGACGAGGACGAGGACGAGGACGAGGACGAGGACGAGGACGAGGACGACGAGGACGACGAAGACGAAGACGACGAAGACGAGGACGAGGACGAGGACGAAGACGACGAAGACGAAGACGACGAAGACGAGGACGAGGACGAGGACGAGGACGAGGACGAGGACGAGGACGACGAGGACGAAGGCGACGAAGACGACGAAGACGACGAAGACGACTCCGATCGCGACGCCTTCCGCGTCCTCGGCGTGCCCGGCGACGCCGCCACCTTTCAGCTCATCTACGGCGTCCCGCTACCACGCGAGGCCGAGGTCTTCTTCGCGGCGACCGCGGGCGCGGATCGCTGGAGCAGCTTCGAGGAGCTGCGGCTCGATGCCGACCTGCGCCCCGACGTGGGCCCGGAGCACAACCTGTTCGAGCTGATGGTGCGCCGCAACCAGCGCGCCTATCTGGGCACGGATCTGGTCGAGGCGTTCTGCGGCGTGTTCTGCATCGGCTCGCAGGGCAACGGCGACACCTATCACCTCGAGATCCACGAGCTCGACGGGCCGCGGCAGGTGCTGCACTTCGATCACGAGACTCACTCGTTCTCCTCGGTGTTCGCCGACTCGCTCGACAGCCTGGTGTACCTGGCGGCGCTGGTGAACGCCGGCGAGGCCGGCCGGCTGTCGAAGGCGGCCTATCAAGCGGGGTTCGCCCACCTGCACGGCAAGGTCGCGCCGACCTGGCACTTCTCGATCGACGACAAGGACGAGGACTTCGTCGTGCTCGATCCGAAGCGGCGTGACACCGAGTTCTTCTTCTATCGGTCGCGCTGGATCACGGCGTTCCTCAAGAACGACGGGGTGACCGATCTCGACGATCTGCCGGAGCTGTTCATGGCGGACTTCAACCAGGTCCTGCCGGTGGACCAGCTGCCGGCGCGCTTCGATGCCTGCGAGAAGTTCATCCCGACGGCGCTCTACTCGATGTGGCGCGCGTTCCTGTTCGACGAGCCGGAGCTCGGTCGCTACCTCGAGATCGGCCGTCGCCACGGGGCGCGGCTGGTCCGCGATGCCGCGAAGCTGATCGACGAGCTGCGCGCCGGCCGCAACGAGCTCGGGACGATCCGCGACGTGCGGGCGCGGCTGGCGGCGTTCCGCGCGCTCGACCTGGATCCTCGTCGCGCCGAGCAGCGCGCGCGCGAGGCGGCCGAGCGCGCCGAGATCGAGCAGCGACGGCGCGCGGAGGTGGACGCCCAGCTCGCCGCCACGCCATCGGCGCAGTGGACGGAGCTCGCGTGGAGCTGGCTCGACGACGGGGTCGCGCATCGCGCCCTGCTCACCCGGCTCGACGAGGCGCAGGGGGCGCAGATCGCCGCGCTCGACGAGCTGCGCGAGTTGCAGGACGGCGAGCGTGCCGTCGCGCTGCCGCGCCTCGCGGCCGAGCTGTCCGGCGAGCTCGAGGCAGTGCTGGTCGGCAGCCTGGTCCGACGCGACGCGCTGGCCGATGTCCTCATCAAGCCACCGCGGCACGGCGGCCCCGGGGCCCTTGACCCGCGCAGCGACGACGAGGCCGACGATGCTGCCGATGCCGTGGCGAGCGCCGCCGACGACGATGCCGCCGCGGCCGCCACGGTGCACGCGGCCGCGGCGGTGGTGCTGCGCGACGATCCGGACGAGGACGAAGACGACGACGGGGAGGATCCGGACGACGACGACGACGCGGGCGACGATGAGGAGGACGCCCCGAACGTCTCGAACGTGCTCGCCGCGCTGGCGATGACCGAGCGCGCGCTACAGCTCGCGCCCGAGGACACCGACGTGCAGTTCACGCACGCGATGCTGCTGCTCGACGCCGATCGCTGCCAGGTCGAGGGCGCGGCGGACCGGCTGCTCGCGTGGCTGCCGCGCTTCGCGCCGCAGGTCCGGATCAACGTCGCGGTGCGGGTCGGCGCGCTCGGTCACCCCCGGTTCCCCGAGGTGGTCGATCTCGCGCTCGGCGATCCACTGCCGGACCGGATCCTCGCGGACCGCGCGTTCTCGATCGGCGGGACGGGCGCGTCGATCGCGTCTTTCGGCGACGTGGCCAACGAGCTGTTCACCGAGCTGGGCGACGCGATCCTCGAGCACGCGCCGGCGAAGATGACCCAGCTGGTCCCGCTGCTGCCCGACGAGGTGAACCTGCTCTCGGCGCTGGCGTGGAAGGCGATCCAGTCGACCCAGCGCGACACCGCGCTCGCCCTCTACGATCGCGTGCTCGCGCTGCCGATCCCCGACGACGGCGCCGAGCGCACGAACTACCTGCGGGCGATCAACAACGCCTGCGTCCAGGCGCACGCGGCGGGCGCGTTCGAGGCCGCCGCGCGGATCGCCGACCGCGCGCAGCCGGTCGCGCACGAGAACCCGTACATCTTCCACTCCGCGGCGTGCGCGTACGCGGCCGTTGGCGATCTATCGCGCGCGTTCGAGCAGGTGAAGCTCGCGGTCGCGCACGACTACGATCACCTCGGCAAGGTCGAGGTCGACACCGATCTCGGCGCGCTGCTCGACTGGCCGGAGTTCAAAGAGCTGTTTCGCGACTGGCACGCCCGCCAGGAGGGCAACTGATGAACGGTGTGATGATTCGTGGCCTCGAGACCCGACACGGCGACACCGCGTTCGCCTTCCTGGTGCTGCGCCTGGATCGACCGGCGGACCGCGGCCAGCTCGTCGGTGTGATCCGCCATACCGCCGCGCTGATCCCGGACGCGGAGGGCTTCATTGCCGAGCTGCCGGACGAGCTCGGCGAGACCATGAAGATCGTCGGTATGCCGTGGGTGCCGCCCGACGACGAGCGCGCGCTCGAGGTCCAGCGCCAGCTGATCGAGACCGCCTCGGCGAAGGGCGTCGAGGCCGCGTGGTTCTTCCAGACCGGGACCAGCCTGCCGTCCGTCGAGACCGAGGAGGACGACGAGCTCGAGCAGGACGAGGACCACGGCGCGGGCGATGAGGACGACGGTGGCGAGCTCGTCGCCGATTTCGCGATCTCGAGCGAGGAGGACGAGGACGAGGACGACGAAGACGAGGACGACGACGACGAGGACGACGACGAGGACGACGAGGACGACGAGGACGACGAGGACGACGAGGACGACGAGGAGGACGAGGACGAGGACGAAGAGGCCACGTGGTCCTACGGGCCGCCGCCGCAGGTCACGGCGGTTCGATTCCCCGTCGATGGATATCCCGAGATCCTCGAAAGTCTCGACTGGGAGGACTTCGGGATCGCGTTCAAGCTCGTGGGTCCAACGATGCCGGGCGAGGCCACGGTGCTGCTGGGCTTCCACGCGCTCTGGCTCGCGCCGTACGGCGGTCGCTACCGCAATGCCTCGGTCACCGTCGACACGCGCCGCCACGCCGCACACCTGTGGGTGGATCGGTTCGCGGTGCCGACGCCGGCCGAGCAGCAGGTGCACCACCTGCTGTGGGTGCTCACCCGGCTCGACGAGGTCACCCCGATCCTGCACGCGCGGTTCGGTGGCGCGACGATGGCGCAGAAGTACGGCGGGCTGATGGGGGAGGCCGAGGAGCCGTTCGTGCTCGGCGGCAATCCGTTGCTCGAGGTCTACGCGCGCGCGGGCGACGCAGGTGTCGCGGCGTGGCTCGCCGAGCAGATCGATTGGTCGAAGGAAGAGGTCGCGCAGATGTTGCGGGAGCTCGCGGTCGAGATCGTCACGAGCGATCCGCCGGGCTCGACCGACGACCAGGGGGAGGCGGACGACGACGACGCGGCCGGCGATGAGGTGGACGCGCTTTTCGACGCGATCGCCAACATGGACGAAGGCTCCTCGCCCGCGGAGCAGCAGGGTGCGCCCGCCAGTCCCGACGACGAAGAGGTTTCGGACATCTCGGACATCTCGGCCGTCTCGGACGCCTCGGAAGACGAGGACGTCGCGGAAGACGAGGACGACGGCGAGGCCGCCGACACCGACGACGAGAGCGACTCCGACGAGGCCGACCGCCACCGCCACATCACCGGCCACGCCGGCGATCTGCTCGTCGCGCGCGCGCGCGCTGGCGTGCTCGATCCTCGCGCGGCCGCGGCGCTGCGACCGCTGCTCGCCGTCTCCGAGAAGTACGAGCATCGCCGCACCGCGGTCGTCGGGGTGCTCGGCGCGCTCCGCGATCGCTCGAGCGTGCCGGCGCTGATCCAGATCCTCGAAGACAACCCGATCCGCACGTACTCCGATTCGATCGGCAAGGAAGACCTGATCGCCGCGACGGCCACGGCGCTCGGCGAGATCGCCGATCCCTCGGCGATCCCCGCGCTCGCGAACCTGGTGTCCGCCGAGGGCCGGTTCAACGATCGCGCGCGTGCGCTGGGCACCACCGCGCTGGTCCGCTGCTTTGCGGCTTCGCCGGCGCCGCGCGCGCTCGACGAGGCGCTGGTCGATTCGCTGCTCGCGCAGATCGCCCAGGAGCACGACGCGGCGCTCAATGCGGAGCTCCACCTGGCGTACGGCCGGCTCGCCCAGCTATTGCCCCAGGCGCCGCGGGACGAGATGCGCCGCCGGCTCGTCGAGACCACCTCCGGGCACCACGAGGACGCGGCGATGCTGGCGCGCGAGATCGCGCTCGCGCTCGCCGACGAGGGCGCCCCCGACGCGGCGAGCATCGATGGCCTGCGGCTGGTGCTCCACCGCGTGCTCACCGAGCTCGGGTACGACCACGATGGCACGGTGCGCGAGCTCCGGCTCGCGCTGCGGATCGCCGAGGCGCTCCCCGGGCTCGCCGACCCCGCGGATCTCGTGTGGCTGACCCGGTTCGCCGAGCCGGACGTGCGCGAGCTCGCCCACGGCGTGCTCGATCGGCTCGGCCACCCCATGCCCGGCGCCCGGATCTTCGATCCACGCTCGGCGCGCGAGCTCGAGGACGACGAGCTGGTCCGCTGGCTCGGCGAGCCACACGTCGTCGGACTGGCCGCGCTGGTGGGCGAGGTGGGCCGCCGCGATCTCGCCGCCGCCCGATCTCGCGTGCTGCACGCTGCGCACGCCGCGATCGACCGCGCCCGTCGCGGTGGCGAGAACCTGCTCGATCCCGACACGCGCGTCCTCGAGCTCGCGGTGCCGTGGCTATCGCGCGGCTCCCTCGATGCACCGACGATCCGGCTGTTCGATCGGATGCTGCGCCACTCCAACTATCAGGTGAAGTGGGCGCTGCTCCAGGACCCTCCGCGCGACGAGCGCCTCATCGGCGGCATGCTCCACGTCCTCGACGAGAAGTGGGGCTGGCAGGAGACGACGGCCCGCGCGTGGCTGCACGGCTTCGAGGGCACCGAGGCCTTCGAACAGCTCCGCCGGGGCACGATCCGCGCGCTGGCCATCGAGCGCGCGGACGATCAGGACGTCAACTGATCCGTCACAGCTGCGCGAATCCTCCGTCGACGACCAGCTCGGCGCCCAGCATGTAGCGCGAGGCATCGCTGGCGAGGAACAGCGCGGCCTGCGCGATGTCGTCCGCCTCTCCCAGTCGTCCGACTGGAATCCGCGAAGCGATCTTCTCCTTGGCAGCCTGGACTTGCTCCGGCGTACTGCCCCCTCGGGCGTGAATGGGCGTGTCGATCGCCCCCGGGCTCACGGCGTTCACGCGGATCTTGCGGGCGAGCAACTCGCTCGACCAGGTTCGAGCCAGCGAACGGACCGCGGCCTTCGAGGCGGACAGCAGGGAGAGCCCCGGCGTGCCGACGTCGTTCAGCCACGAGGTGTTGAGGATCACCGATGCTCCCTCGCGCAGGATCGGCGAGACGGCCTGCATCGAGAAGAACACGCCCTTCACGTTGACGTCCATGAGGTCGCCGTAGCGAGCCTCGTCGGTGGTGGAGAGCGGCGTCGAAAACGCCACGCCGGCGTTGGCGAAGAAGACGTCGAGGCCGCCGAAAGCATCGGCGACTCGCCGGCTCATCCGCTGCAGGTCGTCGAGCGAGCGCACGTCGGCTCGGATCGCGAGCACCGCGTCACCCAGTTGGGCCTGCACCTGGTGCACGTGCGCCTCGTCGCGACCCGTGATCGCCACGCGCGCGCCTTCGCGTACGAAGAGCGCTGCGGTGGCCCGTCCGATGCCGCTCGTGCCGCCGGTGATCAGCGCGGTTTTGCCGTGCAGCTTCATGAGGTCATCAGCTCCCTTGATAGATGCGAACGTCCGGCGCGGCATCGAGCAGCGGCTGGAGCGCGCCGACGACGTCGGCCGTGAACAGCTCGCTGTTCAGGTAGGCGTTCGCGTGCTCCACGGTGTCGAAGCCGTGGAGCACCTGGACGTCGTCATCGCGGACGAGCAGCTCCTTCGACTTCGCGCCGGTGATCGTGTCGAGGAACGGCGCCTTGTATCGCTGGTAGACACCTGCGGCGACGGGCCGGTTGGCGGGCGCGATCTTCAGCGTGATTTGCAGATAGACCATCGGGGTTCTCCTGACCTGGGTGCTGGAAGCAGGCCGCGCAAGAAAACCTATCTGGTGCGGCCCGGCGCGTCGGCTCTGTTGTGGTTGCTCCGGCGCGTTCTCGCGGATATCTATCTGCACGATGCGGGGCCTCGCAAACGAGAAGATCTTTGCTAACGATCAAGAAGTTCTTCACCGGTCATGAGAGCACCTGACCATCTGAACGCGCTGCGCGCCTTCGAGGCGAGCGCCAGGCACGAGAGCTTCTCCGCTGCGGCGGCCGAGCTCCACGTGACCCCGGCCGCCGTCGGGCAGCTCGTGCGAGCCCTCGAGGAATCGCTCGGCACTCGGCTGTTTCACCGCGCCACCAGCGGGCGGACGCGGCTCGTGCTCACCGAGGCGGCTCGCCGCGCACTGCCGGACATCCGCGCGGGCTTCGACCGCTTGCGCCTCGGTGTTGCGCGGCTCGAGGAAGGATCGGCGACGGGGGTGCTGACCGTGACGGTCAGTCCTGCCTTCGCGGCCAAGTGGCTCTTGCCGCGCATCGAGCGGTTTCAGGCTGCCTGGCCCGACACAGATGTGAGGCTCGACGCGTGCATCCAGATGCTCGACTTCATGGCCCACGGCATCGACATCGGTGTGCGCTACGGCGCCGGGGTGTGGCCGGGGCTGACCGCCGAGAAGCTCCTGGACGAGGAGGTCTATCCCGTCTGCTCGCCGGCGCTCTTGCGGCAGAGCCGCCGCCTGCGCAAGCCCTCCGATCTCGCTGGCGCGAAGCTGATCCACGATCTCTCGGTCGATGCACACGCCGGGTTCGCGACCTGGGACGCCTGGCTGGAGAAGGCGGGCGCCAAGGGCATCGGCGCGAAGCGAGGCCTGCGGATCAACAACTCCGCGGCGGTGCTGCAGGCGGCGATCGACGGCCAGGGCGTGGCGCTGGCGCGCAGCATCATGGCGCGCGACGATCTGGCGGCGGGCCGCCTGGTGCGGCTGTTCCCCGAGATCGAGCTCGCCTCGAGCCTTGCCTACTACGTCGTGTACCGACCCGAGTGCGCCACGCTTCCGAAGCTGGTCGCGTTTCGCGACTGGCTCGTCCACGAGGCGGGCGGGCTGGTCCCCCGGCCAGGCGGCTAGCCGGCAGCTCGCTGGCCCGACCGAGCACGCCCTGACGTCATCTCTCCGTCGACAAGCTCGCGTTGTCGATGACGAACCGATACTTCACGTCGCTGTTCAGCATTCGCTCGTAGGCCTCTTCGATCTGCTGGATGCGAATGAGCTCGATATCGGCGACGATTCCCTTGCTCGCGCAGAAGTCGAGCATCTCCTGGGTCTCGGCGATGCCGCCGATCATCGAACCCGCGATCGCCCTGCGCTTGGAAACGAGGTTGAAGACGTTGGGCGACGGGTGGGCGTGCTCCGGGACTCCCACGAGCACGAGCGCTCCATCCCGCCTGAGAAGACGCGTGAAGGCGTCGAGGTCGTGGCTCGCCGCGACGGTGTCCAGGATCAGGTCGAAGCTCTCGGCGTGGGCGTCCATCTCGTTCGCGTCGCGAGACAGGACGACCTCGTCGGCGCCGAGCGCCACGGCGGCGCTTCGCTTGGACTCCGACGTCGTGAACGCGACGGTGTGCGCGCCCATCGCGCGCGCGAGCTTGATGCCCATGTGGCCGAGCCCGCCGATGCCGACCACGCCCACCTTCTTGCCGGGTCCAGCGTTCCAGCGCCGGAGCGGAGAGTAGGTGGTGATGCCGGCGCAGAGCAGCGGAGCGACCGCCGCGAGCTGCTCGGCGCCGTGGCGGATCTTCAAGACGTACTTGTCCTTGACGACGATCCGTTGCGAGTAGCCGCCGAGCGTGTGTCCGGGCGCGTCGAGCGTCGCGAAGTTGTACGTTCCGGTCATGCCGGGCTCGCAGTACTGCTCCAGGTCGGCAACACACGCCGAGCAGTGGCCACAGCTATCGACGATGCAGCCGACGCCAACGAGCTCGCCGACCTCGAAGTGGGTCACCCGCGCGCCGACGGCGGACACCCTCCCGACGATCTCGTGGCCCGGCACGCAGGGGTAGCGCGTGCCGGCCCACTCGCCGCGCACGGTGTGCAGGTCGGAGTGGCAGACACCGCAGTACGCGATCTCGATCTGCACGTCGTGGTCGCCGGGTGCTCGGCGCGTGATGTCGAGCGGCTCGAGGGGCTGGTTGGCGGCGTGGGCGCCGAAGGCTTTGACGGTCATGGTGAGCTCCGCCACAACATGTACCCGGCGCAGCTGGCGAAGAAGAACGCGGTGCTGGACGGGCTGTTAAGCTGCGCTTGACAGTCAGGGCGCCGCGGACCCCGCCGACCCGGCCGCCGACCCCGCCGCGCCCGCCGACCCGCCGGGCGGCAGCTTCAGCGCCGCGTTGACCTGCTCCTGCGCCGCAGCGACGAGCTTCTTGGACTGCTCGTCGACCAGCGCGCCGAGCTCGGCCTCGATCTTCGTCGTGACGTCCGCGAACAGCTGAGCGGGCTTGCCCTTCAGATCGGTCAGGAACGTCTGCGCCTGACCGAACACGTCCTTGGCCTGCTTGCACAGCTCGGCGAGCCGGTCGCCGCCGCCGGACAGCTTGGCCATCGCGCACGCGCCGATCACGAGGTCCCCGGTGTCGGAGAGCTGGGTGATCAGCGGAGACACCGCGTTCTGGATCGTGTCGGCGACCTGCGCGGCGAGCGGCTCGATCGTGCCGCGGATCTGGCTCGAGACCTGCGCGCGAAGATCCTCGATCCGCCGCGCGGTCGCGGGCTGGTCGAGCACGGTCTGCAGCTCGCCCTGGAGGTTGCCGAGCCGGCCGGCGGCCTCGCCGAGGCTGCCCTTGAACGCGCGCAGCTTCTTGACGGCCACGTCGAGGGTGGCCACCACCGAGTCGAGCACCTTGAGCTTCTCCGAGCCGGCGGAGAGCGCCTTCCACTGATCGAGCTGGCGGAGCCCGTTCATCAGCTCGATCGGCGCCGCGGCGAGCTCGACCTTGTCGAGCAGCTGCGCGAGCTCGTCGAGCCGGGTCTTCTGCTGGCCGATCGCGGCGACCTTCTCGGGGGTCACCACGACGACGCACGCGCCATCCTGGATCGCGTTGCCGGGCGGGCAGCTGGGCGGATCGACCGGCTTGGTCGCCGAGCCGGGGGCGGCGCTGCCGCTGGCGGTGCCGGCGGGACGGTCGTCGTTGTTCTTGCTCCCACACGCGCCGGTCGCGAGGAGCGTGGCCACCACCAGGAACTTGCGCATGCGCGGAAGGTAGTACGACGGCGCACCGGAGTCGAACCGCCCGGCTTTGCGGAGCGATCAGGTGCGCTACCATGCGCGCCGATGAAGCTGGACCCCGACACGGACTACACCGTCGAGCTGGGCCTCGACGAACCGGACGATCCGGCGTCGGTGGCCGCGCGGCTCGCGCGCGCACTCGAGGTCCCGGCGGAGGCGCTGCCGGCGCTCGAGCTACGCAAGCGTTCGGTCGATGCCCGGCGCGGCCGGATCCGCTTCCACCTGGTGGTCGGCGCGGCGAGCGAGCACCCGGAGCTCGGCGGCGCGCCGCTACGCGAGGTCTCCGGGTCGCCGGTGATCGTGATCGGCGGCGGGCCGGCGGGCCTGTTCTGCGCCTACGAGCTCGCGCGCGCGGGGATCGCCTCGGTGATCGTCGATCGCGGCAAGCCGGTGCAGGCGCGCCGCCGCGACCTCAAGGGCCTGACCCAGCACGGCCGCGTCGATCCGGACAGCAACTACTGCTTCGGCGAGGGCGGGGCAGGCACGTACTCCGACGGCAAGCTGTACACGCGCTCGCACAAGCGCGGCGACGTCCGCGACGTGATCGAGGTGCTCGCGCTGCACGGCGCGCCGCGCGACATCCTGATCGACGCCCGGCCACACATCGGCTCGAACAAGCTGCCGAAGGTCATCACCGCGATCCGCGAGCGGCTCGAGTCGGTCGGCAGCTCGGTGCGGTTCGGCGCGCGGGTCACCGATCTGATCCTCCGCGACGGCCGCGCGATCGGCGTCGTGCTGGCCGATGGCGCCGAGCTGGTGGGCCGCGCGGTGGTCGCCGCCACGGGGCACTCGGCGCGCGATGTCCACGCGCTGCTCGAGCGCGCCGGGGTGCGGCTCGAGGCCAAGCCGTTCGCGATGGGCGTCCGGATCGAGCACCCGCAGCCGCTGATCGACCGGATCCAGTACGGGCGCGCCGCGGGCCACGCCAAGCTGCCGGCGGCGCCGTACCGGCTGGCGTTCACGCCCGACGACGGGCGCGGCGCGTTCTCGTTCTGCATGTGCCCGGGCGGCTGGATCGTCCCCGCGTCGACCGAGCCGGATGGCCTGGTGGTCAACGGGATGAGCCTGTCGCGCCGCGACTCGCCGTACGCCAACTCGGGCCTGGTGGTCTCGGTCGAGCTGGCCGACCTCGCGCGGCTGGGCCTGGCGCTGCCGCACGGCGGCGTCGAGCTGCAGCGCCGGCTCGAGCAGGCGGCCGCGGTGGCGGGCGGCGGCGAGCTGCGCGCCCCGGCGACCCGCGCCACCGACTTCGTGAACCGCCGCGCGTCATCGACGGTGCCGGCGACCAGCTACCAGCCGGGCCTGGCCGCGGGCGACGTCGGCGCGGTGCTCGACGCGACCGGGGTGCCGCTGGCGGCGCGGCTGCGCGAGGCGCTGCGCGCGTTCGATCGCCAGATGCGCGGCTATCTCAGCGAGGAGGCGGTGCTGGTCGGCGTGGAGTCGCGCACGTCGTCGCCGGTCCGCGTGCCGCGCGATCCGGCGAGCCTCGAGTCGCCGGACCTCGCGGGGCTGTACCCGTGCGGCGAGGGCGCCGGGTACGCCGGCGGCATCGTCTCGGCGGCGCTCGACGGGATCCGGGTCGCGCGCGTGATCGCGGCGCGCGCCTGATCCCCTACTGGATCGGCGGGGTCGAGCAGTCCTGGACGGTGTTCGGGTCGAACGCGATCGACCACGAGAAGATGAAGCCGTTGTCCTGAGCCCACAGGTCGGTGACCTTGAGCGTCCACGCGCCGTTCATCTCGGCGCCGATCAGCTTGGAGATCGGCTCCGACGGCGCGTAGTTGCCGGGCGGCAGCGCGAAGCCGAAGAACCCGCCCTGCTGGCTCGCGTACGACAGCATCGACGGCCGGACCGTCAGCGTGGCCCAGCAGTAGTTCGATCCGGTCCCCGGCGTCGGGGCGCCATCGTCGTTGTGGACCGGCGAGCCCATCGTCACCCGGCTGCCGGTCTTGCCGAGGAACTTCTGGAGCATCAGCACCTCGCCGGACGGCGCCTGTAGCTCGATCTGGAGATCGCGCAGCCACGAGTGCTCCATGTTCACGCAGATCGCGTCGAAGTCGTCGATGGTCTCGATCTTCCGGCCGGGCGCGAACCCGGTGAACGTCACCGACGAGGTGTACGAGGTGCCCTCGCCGTCGGGCAGCGCCAGCGGCTGGCCCTCGGGGCGCTGCACCATGCCGCACACCGGGCAGCTCCCGATGCCGGAGCAATCCGGATCTCGACAATCGATCAGCCCGTCGCAATCCTCGTCGAGCTGGTTGTCGCAGATCTCGTCCGCGTTGCCGACGCACGCGGTCATCGCGTCCGGTGGCAGCGGCGCGTCGGCGGTGGTGCCCTCCGGGCGCTCGTTCGGGCCACAGGCAGACAGCGCGACGACCAGCGACACACGAATCGAAGTTTTCACGAGAAACGGGATATCGACACGTTCGCGATGGGCCGTCAATCGATATCAGCGGCCGGCCCGACCCGGCGAATGCCCTCGCGCACCCCGACCCGCGGCCGCCAGCCGAGCAGCGAGCTGGCCCGCGCGCTCTCGTAGCGCAGTCGCGCGAGCGCCGAGCGCAGCCGGTACACCGCGACCGGGCTCTGCCGGCCGAGCGCGCCGAGCGGGTACTCGCTCAGCTTGCCGAGCGCGAACACCACTGGCCGCGGCACCCGCATGATCGGCCGCGAGCCGCCCGCGAGCCCGAGCACGTCCTCCTGGGTCAGGTGATCCGGATCGATGATCTGGATCACCTCGCCGCGCGACAGCTGCTTGTCGATCGCCGCCATGATCGCGTCGACCGCGTCGTCGATGTAGACCAGCGGCAGCTCGAGCTTGCCGTCGCCGAGCACCAGCCAGCGGCCGCCGGCGTTGCGCGCGACCGCGCCGTTGATGAGCGCGATCCCGCCGCCGAAGATCTGACCGGGCCTCAGGATCACGCACGGCAGGCCGGTCTGCGCCGCGGCCACGACCAGCTGCTCGGCCTCGAGCTTGGCGCGGGTGTACGCGCCGCGCTCGTCGGGGCGTGGCTCGACGGCGGTCGCCTCGTTGACCGGGCCGTTGCTGTCCGATCCGGCCCAGTCGATCACCGACATCGACGAGATGTGGACCAGCTGCTTCACGCCGTGGCGCTTGCAGGCGTCGATCACGTTCTGCGTGCCGACCACCGTGCCGCCCTTGTGATCCGGCCAGCCGCCCTTCATCGCGGCGCCGCAGTGGATCACGATCTCGGCGCCCTGGACGGCGCGATCGACCGCTGCCGGATCGCCGAGGTTGCCGAACACGTACTCGAGCCCGTCCTCGGGGCGATCCGGGATCCGGCGCTGGAACACCCGCACGCGGTGGCCGGCGGCGCGCAGCCGCTGCACCGTCGCGCGGCCGAGCGAGCCCGACGCGCCGGTGACCAGGAACGGCACGTGCTCCGACAGCCGGAACCGCGCCAGCCGCTCGGTGTGGTCCGCGTCGGCGGCGCGCGCCACCTGCTCCACCCAGCGCACGACCGTCGCGGCGTCCTCGACGCCGACCGGCGGCGGCTCGCCGGCCGATAGCCGGCGATAGAACTCGGCGATCAGGTCGCGCAGGCCCTGGTACGCCTGCACCTCCTTGCGCACGAACTTCCACACGTTGATCGGCACGTCGATCAGCGGCTGGATCGAATCGGCGAACGCGTTGACCAGCCGCTCGGCCGCCTTGGGCAGCGGGGTCGAGGCGCGCTTGCCGTGGAACATCGCGAACAGATCGACCCGCAGCACGCCCTTGGTGCCGTGGATGATCATCTGGCTCTGCATCGGCCGTGTGTTCCAGGTCAGCTGGAACTGGCCGAGGCCACGCGCGCAGCGCACGATCGCGCGCCACTCGTCGAACGCGAGGTTCGGATCGCCGCCCAGCGAGCGCCACCCGGCGTCGACGTCCTCGATCGGACCGAGCAGCTCCTGGATCAGGTACAGGCAGTGGACGCCGATGTCGCGGAACGGATAGCCGGCGTCGCGGTACCACGGCGGCAGCGGCCCGCCCTCGTACGGCGGGTACTCCGAGCCGCGCAGGATGTCGACCGAGACGACCTGGCCGAGCGCCCCGGCGCGCACCGCATCGAGCGCGCGCTTGACCTGCGGATCGTAGAGCAGCGAGTGGTTGACGCTGACGGTGAGGCCCTTGTTCGCGGCGAGCTCGCCGATCCACCGCGCCTCGTCCGGGTCCTCGGTGATCGGCTTCTCGATCAACACGTGGCAACCGCGCTCGAGCGCCGCGATCGCCACGGCGGCGTGCGCCGACGGCGGGGTCAGCACGTGGATCGCGTTGGCGCCGGCGGCGACCAGCGCGTCGAGATCGGCGTACGCGCGCGTCCCCCACTTCTCGGCGTTCGCCTGGGCGCGCGCGCGATCGAGGTCGGTGATCCCGACCAGCTCGACGCCAGGCGCCAGCTTCTTCACCGCGGCGACGTGGAACTCGCAGATGTTGCCGGCGCCGACCATGCCGACTCGGAACGTTGGGTTGCTCATGCTCGTTTCCTCGATCCGTTGCGTTTGGCTTGCGAAAGCTCGTCGATCGCCCGCGCGACCTCGGCGACCCGCGCCGACCAGGTCTCGGCGGCCATCGCGGCCGAGCGGGCGGCGCGCGCCGCGGGATCGCCCTCGCCGAGCGCGCGCTCGATCGCCGCGACGAACGGCTCGGCGCCGGTCGCGACGTGGACGCCGGGGGCATGGGCGTAGCGCTCCACTTCGGGCACCGCCGTCGATACCACGGGCAGCCCGGCCGACAGGTACTCGCGGAGCTTGAGTGGGTTCACGAACTTCATCCGCTCGTCGATCGAGTACGGGATGATCCCCACGTCGAAGCCCTTGCAGTAGGCGGGCAGCTGGTCGTGGCGGCGCTGGCCGAGCAGGTGGACGTTGGGCAGCTCGGCGATCGGCGAGATATCGGCGAGCTGCTGGCCGATCAGCGCGATCGACCATCGCGGCCGCGCGCGCGCGATCGCCGCGATCAGGTCGAGATCGACCCAGGTCTGCAGCGTGCCGTAGAACCCGATCCGCGGGCCCGGCAGCGCGGCGAGCTCCGCGGGCACCTCGGTCGCCGGATCGAGCGCGCGCGCGAACAGCGCGTGGTCCACGCCGTGCGGCGAGACGTACGTGGTGTGGCACACCTCGCGCTTGGCCTCGGCCAACGCGTGGTTGATCGCGAACGTGGCGTCGACGCGCTCGAGCAGCCGGCGCTCGGCGGTCTGGGTCGCGGTGCGATCGAGGTACGAGAACATCGACCACTCGTCGACGCAGTAGTAGACCGCGAGCTGCTCGCCGAGCGTGCCGACGTAGTCCGCGGTGTTCGGCAGGAACGTCCACAGCTGGAACTCGCGGATCCCGAGGCGCAGGCGGAGCGCGCGGATCGTGGCGCGCAGCAGCTGGCGGTTGATCGCGCGCGCGGCCGCGCTGTGTGGCAGCGGCAGCACCAGCGGCGTGGTGACCCACAGGTCGTTCTCGACGTTCTGCGGCCCCTGCGCGAACTCGCCGAGCTTGCGCCGGATCTTGCCCAGGTCGCGCGCCGACGACAGCTTCGGCGTGCGCGTCGCGAGCGAGTTCAGCCACAGCACGCGCCGCGACTTCGCGAGCTCGCGCAGGACGTGATGATTCGAGGTGGGATCCTCGTGCCAGTCCTTGGCAAAGGCGACGATCGGCGTGCGCACGACGATGGACGATAGTGGGCGAGCGCCAGCGCTGGCAACCGCGCTCGCGAAGCCGATACGTACGTTTTGCGTGAGAGCGATTCGTCGGCGATCGCGCGGATGGCCGCCGATCGGGGCCGGCCGCCACATGTGCGCGTGCGCTCGCGATGCGCGCGCCGCGCGTGGTGCTACAAGACCGGCGTGAGCGCGCTCGCGAGGGTCGTGATCGCCGCCGGGGTCGCCGCGGGTTGCACGCGCGCGTCCGATCCGCCGCCGCCCGGGCCGGCGCTCCAGATCGTCGGTGAATCCACGCGCGTCCGGCTCGACGATCCGCGTCCGGCGAGCTCGCCGTGGTTCGACGGCGAGCGCGTTCGCCTGGTCGCGGCGCGCGGCGAGGTGCTGGGGATCCAGGTGCTGCACCGCGATCCGGGGCCCTCCACGCTGGCGATCGGCGGGCCCGCCATCGAGGTCCACGGGTTCTCCGTCGAGGCGTTCCCCGTGGTGCGCCCGTCGAGTGGGCTGTTCGGCGGCAGCCGCGGGCGCGGGCGCTACGCCGACGCGCTCGAGCCGAGCGCCGCGCCGGCGACCGATCCGGCGTACTTCGAGATCCGGGTCGCCGCAGACGCCGAGCCCGACACGCGGACCGGCGAGCTGGTCATCGGCGGGCGGACGGTGCCGGTCGAGCTCGCGATCGCCCCGGTGACCCTGCCGCCGCTCCCGATCCGCGCGTGGGCGTACGCCGATCCGCGCGAGGTGATCTGGGCGAGCGAGGGGCTCGGCGAGCGGCCGGCCGAGCGCGATCGCGCCGTCGCGACCCCCGCCGAGCGCGCGTGCATCGCGATGTTTCGCGGCCACGGCGTGCTGCTGTCGCCGGACCTCCGCCTCGAGTGGTGGCCGGCCCGCCGCGAGCTGCTCGACGGGTTCCCGCACGTGCCGGTCGTGATCCCGAGCGAGCCGGCCGCCGCCGCCGTGGCCGCGCGCGGCTGGATCGCGGCGACCGCGGGCACCGGGCAGGTGCCGTTCTCGATCCCGATCGACGAGCCGCGCACCGCCGAGGCGCGTGGCCGGGTGCGCGCGCTCGCCGATGCGGTGCGCGCGGCCGGCGGCGGCCCGGGGCGGTTCCAGCTCGCGGTCACCGCCGAGCCGCACCGCGACTTCGGCGACCACGTGGACCTCTACATCGGGCTGCGCGCCGCGCACCTCGACGGCGATGCCGTCCAGCGCTGGACGTACAACGGCGCGCCCCCGTACGCCGGGAACGTCGCGCTCGACGCCGCGTCGCCCGGGACCCGCACCTGGGGATGGATCGGCTGGCGATGGCGGATCCCGGTCTGGTACGTGTGGGACGCGCTGTACTGGCACGACCGCCACAACCTGCGCGGCGCGCCGTTCCCCGGCCGCGCGCTCGATCCGCGGGCCGATCCGGTGAGCTTCGACGACGGCGAGGATCGCGGCAACCTCGATGGCGTGCTCGCGCTGCCGGCGCCCGGTGGCTGCCGCCCCACGCTGCGCCTCGCCGCGCTCCGCCGCGGCATGCAGGATCGCTCGCTGCTCGAGCTCGCCTCGGCCTGCGACGCCACCGCCACGGCGCGGCTGGCCGCCGAGCTGGTGCCCGCCGCGCTGGGCGACGCGCCGCTGCGTGGCAAGCCGTCGTGGCCGACCGACGAGGCGGCGTGGGAGCGGGCGCGCCGCAGGTTGATCGAGCTGGCGAGCTGCGCGCGTTGATCTCCATCCCGACGCCTGTGCGCGTTCATCGGCGATCCGCGGCCGGGAGCGCGGCTCGCGCCTCGCGGCGCTCGCCGCGGTCACGGCGCGACG
>JBQCJR010000565.1:0-7564 GCA_051952595.1 Kofleriaceae bacterium
CGCTCGCTCGAAGGCGCCTCGCCGAGCGACGCCGCGGCGCTCGTCAACGCGATCGGGTTCGCGCACCACCGGCCCGGCTGGCTGCGCGCGTTCCTGATCGGCCAGCTCGCGACCGCGGGCCGGTTCCGGTGGAGCGCGCTGCGCCTGCTCGCCGAGGCGCCCGAGCCGCCGCTCGTCGAGATGGTGACCGCGTGCCGCGACTACCTCGCCCACACGCTCGCCGCTGGCGCCGTGGTCGATGAAGGGCTGTCGGCGTGTGCGTCGTTCTTGGGCGGTCAGTTTCAACAACCGTTCGTGGACATGCGGGACGTGCTCGCGTTCGCCGAGTCGTGGCTCGCGCAGCACGCGCAGGGCCAGGCCTAGGGCTCAGGGCGCCGCGAGCCAGCGCGCCGCGGCCTCGAGCACCGGGTCGCGTTCCGCGATCACGTCCGCGCGGCGCAGCCGGACCTCCTCGTGGGGCCGCACACCGGTGCCGTCGAGCCGCGCGCCGTCGCGGCCGTACAGCTCGCCGGTGCTGAACATCACGACCATCCCGGGCAGGAAGTGCGGCTTCGGGTTGCCGCTGTCGCCCGCCGTCGTGGTGCCGAAGCAGCGCGCGCGGCCCGTCGAGCACAGCGCGAGCGTCATCTGCTCGGCCGAGCTCGCGACGTCGCCGTCGAGCAGCACCGCCACCCGCGCCGCGGCGACCGGCGGGCGCGGCTCGATCGCGTGCTCGATGCAGCCCGCGAGCCCGCGCAGCGGATGGCGTGCGCGGAAGCACTCGGTGCCGTAGACCACGCGCTCGACGAGCAGCCGGCTCGCGATCGCCGCGCCGTACCCCGACCACCCACCGCCGTTGCCGCGCAGATCGAGCACCAGCCCGCGCAGCGCGCCGAGCGTGGCCAGCCCGGCCTCGAACCGCTCGACCACGTCGGCGGAGCGGAGGTGTGGGATCGCGATGTACCCGGTGTGTGGCGCGAGCACGCGCACGGCGACCTGGCCCGGAGCGTCCAGCGGTGTGCTGCGCCACAGCAGGGTGCGCACGCGCTCGCCGCTCGGGGCCTCGAGCTCGACGAAGACCGGCGTGCTGGGCGGCCCCGCGAGCAGGTGCGTGAATGATTTGCGCTCGCCCGTGTGTGGCGCGCTGTAGACGACCGTGTATGGCGGGATCGCGGCGCGCACCGCATCGACGCCGCGGCCATCGACGGCGATCACCACGAAGCCGCGCCAGCGCCCGCGGACGATCACCGCGGCGCCGTCGATCGGCTCGATCGGCGTGGCAGGTGGGACCGCGCGGTCGTCCGGCGCGTCGATCCGGGTGTGGCCATCGTGCAGCTCGGCGAGCATGTCGCGGATCGCCGCGCGGTAGGCCGGGCAGTCGCCGAGCCAGCCGCAGCCGTCCGCCGCGGCCACCACGCGCGCGCGGTAGCGATCGCGGAGCGCCGGGAGGACCGCCGGATCCCAGCGGGCGTAGTAGCGCTCCAGGTTGCGCCACAACCGATCGAAGGCCGCCACCCGGCCGCCGTGCGCGAACGGCAGCAGCCCGACCTCGCGCAGCCCGCCCGCGACGAGCGCGAGCGCGACGAGCGACGCGAGCGCGAGCCCGCCGGCGAGCCCGCCCGCGATCCGGCGACGATCCGTGCGCCGGAGCCAGGCCAGCCCGAGGCACACCAGCGCGCCGAGCCCGAGCTGCGCGGCGATTCGCCACGTGGTGGCAGGCGAGGCGAGCCGCACATCGGTCGGCCACCACAGCAGCTCGAGGCGCGCCAGGAAGATCGCCGCGCCGCCGTGCAGCCCCACCAGCACGACCGGCGCGACCCACGCCGGGCCGCGGATCGCGTGGGCCAGCGGGCCCGCGGCCGCGACCCCCGAGATCATCGCCACCCACGGGAGCCAGGGCTCGAACGCCAGGCCGTCCAGGCCGATCCCGAGCGCGACCGACGCTGCGACCAGCACCCCGCCGAGCAGCAGCGCGCCGCCCCGCAGGACCCACCACCCATGCGCCACCCGAGTCGCGATGGCGCGAACTTAGCACCACGCGCGGACGAAGGTGGCGAGGCGCCCCCGAATCGGGACGGCCCGTCAGTAGAGGCGGTGCAGGTGCGTGCCTCGGTAGTAGTGCCCGAGGATCTGCGCGTGTGTCTTGCCCGCCGCCGCCATGCCCATCGCGCCCAGCTGGCACATGCCCACGCCGTGGCCGAAGCCCGCGCCGCGGAACACGAAGCTATCTCCGTCGCGCGCGACCTCGAACAGCGTCGACTTGAGCCCGCCGAGCAGGCGCCGGATCCGGAGGTCGCCCGACACGTCGGCCGAGCCCTTGTCGCCGCGCAGGGTCAGCGTGCCGATCCGGCCGGACACCCCGCGCTGCTTCGGGACGATCGCGACCAGCCGGCCGATCTCCGGCAGCTCGGTCGCGATCCGCGCCGAGAGCTCGGCCGCGCCGATCCGCTCGGTCCACCGGAACCGCCCCTTGGCGAGCTTGCCGCGGGCGCACCACGCGTCGCCGCCGCCGTCGAGGAACGCGCCCACGTTCGCGTCGGTGATCCGCGACATGCCGCCGCTCGCCGCGTCCGGGCGGCCGCGCAGCGACGGATCCGGATCGCCGCCCCAGATCGCGTCGTTGTCCTCGCTGTGGCCACCACACGCCGCGCTGTAGCGGACGTCCACCAGCCCGCCGCCGTCGCGCAGCAGCACCTGGCCGCGGGTCCGCTCGACCGCGCGGGTCGTGCGTGGGTCTTCCTTGCCCGCGCCCGCGTACACCTGGCACTGCTGCGACGAGCACAGCAGGAATGGATCGGTGAGGTTGCGCCGGCCGATCTTCTGCAGCAGCTCGGTGCGCGCGGCGATCGCCTGCGCCTCGAGCGCCGCCGGCGGCGCGTCTGGATACATCTCCGCCGGGACCAGCCCCGCGAGCAACTTGTCCTCGGGCACCGCGTTCGCGACGAGCAACGCGCCGTCGCGATCGAGCGTCACGTACACCGCGCCCCAGTAGCGGCGATCCTCGAGCCCCGTCACCAGCTGCGAGCCACCCGTCTGGGTCGGCACGTTGGGGACCGCCAGCGTCTCGGCCGACTTGCGCGGCGTGAACCACAGCACCGACGGGTTGCGGATCACCGTGCCGCCGCTCCGCGCGACGATCGTGCCCGACGGCCGGCGCACCAGCTCCTGGTGGACCTGCGTGCGCAGCCCGAACCGCCGCGCGTGCTCGGCGGCGCGCGCGGCTCCCTTGCCCGCAGCGCCCTTGCTCGAGACGATCGGATCGATCGCGATCCGCACCTCGCGGGTGTCGATCACCTCGCCATCGATCCCGAACACCGTGCCGATCTCGAACGCGCGCGGCTCGAAGCCACGCTGCTTCCACCGCGCGAGCGCCGCCTTCACGCCCGGCTCGTCGTCGGGCGTCAGCGTCTCGACCACCGTCCAGTCGTGGATCACCGCCGGCCGCGTCTGCTCCGCCGTGATCGTCCAGCCTTCGCCGCTATCGGTCTCGATCGCCGAGCCCCCCTGGCCGTCCGGGCGGACGATCACGCCGCTCTTCGCGCGCAGCTCGACCTTGCGCTGGTCGCTCATGATCTCGACCGTGACCAGCGGCAGGCCGTCGTCGGTGAACGTGAACCGCGTCGAGTACAGGATGCGCAGCTTGTCGGTCGCCGAGGTCTCGTCGGCGTGCGCCGCGCGCGGCACCACCGCGAGCAGCGCGACGAAGGAGAGCGCCCGGAGCATGGGCAAGGCTAGGCAGCGCGCGCGGCGACGGGCAAGAAAAGGGCCCGCTCAGGGCGGCAGCCAGCGCTGCCCCGTCTCCGCGTCGACGTGGGCGAGCCGGATCCCACGCGGGCCCAGCTCCAGCGTGCCGAAGACGATCGGGAGCGCGAACCGCCGCGGGCCGATCGAGCCCGGGTTGAACACCGTGAGCCCGCGATCCTCGCCGATGAACGGCACGTGCGAGTGGCCGCAGACGATCAGCTTCGCGCCCGCCGCGCGGGCCAGCCGCGCCACCTCGGCGCGGATCCGCGGCCCCGCCACCGCGATGTGCGTGAGCAGCAGCCGGAGGACCGTCTGGTCGCCCGCCGCGACGTCGATCTCGAGCACGTCCGGCAGATCCCGCGCGCGCGTGTCGATGTTGCCCCGCACCGCGTGGACCGGCGCGTGCTTCGCCAGGTCGTCGAGGACCGAGAGCTCGCCGATGTCTCCCGCGTGCAGGATCGCGTCCGGGGCCAGCGCCGCCAGGTGCTGCGCCGTCGAGGCGTGTGGCTGCGAGTGGGTGTCGGCGATCACCGCCAGTCGCAGCGTGCCGTCCGGCCGGGCCGCGACCCGCGCGGTGCGATGAACGAGTTTCGGTGGCACGAGGTCACAGCCTGGCCGCCCCGCCGGGCGTGGGCAACCGGTCAGTACGCGGTTCGCTCGATGTGGCGCAGGTTGAAGAAATTGATGGCGAAGTGCGCCGCGATCGGCGCGCCCAGGTTCTCCGTCCAGAGCGCCAGCCAGCCGAACGCGAGGCCCATCACCAGCGCCGACGCCGTCCAGGGCAGGAAGCGCTTGCCCGGCCCCACGTGCAGCAGGCCGAAGATCAGCGTCTGCAGCCAGATCCCCATCCACGGCATCAGCGCGCCGCGGAACAGCAGCTCCTCCCCGATGGAGGAGGCCAGGGCGAGGATGACGATCTCGCGCGTGGTCAGCGGCCCCAGGACCTCCCGGAAGCTCGTGTGCAGGTCGCGCGCCCACTGGAACCGCCGGGTCGCCAGCCGGGTCAGCCAGACGATCCCCAGCCCGACGAGGAAGCCCAGGATCGGCCCGGCCAGCAGCCGCCACGCCTCCGGGGTCCCCAGCCGGTAGAGGTCGGGGTTTCCCCGACCGGCCGCGATCAGCAGCCCCACCAGCGCCATCGCCCCGTACAGCCCGATGACCAAGCTGGCGCGCGACAGGGGCGGCGCCGGGCTCGGCTCACTCGGCAGGTACGTCATCGAGACGACTACTATGCGTTGGGGCGAGGACGGTCTTCAACACGCTTGACGCCGCAGCCGCGGAGGGCTATCTAAGGCCTCCGATTTTTCACAATCAGCGCGCGGATGGCGGAATTGGTAGACGCGCTAGCTTGAGGTGCTAGTGGGTAACACCGTGGGGGTTCGAGTCCCCCTTCGCGCACGAGTGATAAGGGAGTGAAAACACTCCTGAAATCAGGACCAGGGTCGGCGATTGCAGTCGCCGGCCCTGTTGCTTTTCGGCACCTGTTTCCAGGGTTGTTTCCACCGCGGTGCCCATCTCAGCCGGCCCCCAGCCCGCCGGCGAGCACGGTGAGCACGCGCTTGTTGCGAGCCCGCGTCACCACCGCACGATCGCGGTAGCTGCGATCGGTCACCACGGTAGACCGCTGGCCGAGGTGCTGGGCGATCGCGGGGCCGGACTGGCCGGCCTCGGTCGCGAGGTCGCTCTGCGTGCGCCGCAGCGCCTGCGGAGAGAGATCGGCGACGCCGGCCTCGCGGCAGATCCGCTTGACGTGGTGGTAGGCCCAATGCCTCGTCGCCTTCGCCCCGTCCTCCTTGCGGAAGATCGGTGCGTGGCCGGGCCTCCCATCGACGAGGGCGAGCAGCGGCTCGCGGATCTCGTCCGGGATCAACAGTCGGCGCACGCCGGTCGGTGTCTTGGCCTCGCGGATGTGCAGCTGGCGTCCATTGTCGTCCAGGTCTCGCACGTCGCGCCGCACGAGCTCGCTCGCTCGCGCCCCGAGGATCAGGTACGCGAGGGTCAAGAGCGCGTGCTGGTCGAGGTCCTTCTCCACCCGCTCGAGGCAGTAGTCCCACAGCTTCCGCGACTCGTCGATCCCGTGTCGAGGCTTCGTTGATCCGTGGGTCTTGCGACCCTTCGGGTCGACCCCGTTGAACGGGTTCGCGCGCAACCACTTCCGCTTCACCGCGAGCTCGCCGAGCTGCTTTGCGAGCGCGAGCTCGGCTTGGTGCGTGTCCGCACTTCGATCCGCGCGCGCGGCCGCGTACAGCTCATCTCCGCGCGCCGTCAACCACCGCAGAGGGCGTGCGTCGTTCTTCGGCAGCCCAAAGAAGTGGCGCAACCTGTACTCGTTGGTCTGGACGGTGCTCGCGGCGAGACCGGCCTCGCGCATCTCGGCGAGCAGGGCGTCGACTGCGAGCTTCACCGTGACGCCCTGTGCCGCCGAGCGCGCGCCGCCGAGCGCGGCGTTGGCGAGATCCCACGTTTCAAATCCAAGATAGCTCGTCTTCCGATCTCCTCCGCGGCCTGTAACGACATGCAATCGCCATCCGTCTCCGTGTGGATAGGGTCCATAGATCCTCGGTTCGTTGTCGTCTCGTCGTCGCATCGGTCATCTCCTTCGACCGGGGCGGCGATTCCAGCCGAGGACGGTCCTCCGGATTGGTTTCCACGTGCAAGCTCTCGACGGACGAGCACCAGCGCGCGCTCGATCGTCGCCAGTTCGGCGCGGCTGAAGCTCACCGACCACCACCACCACCGCCCTGCCGAAGCGGCCGCCCGAACAGCGGCAGCTGTCGCGGTCGCTTGGCGTCGGCCCGATCTCGTTCCGCAGACGAGACCACGCGGACCTTGCGCACGAGCAGATCGCACACCTCGGGCCACGGGTCGGGCGTCCACGGACACGCGGTTGCCTCGTCGGACGTCACGTGGTGGTGGCCGCACGTTCCGAGTCCGTGGCCGGTCGCGACCACGGCGATCACCTGCCAGCACAGCGGCGCGGTCACGTCCACCACCTCGGCTCGCGATCGAGCGGGATCCAGCTGCGCCCACGCGCGAGCGGGTGCAGCGGGTGACCGGCCTTGGTTGTGCCGAGGTGCTCCGGTCGGATGCTGTGCTGGGCCAGCAGCTCGGCCACCGCATCAGCACGCCCGTGCCGCACACCGCCGGCGCCCCATGCCGCGATCACCCGCGCCGCGCTGGCACACGCCTCCAGGATCTGCGCGTCCGCGTCCGCGTCATCGCCGAGCTGCTCGCCATGGGCGTGCGCGATGTCGAGATCGCGAGGATCCGGCGACCGCAGCGCGAACAGGTTGACCACCTCGAGCACGTCGGCGCCCCAGCGCCGCGCGAACTGGCAGCACTTCGAGACGGTCGGGTCGAGCTTGAACGCGTCGGCCGTGGACGGGTTCAGCATCAAGAACACGACCGAGCGGTAGGCGATCGTCCGGCCGTCGACGATGTACAGTTCGCGGCCATCCAGCGATCGCGCGAGGCGGAACCGCATCCGACGATCGTCGGAGAACCTCGCCCACCCGGTCCCGTCCAGGCTGTACTCGTCGATCATCGTGATGCCTCCACGCACGTGCGGTCCCGTGGGCGCCTCTCGGCCTCGGGGCACCCCGGGCCGAGGCTGGTGGGGTTGCGCCAGTAGACGATCTGCTCCCCGTCCGCATAGCAGCTCCGCATCCACTCGCCGGCGGTCTCCGAGGTCGGATCTCCGTGCATCATCGTCCAGCCGCCGCAACCTCGGCAGATGGCCGCCACGTAGCGACCCTTGAGCAGTTCTGCTCGCGGTGGCATGACGACGAGCTGCTCGATGGGGCGCTCGACGTCGATTCGGTTGGACGCGTTCATCGTGATG
>JBQCJR010000566.1:0-2489 GCA_051952595.1 Kofleriaceae bacterium
CGCAGCCAGTGGCGCGATCTCGTCGAGCTGCTCGAGGCGCGGATCTCGTTCGCGCTCGGCAACCCGGCGCACACCGCCGAGGTCTCCGAGCTGCGGCTCCGGCTGGGCGAGCTGTTCGAGCAGCAGCTCGCCGAGCTGCCCGCGGCGATCGACCAGTACGAGCAGGCGATCGAGGAGGGCAAGCTGTGGGAGCGCGCGGTCGCCGCGCTCGAGCGGCTGGTCGTCCACGAGGACCACCGCGAGCGGATCACCGAGCTGCTCGAGCCGGTGTACCGGACCCAGGACTGGTGGCAGAAGCTGGTCGTCATCCTCGACGCCAAGCTTGACTACATCCGCGATCCGATCGACCAGGTCGAGACCCTGCACGAGATCGCGCTGATCCACGAGGACCGCGGCGGCGCGCTGGACCTCGCGCTCGAGGCGCTCGCCCGCGCGTGGCGGATCGACGTCGCCGACGACGCGAGCCTGGCCAAGCTGCTGTCGCTGGCCGGCCGGCTCGCGGCGTGGGACGAGGTGGTCGAGACGCTGGAGGAGGGCGCGGCGGCGGCCCCGCACGGCGATCTCGCCGCGGCGCTGTGGGCGCGCGCGGCCGAGATCCACGAGGTGCAGCGCGCGGATCTGCCGCGCGCGATCGCGGCGTGGCGCAAGGTCGAGCAGGCGCGGCCCGACGACCTCGCGGCGCTCGCCGCGCTCGATCGGCTGCTCGCGCTGACCAACCGGGTCGACGAGCTGGTGCTCGTGGTCGCCCGGCGCGCCGAGCTGACCGACGATGCCGGCGTGCGGCTGGTGCTGCTCCACCGGGTCTCCGCGCTGTACGAGGAGGTCCTGGTCGATCCCCCGGCGGCGATCGCCGCGTACAAGAACGTGCTCGGCGTCGACGACACCGATCTCGCGGCGCTCGACGCGCTCGAGCGGCTGTACCGCGACGCGGGCGACGGGCGCGAGCTCGTCCAGACGCTCGAGCGCAAGATCGAGCTGACCCCCGAGCTGCCGGCGCGCCAGGAGCTGCGCCACGCGGCCGCCGCGGTGTACGAGCAGCAGCTGTCGGACGTCTACCAGGCGATCGGCCAGCTGGTCGCGATCCTCGACGATGACCCGAGCGATGCGCGCGCGCTCGGCGAGCTCGATCGGATCTACGGCGCGCAGCGGATGTGGCCCGAGCTGCTCGACGTGCTCGATCGCCGGGCCGCGCTCGCGATCAGCGCGCGCGACCGGGCCGACCTCGGCGATCGCGCCGCGCGGCTGGTCGAGATCGAGCTGGTCGATCCCGAGGCCGCGATCCCGCGCTACGGCGCGGTGCTCGAGGTGCTCGCCGCGCACGAGCAGTCCCGGGCGGCGCTCGAGGCGCTGCTCGCCATCGATCACCACGTCGAGGCGGTGTCGCCGATCCTCGAGCGGGTGTACCGCGCGGATCGCCAGGCCGCCGGACTGGTCCGGGTGTACGAGCGCCGGCTCGCCGTGGGCGTCGGCGATCGGCGCGCCGATTGGGAGGCGCTCGCCGATGTGCACGAGACGCTCGGCGCGGCGCCCGCCGAGGCGTTCGCGGTGTGGTCGCGCGCGATCCATGCGGATCCCGATGACGCCGAGCTGCTGGTCCCGCTGCTCCGGCTCGCGGAGACCGAGCGGCTGTGGGCGGAGCTCGCCGCGCGGCTCGATCAGCTGCTCGGCGAGTCGCTGCCGCCCGACGTCGAGCAGGCGTACGCGATGCGGCTCGGCCAGATCGCCGAGGACCGCCTCCACGATCCGGCGCAGGCCGCGCGCGCCTACGAGCGCGCCGCCGGTGGACCGGAGCCACGCGCCGCGCTGGCCGCGCTCGAGCGGGTGCTCGCGCGGGCGAGCCGCTGGCCGGAGCTCGCGAACGTGCTGCGCCGCCAGGCCGACGCGACCGAGGACGACGCGCAGGTCGCCGAGTACCTGTTCCGGCTCGGCGATCTCCACGAGACCACGCTCCACGATCCACGCGCCGCGGTGGCCGCGTACCGCGAGGTGCTCGGCGTCGTGCCGGCCCACGCGCCGTCGCGCGCGGCGCTCGAGCGGCTGCTCCACGCCGCCCCCGAGCAGCGCGACGAGTTCGTCGAGATCCTCGTGCCGTTGTTCGAGCTGGACGGGGACGCCGCGCGGCTCGCCGGCGTGCTCGAGGCGCGCCTCGAGCTGACCGCCGATCCGCTCGATCGCGCGAACCTGCTCCAGCGGCTGGTCGAGCTGTGCGAGCAGCAGCTGTCGGATCGCGGGCGCGCGCTCGACGCGGCGCTGCGCTGGCTGGCGGTCGATCCGTCGGCGAGCCAGGCGCTGCACGACATCGATCGGCTCGCCGGCTCGCTGGGCCAGTGGCCGGAGGTCGCGCACCGGATCTCGGTGATCGCCGGCGCACCGGGCGCCGAGCACCGCGAGGTCGAGGCGCAGGTCGCGCTGCTCGGCTTCCTCGGCCGGATCCAGCGCGATCGGCTCGGCCAGCTCGACGCGGCCGCCGCGTCGTACCGCGCCGCACT
>JBQCJR010000567.1:0-6509 GCA_051952595.1 Kofleriaceae bacterium
CGCCCCGGGCGCCGCGGCTTCGCGCGCCATCGCGTGGCTCGCCGCCGACGGGTACCAGGTCGCGCTGCGCTCGACGGCGAACGCCCGCGTGGCCGCCCCGGAGCGCGTGATCCTCCCGGTGGTCCGCCCGAAGCTGCGCGGCGCCCAGGACATTACCTACCGGCTCGCCGATCCGGTCGAGGTCGACTCGACGACCGGGCCGGGCCGCTGGGTGGTCTGGCTCGACGCCGGTGATGGCGCGCCGATCGCGCGCAAGTCGGAGATCCACTACGCGTCCGGCCGCGTGCTCTACGACGCGCCGGATCGCCACCCGGCGGGCGCCCGCGGCGGCAAGCCCGCGGCGCTCGCCACGCACCGGATCAACGGCGTCGCGGTGACCTCGGCGCTCGACGGCGCGGTGACCTGGACCGGCGCCTCCCCGGCGACCGTGGTGCCGGGGCTGAGCGGGCCGCTGGTCTCGACCCGCAACGCGGCGGGGCCACTCGCGACCACGACGCTCAGCCTGGCCGACGGCGGCACCGCGACCTGGGGCACGCCGACCACCGAGACCTCGGACGCGCAGATCAGCGCGTACGTGTTCGCGAACACCGCCAAGCAGTTCGCGCTGACCCGGCTCAATCCGAGCCTGCCGTGGCTGTCGGCGACGCTCGAGGTGTTCACCAACGAGAACGACACCTGCAACGCGTACTCGAACCTCGACGACATCCACTTCTTCCGCCGCGGCAGCCAGTGCGAGAACACCGCGCGGCTCGCCGACGTCGTCTATCACGAGTTCGGCCACTCGCTGCACGCTCAGTCGCTCATCAACGGCGTCGGTGGCTTCGACGGCGCGATGTCGGAGGGCATGTCCGACGTGCTCGCCGCGCTGATCACGCGCGACCACGGCATGGGCCGCGGGTTCTTCTTCAACGACCAGCCGCTGCGCGACCTCGACCCGGCGGTCGACAAGGTGTGGCCGGACGACGTCACCGGCGAGGTCCACGACGACGGCGAGATCATCGGCGGCACGATGTGGGATCTCGGCAAGGCGCTCGAGGACCGGCTCGGCGAGGCGGCCGGCTACGAGAAGACGCTCGACATCTTCTACGGCATCCTGCAGCGCGGCTCGGACATCCCGTCGGCGTACGCCGAGGCGCTGCTCGCCGATGACGACGACGGCAACGTGCAGAACGGCACGCCGAACCTGTGCACGATCACCGAGGTGTTCGCGGCGCACGGCCTCGCGGACCCGACGCTCGCGATCGGCGTCGCGACCCCGGTGCGCGAGGGCTTCGACGTCTCGGTGTCGGCGATGGCGGGCAGCGGCGCGTGTGCGTCGACCCTGAGCTCGGCGACGATCGAGTGGAAGGTCCGCGGCGGCACCTCGGCGCAGCTCGCGATGACCCTGAACGGCGACAAGTTCGAGGGCTCGATCCCCGCGCAGCCCGAGGGCACGGTGGTCCAGTACAAGGTCACCGTGATGCGGCCGGACGGCGCGACGGTGTCGTTCCCGAACAACCCGGCGGACCCGTTCTACGAGTTCTACGTCGGCCCGACGACGCCGATCTGGTGCGCCGACTTCGAGGGCGGGGCGGGGGAGTGGTCCACCGGCGCGACGCCCTCGAACAGCAACGACTGGGAGGCCGGCCCGCCGCGCGGGCTCGGCGGCGATCCGTCGATGGCGTTCGGCGGCAACGCGGTGTTCGGCAACGACCTGATGACCGACGGCCAGTATCGCAACCGGTCGACGTCGTTCGCGGAGACGCCGGAGATCGACCTCGGCGGCAACACCCACGTGCGGCTCCAGCTGCAGCGCTGGCTCGGCGTCGAGGACGGGTTCTTCGACAACGCGAAGATCCTGGTCAACGGCACCGAGGTGTGGACCAACTTCAAGAGCGCGACCGATCCGCAGGCCGGCGGGGTCAACCACCTCGATCGCGAGTGGCGGTTCGCCGACTTCGATCTCTCGCCGTTCGCGGCGAGCGGCAAGGTCAAGGTGCGGTTCCAGCTGACGAGCGATCCGGGGCTGTCGTTCGGCGGCTGGACGCTCGACGACGTGTGCATCGTCGCGATGACCGGCGCCGCGGTGACCTGCGGCAACGGCAGCGTCGATCAGGGCGAGACCTGTGACGACGGCAACCGCGTCGATGGCGATGGCTGCAGCGCGAACTGCATCGACGAGGACGGCAGCGGCGACGGCGGTTGCTGCTCGGTGGGCACGGATCCGACCGGACCGCTCGTGCTGATGCTGCTGACCTTCGGCGTGGTGCTGCGCCCGCGCCGCCGCCGCGCCTAGCGCGCGTGCCGCGCGTGCCGCGTGGGCGGCGCGCCGCGGGTCGCGCGTCGCGGATCACACCGCGACGGGCAGGACGCGCCGGCGCACCAGCTTGATGCTGAGCAGCCGGTACAGCATCTTCGAAACTTCGAACGAGCCCATCCGCGACTTGCGGATGATGTCCTTGATCGAGTTCTTGCCGTTGACGAGCTCGAGCACGGCGAGCTCCTCGCGGGTGAGCCGGCCGCGGCCCATCTGCGCGACCGAGTCCTCGTTGCGGAGGAACACGACGTCGAAGTTGTCGATCGCGCGCTCGATCAGGTGCCACTCGTCGACGCGGCGGTAGCCCTCCATGAGCACGGCCTCGACGTCGAGCCCGAGCGCGACGTCGATCACGGATGGCGGCAGGTCGTGGCCGGCGGTGAACCGGAACCGGCCGTGGCGCCAGCGCAGGATCTCGTAGATCAGCTCGCTCGACTGGCGGGTCAGGCACGCCTTGAGGTCCGCCTCGGCGAGGTAGCCGAGCTTGACCAGCGCCTGGCCGATCAGGCGCTGGTTGGACTTCGCGCTCTCGGAGCGCGACTCGAGGAACGCCTCGAAGTCGCCGCGCGCCATCAGCTCGGCGTCGAGCACGAACCGGCCGAGCAGGAACTCGTCGGGCACGCCCTCGGCGATCGCCTGGTCGACCCGGCCGCGCCGGAAGTAGATCTCCACGCGCGCGCCGCTGCGCTCGACGGCGAGCACGCCCGATTGCTCCTGCACGTCGAGCAGCTGGAGCACCTCGGCGAGCGGGACCACCCGCAGATCGCCGCGCAGCCCGGAGCTGGTCTCGCCGAACAGCCCGAGGTCGATCGAATCGAGCAGCTTGCCGAGCGCGGCGTCGTCGAGCGCGGCGCGGGTGGCGTCGGCGATCTCGTCGGCGTCACCGGCGCCGGTCGCGGCGATCCGCGGGCTCACCAGCTCGGCGATCGCGCGCCGCAGCTCGCGTAGCGCGAGCGCCTTGGCGTGATTGCGATCCGCCTCGTCGGTCGCCGAGAGGTCCTCGCCGGTGACCAGGCCGGGGGAGTCGTCGTCGATCCCGCCGCTCGCCGCGCCGTACTTGCCGATCGTGTGCTGGACCACCGCGGTGATCGCCTCGGGCGAGAACGGCTTCGTGATGTAGTCCACGATGCCCATCACCTTCACGAACCGCTCGCCGACCTGATCCCCCTTGGCGCTCATCAGCACCACCGGGATATCTCGCAGCTTCGGATCTGCGACCAGCTCTCGGCAGAACTGGTAGCCGTTCATCCGCGGCATCACGAAGTCGAGCAAGATCGCGTCCGGCCGGCGCGCCCGCACCGCCTCCAGCCCGGCCTCGCCATCCGGCGCGGTGAGGACCTCGTAGCCCGCCTTGGTCAGGACCAGCTGCACCACCTTGGTGATGGTGGGGCTGTCATCGATGACCAGGACCAGCTCGCCGGGCATGTCGGTTTATCCCTCACCCTGCGGTACCGGCAGCAGGGGATCCGCATCTTAGGGGCTTCGAACCACTCCTTCAATCCGGCCGCAGAGTGATTTGGTGAGCGCGCAAACGGCATGGTACGTTCGCGTTGCGTGCCGCTCCACGAGGGAGACCTGGAGCATTACCCCAGGAAATTCGGCAAGTATCACTTGCTGGGTCCCCTTGCTCAGGGCGGGATGGGCGCCCTCTACCTCGCGGTCACCGGCGACCGCGGGCTCGAGCGGCTCATGGTCATCAAGACCGTGCTGCCGCACCTCGCCGACGCCGAGTACGTCGCGCGATTTCGCGACGAGGCCAAGGTCGTCGTCAAGCTATCGCACGGCAACCTCATTCCGGTGTTCGACGCCGGGCTGGTCGGCGGTGAGCTGTTCCTCGCGATGGACTTCGTCGAGGGCCGCGACCTGCGCGCGGTGTGGAACCGGTGCGCGAAGAAGCAGGTCGCGTTCCCGATCGACGTCGCGGTCTACATCGTCAAGGAGCTGTGCCGCGGCCTCGCGTACGCGCACTCGTTCCCGGACCTCAACCTGGTCCACCGCGACGTCTCGCCGCCGAACGTGCTGGTCTCGTACACCGGCGAGGTCAAGCTGACCGATTTCGGGCTCGCGTCGTCGACGCTCAAGCTCGAGAAGACCGCGCCGGGCATCATCTACGGCAAGGTCGCGTACATGTCGCCGGAGCAGGCGCGCGGCGAGAAGCTCGACGGCCGCAGCGACATGTACGCCGCGGCGATCGTGCTGTGGGAGCTGCTCACCGGGCGCCAGCTGTTCCCGCCCGGCAAGGACCAGCCGCAGGATCTGCTCGCCCGCGCCAAGAACCCCGAGGTGATGCGCGCGAGCAAGCGCGCGCCGCGCGTGCCGGTCGAGCTCGACGAGATCTGCCTGCGCGCGCTCGCGGCGGACAAGAGCGAGCGCTACGCGAACTGCGACGAGATGCGGATGGCGCTCCAGACCTGGCTGGCGCACAACGCACCGACCACCGACGGCACCCGGATGGCCGGGTTCCTCCAGGAGCTGTTCTCCGAGGACATCGTGCGCGAGCGCGGCGAGCGCGCCGAGCTGATGAACCGGGTGCGCACCCGCGCGCTGACCCTGCCGCCCACCGACGAGCTGCGCCAGATCGTCGAGAAGAGCGACAAGGCGTCGCTGCCGATCGAGGCGTACGCCGACGCGGCGCTCATCACCGACACGCCGGTGCGCAAGCCGGGGTCGATCGGCCGGCGCTCGAGCGATCGCGGCGACGATGGCCACGATCGCCGGCAGACCGGCGATCGCCGCGCCGGCGGGGCGCGACCGCCCGTGCCTCCCACTTCGAGCGCCGGTGGTGCCGCGCTCGCCCAGGCCACGGCGCCCCAGGATCCGGAGGCCGAGCCCGAGCTGATCGGCGCCGAGGTCGACGGCCGCTACCGCGTGATCGAGCTGATCGGCGAGGGCGGGATGGGCAAGGTCTATCTCGCCGAGCACGTCGAGATCGGCAAGCGCGTCGCGCTCAAGGTCCTGCACCCGAGCTACAGCCGGATGCCGGACCTGGTCGAGCGGTTCCGCCGCGAGGCGCGCGCGGCCTCGAAGATCGGCCACCCGAACATCGTCGACGTCACCGACTCGGGCACCACCGCCGACGGCAGCGTGTACTTCGTGATGGAGTACCTCGAGGGCGTCGAGCTCGGCAGCGTGATCGAGCGCGAGGGCGCGATCGACGTCGCGCGCGCGCTCCGCATCGCGAGCCAGATCTGCCGCGCGCTCGCCGCCGCGCACGCCCAGGGGATCGTCCACCGCGATCTCAAGCCGGAGAACATCTTCCTGATCACGCGCGACGGCGCCGCCGACGTGGTCAAGGTGCTCGACTTCGGGATCGCCAAGACCACCGAGGCCGAGGCGGCGCGCGAGCGCAGGCTGACCAGCCCCGGCATGGCGATGGGCACGCCCGAGTACATGGCGCCCGAGCAGGCGGCGGGGCGCCCGGCCGACGCGCGCTGCGACGTCTACGCGCTCGGCGCGATCATGTACGAGATGGTCACCGGCACGCCGCCGTACTCCGGTGACAACTTCATGGAGATCCTGACCAAGAAGGCGACCGTGGATCCGCCGCCGCCCCAGGTGGTGCGCCGCGATCTGCCGTCGCAGGTCTCGGATCTGGTGATGGCGTCGATGGCGCGCAGCCCGGACGCGCGGCCGCAGACGATGGAGACGCTCGAGTACGAGCTCAACAAGTGCCTCGCCGGGCGCGGCGTCGCGGTGGCGCAGATCCTCGGGATGACCACCGACGCCAACGTGGTCGCGACGCTCAACCCGGGTCTGTCGATGCGCAACCTCGACGACGGCGCCGTGGTGCCGCGTGGTCAGGCGAGCTCGCCCGGGCTCGCGGTGCCGCGCGCCGGCACGCACAGCGGCGTCTCGGTGCTGCCCGGCGACGCGGGCGTGTTCTCGGGCCCGACGGTGATCACCGGCCAGAACCAGCTCCAGGCCGCGCGCACCGCGCCCGAGCCGGTCGCGGTGTCGCCGGCGTCGAGTGGTCAGCTGTCGCCCGCGCCGCTGCCGGCGTCGTCGATGCGGTTCGGCGCGGCGTCCGATGCGCTGCTCTACGAGACGCCCTCGATCAAGAAGAGCGGGTTCGGCGTGTTCGGCTGGCTGCTGCTCGCGGCGCTGCTGTTCGGCGGCGTTGGCGCGCTGCTCTACGTCGCGCTCGGCGAGCGCGGCGAGCGCGCGCCGTCCAAGCTCGACGATCCGCCGACCTCGACGATCGCGCCGCCGGCCC
>JBQCJR010000568.1:0-6096 GCA_051952595.1 Kofleriaceae bacterium
GGCCGGCGCCGCCTCTCGCAGGTGTCGAGCGACGGGGCCCATCCCGCCGCCGTCAGCGCGCGTGCCCGCGTTCTCCCGCGCACACGCGGCGCCACCGCACCACGCTCTCCTCCCCACTCGACCGCCGCGCGTGTTCGCCCGCTCGCGCGCGACGCCACCGCGCGCACGCAACGCCACCGCACCACGCGCATTCTCCCCACGACCGCAGCGCGCGGGGCCACCGCAGCACGCGCCTGTCTCGCGTGCGCCGTGGCCAGCAGCTCTCCGGCGCGAGGCTCAGCGCGGCGCGCGCGCCCAGGCGGTCAGCGCGAGCCGGGTCGGCGTGGTGTGGGTCTCGATGCTCTCGAAGCCCGCGCCGCGCAGGCCGCGCGCGAGCGAGCGCTTGCCGAACCGGGTCGGGTGGATGTGCTTGCGCGAGAAGCCGCTGCGCCGCGCGACCAGCTCGAGCACCGTGGACTCGATCGCCGGAAGCCACGGCTCGCCGTAGTTCGGGGTCGATAGCCACAGACGGCCGCTCGGCACCAGGGCGCGCCGTAGGCCCGCGAGCCACGCGGGCCACGCCAGCACGTGCTCGACGACCTCCTTGGCGTAGATCGCCGCGAAGCGGCGGTTCAGCGCGATCGGAGCCTCGGGCTCGACCACGGTGCCACCGGTGATCCGCACGTCGCCACGCGCCAGCACCGCCGCCACCGCGCGCTCGTCGATGTCGACCACGTGGAACGACAGCCCGCTCGGCGCCGCGTCGATCTCGTGGAGCAGGCCGCAGCCGACCACCATGACCTCGCCCGCCGGATGCTCGGCGGCGACCAGGCGGAGGAACCGCGCGAGATCGCGCTCGAGCGGCTGGTGGTAGAGCGTCCACGGGAACTGGCGCGCCCGGACGTGATTCGCGAAGTAGTCGTCGCTCATCGCTGCTCTACCTCGCCGGCAGCTCGTCGGCGTCGGCGATGATCAGGTACTCGTACGCGGTCGGCGAGTCGACCGGCACCAGCGGATCGCGGACCGCCCACTGCACCAGCCGGGCCGCCGGAGATAGCACCGCATCGGGCACGAACCGCGCGAGCTTCGACGGATAGAAGCCGGTCAGCTTCTTGGCGAGGAACTCGCCGAAAGCCGGCGGCATGAACAGCCGGAACAGGAACTCGGAGCGCGCCGAGCCGAGGCCGTAGGTCGCGCGCACCCGCCAGCCGTTCTGGGCGAGCAGCCGCGTCCATACCTTGGCGTCGTACAGGTGCCAGTGCTGGAAGAACCCGTTGAGCGCGCCCGCGATGCTCATCGCGATCCGCGGGTAGCGGCGGAGCAGCCACTGCTGCGCGCGGCCCTGGAGCGCCCACCGCGGCGTCGGCACGAACATCAGCAGCCGCGCGTTCGGCGCCGCCGCGCGGCGCAGGTTGAGCAGCGCCGCGTCGATGTCCGGCACGTGCTCGAGCGAGCAGTTGCCGATGATCTCCTCGAACTCGGTGCCCGGGAACGGCCGCTCGCGCGACACGTCGCTCAGCGCCGCGTTGATCCGGGTGCGCGCCTGCGTGATCTCGCGCGCCGAGATATCGATGCCGTAGACCTCGCGCTGGTCCTGATCGCGCAGCGTCCACCAGAAGCCGTCTCCGCAGCCGACGTCGAGCACCGGACCCTGCTTGCTCGCGACTGCCTCGATCGCGATCAGCCGGTTGATCTCGCGCAGCGTCAGCGACAGCGGCGCGTGGCGCAGGTACGCGTAGATCCAGCGCTCGATGTCCTCGCGATCCGGCGGCTGGACGTCGTCGGGCGGCTCGGTGTCGGGGAGGTCGTCGGCGTCGCGCACGGCGGTGGGCACGGCTCTGCATCGCACGGCGCGGCCCCGCAAGCAACCGCCGCCCGCGAGACGCACCGCACTACGCCGCGGGCTCCTCGGTCCGCCGGTGGAGCCGGATCCAGCTCCACACCCCGAGCGCGAGCGTCGCGAGCAGCCCGAGCAGGATCACCAGCCCGGCCACGAACGTGTGCGGCGCGTCGCGCAGCCACAGCAGGCCCCACCAGTCGATCCGCGCGCGCGGGTAGTTCGTAGCGAGGTTGAGCTCGAGCGTGGTGTAGTGCCGCCACGGCGCGTCGGCCTGCGCGGACTGCGCGGTATCGCCGCGCGCGAGCGACTTGATCAGCCACCAGTGGCCACGCATCGGGTGGAACGCCGGCAGCCACAGCAGCTCGTAGGTGTCCTCGAAGCACGAGTCGCAGTGGCCGCGCCCCTTGGCCGCGATGTACGAGCCGCTGCGGTTGGGCTGGCCGAGCCACTGGTTCTTGGCGTCGATCGCGAGCCGGATGAAGTGGTCCCAGTACAGCGCGCTGCCGAGCAGCTGCACGGCGATCCCGGCGGCGACCACACCGCCGAGCACGACGCGCCGCCACCGCGCCGCGGATCGATCGATGAACCACGCCAGCGGGATCAGCAGCACAGGCACGGCCCACACGAAGAACCGCGGGCCCCACGCGTAGTCGCCGCTCCACGATCGGTACGTCGAGTACACGACGAACACCGGCACCACCATCGCGAGCATCGCGAGGCCGAGCCGCGGCACCGCGCGCACGGCGGCGGGCAGCGCGAGCACCGCGAGCACGAGCGGCGGCGAGTACAGGAACGCGCTCTTGTTCGGCGAGGCGAGCATGCCCCACGCGCCGTCGAACGCGCTGCCACCGAAGTACGCGTCGAGGTACGGCTCGTAGCCGGTGCGCGCGATCGAGCCCCAGCGCAGGTAGTTGTAGAGCAGCGCGCCGAGCGCGAGCGGCACGCCGGTCACCGCCGCCCACGCCGCGACCCGCAGCAGCTCGCCGCGCCGCTTGCGCAGCGTCCACGCGATCACCAGCGCGCCGCCGAGGATCGCCGAGGCGAACACGTACTTGGCGTGCAGCAGCAGGCCGGCCGCGAGCCCGAGCCACAGCGCGTTGCGCTTCGACGGATCGTCGCACACCCGGAGCACCGCGCGGAACAACCCGAGGAAGCACGCGAGCTGCAGGATCTCGGAGTACGGCATCCGCGCGTAGACCCAGGTCGTCGTCGCGCACGCGAGGATCGCGGCGCACAGGCTCGCGGTGCGCGCGGCGATGCCCAGATCGCGGAGCAACAGGAACAGCAACACGCACGCGAGCGCGCCGAGCGCGGCGGGCGCGAGGTGCGTCGCGAGCGGGCGAACCAGCGCGTCGTAGCGCGGCGCCGCCGAGTGCATCGAGCGGGCGAGCACCACGCCCGGCACGTGGACGAGCGACGGGCCGAACGGCGCGATCCCGTAGTACTTGCCGTTGCGCCCCGGCGGGATGTCCTCGGGCCATCGCACGTCGATCGCGATCGTTCGATCGCCGACCAGCTTGTTCGCGACCTCCCACATCCCGCGGGCGTCGCCCCACGCCGGCTCGCGGCTGGAGGTCACGAGGTAGAACGAGAACACCGCGACGAAGATCGCGATGCTCCAGCGCGTCAGCACGCCGGCATACTCACACGAACCGGATCACATGGCGACGCTCGAGCGCGCGACCTTCGCGATCTCGGTGGACTGCGCAGGGAGGATCACGACGTAGCTCCCCGGCCCGCGCGACCACACGACCACCCGCTCCGGCGCGGCGAGCCCGAGCAACGGGAACCATGCTTCGCGCCGCACCATCCTCATCGGTGCGACGATCTCGGGGACCGCCAGATCGATCTCCAGCACCCCGCCGCCGAGCTCGCGCGCGAGCGGCTGCGCGTACGACACCTCGTCGAGCAGGTACCGTGGGTACAGGTCGTTGTGGAGCGCGCCGCCATAGACGATCACGCGGTGTCCCTGGGCGAGCAGCGCGCGCGTGGTGTCGTGCAGCTTCTCGGTGACGAGCAGCAGCAGGCGATAGAAGTCCACCCGGCCGCGCGGGTCGAGCATCGCCGAGAGCTCGATGCAGGTCACCGGCAGGCCGTGGGTCGAGATCCGCCGCTGCCGGCTGGTCTCGACCAGCGTCGCGAGCTCGCGCTGGGTCGCCGGCGCGCGATCGATCGCCGAGACGATCTGCGACTGCACCTCCTGGCCGGCGGGCGCGCTGCCGCACGCGTCGTCGAGCCACGCCTCGACCACCAGGTGCTGGGCGTGTGGCTCGAGCTCGCCGATGATCTCGCGAGTGAACCGGGCGAGCGGCGTGTCGCGGACATCGGTCCGGCGGGTCGCGTGGTACTCGCCGACCGCGAACACCCGCGTCCCCGGCGACTCCTCGAGGATCGCGCGGATCGCGCTCGCGGTGTCGCGATACTCCCGGTAGCTCAGCTGATCGAGCGGGTCGTAGATGGTGCAGGCAGTCAACCAGAGCGCGACCGCCGCGAGGCGCATGGTGGTCCAGACACCGCTCCGCGCCCGAGGTTTCGAAGATTTCGAAGATCTCGGTCAGGCGCCGTCGTTCGGGACGTCGCCGACCGGCACCCGGGTGTAGTCGAGCAGCGGCGCGGACGTGAACGGCAGGTTGAACACCTCGAACATGCCGTGGGTCACCTTGCGCAGCCGATCGGCGCGGCCGCGCAGCAGGTAGTCGAACAGCCCCTGCGCGTTGAGCGACACCCCGAGGAACAGGCTCTGGTGCTTGTCGTAATCGAGGCAGGTCACGCCATCCACCTTGCACAGCGGGTCCGGCTTGTAGCCGCGGCTCTCGTAGCCGATCGCGACGTCGACGAACCGCGACCACGAGCCCCACTTCCAGTCGCGCAGGCGGTGGAACGCGCCGAGGTGGAGCGCGAGCAGGTACGTCTGGCCGGAGTAGTCCTCGGCCCAGTCGATGTCGCGGTTGGCGTGGAACCGCTTGCGGTAGTGCTTGCTCGGGAAGTACTCGACCCGGAAGTCGATCAGCTCGTCGAGCCGCGGCACGTTGGACTGCGCGAACGCGAGCAGCGCGCCGCCGGTGTTGAACCAGAAGTCACCGAACGAGAACGTGTACGCGAAGCCGTCCTTGAGCTCGACGCCGAAGAACAGCGCCTCGGACAGCACGGTGCCGACGATCGACGCGGTGAGCTTGTCGTAGCCGCCCCACTGATGGAGCAGCTCGGTGCCGGCGCGAGCCAGGCTCATCGTGGCCCACGCGTGGCCGAGCTTGTCGGCGCCCCCGGCGTAGCGATTGGTGCCGAACCAGCCGTCGTTGCTCCAGATCTTCCAGCTCCCGTCCTTCGACGCATCGGCCCACGCGAACGGATGGCCCTCGGTCCGGTACCACGCGAAGTACGTCCAGGTGGTGAACCCGGCATAGAGCCCACCGAGCGTCAGCGCCGCGGCGAGCCGGCGATCCCGCCGCCGCGGCACCTCCCGGGTCTCGAGCACCGGGGCTGGCGACTGGTCCAGCCACGGACTGGCTGCGGGAGCATCCGTCTCGGACGCCCGATCCGCGGCATCTGGATCATGGGGGGGAGCCCCGGGCAGGCCGGGAACGGCGGGATTCGCGACCGCGGACGCTCGCAACCCTGCGATCAGCAAGACAGCCACCACGATCCGACGCACGATCGGGGTCTCCCACGGCGCCTGGGTGAAAACAAGCCGCCGATCCTCAAGATCCTGAGGAGGGGGGGCCAGCGTCACGGGGGAGGTGGCAACGTGCGTCAACCAACTTGAGTTGGGCGGCGAACCATAATAGTTTGCGTGCATTACCACGTAGCGCTGGACAACCGACGACGCACTCGACGAGTCGGAGCCCCCATCGCTGCCTCGCTCCATAGCCTCCCTCCGTGAAACCTCGTCCGCTCTGCCTCACGTCGCTCGATGGCCTGCGCCTCGCATTCGCACGAGGCCTGCTCGCATGACGACTCACACGCTATGGGTGATCGTCCACTGCCTGGCGGTGGTCATCTTCGTCAATCGCTACGTCGCCGGTATCGTCTTGAAGATGGTTCGTGGCAAGTCGTGGGACGAGGCGCGCGACGACTACGAGCCGACGGTGACCGCGGTGATTCCGATGTTCAACGAGGGCGCGGCGATCAAGGAGACGCTGCAGAGCCTGCTCGACTCGGAGTATCCGCACGCGAAGCTGAACGTCATCTGCGTCGATGACTGCTCCACCGACGACAGCTACGAGCAAGCGCGCGAGGTCGCCCGCAAGTCGGGCGGCCGGCTGAAGATCATCCGGAAC
>JBQCJR010000569.1:0-5313 GCA_051952595.1 Kofleriaceae bacterium
AACGCCACCTACCCCACCGTGAAGGCCTCGATCGACGCGTTCGTCAACGAGAGCGTGTACCTGGCCGAGCTGCTCGCCGACCTGCGGATCGGCAAGCCACTCGGCCTGGCGACCGGCGGCGTGCCGCAGCCCGAGCTCGAGGAGTCCGGCCCGAGCGACCACTCGATCGACGACCTCGCCGCGAGCGTGCGCAGCATCCAGCACGTCTACCTCGGCACGCGCGGCGCGACCGCCGAGCCGACCGCGCACGGGCTGTCCGCGCTGGTGGCCGCCCGGCGCCCCGCGCTCGACGGCGAGGTGATCGCGGCGATCGATCAGGCGCTCGCCGCGCTCGCGGCCATCCCGCGGCCGTACCGGATCGCCGTCGAGTCGAACCGCGAGGCGGTGCAGGCGGCGTACGACGCGGTCAAGGAGCTCAAGCGGATCCTCGGCACCGAGGTGGTCGCGGTGCTCGGCACGACGCTCAAGTTCAACGACAACGATGGCGACTGACCGGCGGCCGCGGCTCGCCGACGCGATGTTCGCGCCGGTCGACGCCGCGTCGGTGGTGGCGTTCCGGATCGCGTTCGGGGCGCTGATGACGATCGCCGTCGCGCGGTTCTTCGCGCACGGCTGGATCGCGAGCTACTTCCTCGAGCCCACGCACTTCTTCAAGTACCAAGGGTTCGCGTGGGTCGCGCCGTGGCCGGGCATCGGCATGTACGTGCACTTCGCGGTGATGGGCCTCGCCGCGCTCGGGATCGCGACCGGGCGGTGCTACCGCGCGAGCGTGATCGCGTTCGGGCTGACGTTCGCCTACGCGCACCTGATCGACCAGACCAACTACCTGAACCACTACTACCTGGTGATCTGCGTGTGTGCGGTGATGGCGTTCCTGCCGCTCGGGCGCGGCCGCGCGACCGTGCCGGCGTGGGTGCTGTGGGCGCTGCGCGCGCAGATCGCCGTGGTCTACGTGTTCGGAGGGATCGCCAAGCTCAAGGCCGACTGGCTGTTCGAGGCCCAGCCGATGCAGATCTGGCTGTCGGCGAACCAGGACTTCCCGCTGATCGGCGGGCTGTTCGGCGAGCGCTGGGTCGCGTTCGCGTTCAGCTGGGCGGGCGCCGCGTTCGATCTCGGGGTCGTGCCGGCGCTGCTGTGGCGGCGCACCCGGCCGTTCGCGTACCTCGCGATCGTCGCGTTCCACCTGGTGACGATGCGGCTGTTCCAGCTCGGCATGTTCCCGTGGATCATGATGGCGAGCTCGCTGATCTTCCTGCCGCCGGACTGGCCGCGGCGGGTCGCCGCGTGGCTCGGCCGGCCACGACCCGCGCCGGTCGCCGCCGCGCTCCCGGCGCCGTCGCCCGCGCGCAAGCGGCTGGTGCTCGCGGCGCTCGGCGCGTACTTCGCGTTCCACGTGGCGATGCCGTTCCGCTACCTGCTCTACCCCGGCGACGTGTGCTGGACCGAGCAGGGGTTCCGGTTCTCGTGGAACGTGATGCTGATCGAGAAGAACGGCGCGGTGGATGCCCACGTGCTCGAGCCCTCGACCGGCCGGCGCTGGGTGGCGCCGCCGAGCGCGTACCTGACCCGCTACCAGATCAAGATGATGTCGACCCAGCCGGATCTGATCCTTCAGTTCGCGCACATGGTGGCGGCGGACTTCCGCGCGCGTGGGGTCCGCGATCCCGAGGTGCGGATCGACGCGGTTGCCTCGCTCAACGGCCGCCGGCGCGCGCGGCTGGTCGATCCCACGGTCGACCTCGCGCGCGAGACCAACGGGCTCGGCGCCAAGCGGTGGATCCTGCCTCGACCCACCGGTCTATAATTGAAATTGATTTTCAAATCCGATAATTAGGAGGCATGACCAGATCGATGCTCTCGCTCTCCCTCGTGGTCGTGATCGCTGGTGCCGCTGGATGTGGCGGAGGCGATGACCCCGAGCTGACCCCGGACGCCCACGACCCACCGCAGCCAGACGCACCACCCTCCGGCTGCGACCCGCTGACCGCGCTGCCGACCAACTACCGCCCGATCCCGACCCCCTCGACCGGCGCGGTGCAGGTGACCACCACCGCGGGGATCACGTCCGGCACGATCGACGCGACCGCCGGCGGGCTCTCCGGCGCCGCCGACAACCCGTACATCTACGTCGATCTGGCGACCGGCGCGAAGGTGGACGTCAGCGATCTCGACGCGCGCTCTTCGACCGCGTGGGACATCGCGCTCAAGCGCTCGAGCCTGCGGATCAACGGCGGCGACTCCGGCCCGGGCGGCCGCACGCTCGCGATCGTGCCCGCCGGCTCGCTCGCCGAGGTGACCGCGGCGCCGCCGGCCGGCTACACCACCGACGACTTCACCGACGCCGACTGCGAGCTGGTCTCGCTGCCCGGCGGCGAGCCGATGTCTGCGTTCGGCGAGTGGTACGCCTACAACGACCAGACCCACGCCGTGACCCCGAAGCCGCAGGTCTACGTGATCGATCGCGGCGGCGGCGCGCGGATCGCGCTGTGGGTCGCCAGCTACTACGGCGACCCGAGCTCGCCGATGCGCGGCGCCTACTACCGCGTCGAGTGGAAGCCGCTGTGACCCGCGCGTGGATCTCGCTGGCCCCGGCGCTGGCGCTGGGCCCGGCGCTGCTCGCCGCGCGGCGGGCCGAAGCCGCGCGCCCGGTGCTCGCCGGCGAGGCCACCCACGGGGTCCCCGGCGGCGCGCTGCTCGTCCACTACGCCACGACCGGCGCCGACGCCGTGCCCACCACCGACACGAACGGCGACGGCGTGCCGGATTTCGTCACCGAGGTCGCCGCGATCGCCGAGGACGCGCTCGCCCGCCTCGAGGCGCGTGGGTTCCGCCGGCCGCTCTCCGATGGTGCGCTCGGCGGCGACGGGCGGATCGATATCTACCTGCGCGACCTGGTGTCCGCCGACGGCAACGCCGGCACCGACGGCTGCACCGGCGACCGCTGCGTCGGCTACGTGGTCGCGGAGAACGACTTCGCGGGGTTCTCGTACCCCAGCGCGACCGAGGGCATCACGTCGGTGGTGCCCCACGAGATCTTCCACCTCGTGCAGTACGCGTACTCCGCCGCGCAGCCAACGACGTGGACCGAGGGCACGGCGGTGTGGGCGGTCGAGCACCTCTACGGCGACGCCAACGGGGACTTCGAGCGGTTCCTGCCGGCGTTCCTCGGCCGCACCTACCGGCCGCTCGAGCGCGCAGGCGGCGGGTTCGGCGATGGCTACGCGTATGGCGCCGCGCTGTGGCCGTACTTCCTCGAGCAGCGGTTCGGCGCGGACGTGATCGTCGGCGCGTGGGCGGCGTGCGAGGACGCGCCGTTCCTCGATGCGGTCGCGCGCGCGCTCGAGCCCGCAGGGGCCGAGCTCGACGCCGCGTTCACCGAGCTCACGCGGTGGAACCTGTTCACCGGGCCGCGCGCCGCGGGCCGCGGCTACCCGGACGCCCACCGCTGGCCCGAGGTCCCGCGCGAGCCGGCGCTCGGCGAGACCGGCCGGATCTACATCGAGGGCCTCTCGGCGCGCTACGTCCCGCTGGTCGCCGGCGCCGAGCTGCGCCACGTGGTGGTCGCGCCCAGCGGTGGCATCCGGGTCGCCGCGTGGGTCGTGCCCGACGGCGGATCGCTCGCCGATGGGGTCGAGCTCGGGCCTGAAGGCAGCGGCGGCGGCGCGGCGCTCGCGGCGACGCTCGACCCGGGCGCGTACACCCTCGTGGTCACCGGGCTCGCGCGCAACTCGATCGCGACCGCAGTGGACGTCTCGCTCGTCGCGGCGCCCGAGCCGGATCCATCCGGTGATGGCGGTGGCTGCCACGCAGCCCCCGGCGCCGGCGCCCCGCTCGCGCTGCTGGCGCTGGCAGGGCTGCGGCGGCGGCGCGGTCAGTCGTCGTCGTGCTCGTCGTCGTCGTCGTCGTCGTCCGGCGCCGGCGGCAGCGAGGCGACGTAGGCCACGATCAGATCGATCTCCGCGTCGGTGATCTCGCTGCGCGTCCACGCCGGCATGTACTTGGTGCGCGCGCCGTAGCGATCGTCGCCGTGGCCCTCGCGCACCTTCTCGAAGAGCTCGTCCGGCTCGTCGGCCTCGCCGGTGAGGTCCTCCTCGACGCGGCCACCCTGCGCGTTCGCGCCGTGGCAGTTGCCGCAGAACCGGACGTAGAGCCCCTGCCCCGTCGTCGGCTTGGCCGGCTCGCCGAGCCAGTCGAGGATCGCGCCGAGCTGCGCGTCGGACAGCGCGCCCGGCTCGAGCGCCTCCATGCCCTCGGGGAACCCCATCTCGGGGCCGCGGCCGTGGCGCACCACGTACGTCGCGTACGGCCGCACCGGGCTCAGCACCTGCGGCGCCATCGCCGTGCCGGCCCCGTCGGGGCCGTGGCAGCGCGCGCAGTTGACCCGGTACAGCTCCGCGCCGTCAGCGGCCGGCGGATCGACCGGACCTGCGTCCGGCCTGGGCTCGCCGCGATCGTTGCCGCAGGCGGCGAGCAGGAGAGCGAGCGAGAACCAGCGACCGGCGCGGAGCAGCACGGATCGTCGATAGATCCACCGGGGGCAATGATTCAAGCGAGATCGCGTGCGAAATGAATTTGAAATGCAATTTTAGTTAGGACGAGCCGCGCGGGAACGCCAGCACCGGCGAGCGGATCGCGATCGGCACGGTCTCGCCGGGCTCGACGCGCAGCGGACCGGCGACCCGCAGCGCGAGCGATTCGCCGGCCACCTCGAGCACGAGCGACGTGCTCGCGCCCTCGAAGATCCGGCGGATCACCCGCGCCGGCGCGCCCGCGGGATCGATCGCGAGCTGCTCGGGTCGCGCGATCGCGATCACCTCGCCGTCCGGCGCCGGGCGCGCGAGCGCGAGCTCGCCGAGGCAGGTCTGCACGCCGCGCTCGGTGGTGCGGCCGGCCAGCCGGACCAGCTCGCCGGTGCGCATCGCCACCTCGAGCGAGGCCGAGCGCGCGTAGACGTCCTCGGGCGTGCCGTGCTGGAGGATCCGGCCCTCGGACATCACCGCCACGCGATCCGCGAGCGCGAACGCCTCGGCCGCGTCATGCGTGACCAGGAGCGCGGTCGCGGCGCGCGCGCGCAGGGTCGCGGCGATCTCGTCGCGCAGATGGCGGCGGAGCGCGGCGTCGAGGTTCGCGAACGGCTCGTCGAGCAACACGACGCGTGGCTCCATCGCGAGCGCGCGGACCAGCGCGACCCGCTGCTGCTCGCCGCCCGACAGCGCGTGGACCCGCGCGGTGCGCCGGGACTCGAGGCGCACCAGCTCGAGCAGCTCGCCGACCCGGCCGCGATCGCGCGCGCCGAACGCGACGTTGTCCTCG
>JBQCJR010000570.1:0-4664 GCA_051952595.1 Kofleriaceae bacterium
CCGTCGAGGCCCGCGCCCTCGAAGCGATGGAACCAGTCCGTCGCGATCGCGCGATCGCGGGTCGCCGGCGTGACGTGCACCGGCGGCGCCACTCCCGCGAGCGCCTCGACCAGCCGCTCGCGCCGCGCCGCCTGCGGCAGCGCGCGCAGGTCCTCGTCGCCCAGCGCGAGCAGGTCCCACGCCACGTACGACGACGGCGATTGCTCGGCGAGCATCTGCACGCGCGACGCCGCCGGGTGGATCCGCAGCAGCAGCGCGTCGAAGTCCAGCCGGCCGTCCGTCGCGATCACCACCTCGCCGTCGAGCACGCAGCGATCCGGCAGGTTCGCGCGCAGCGAGCGCTCGAGCTCCGGGAAGTAGCGGCCCAGCGGCTTGAGATCGCGGCTCTGGATCAGCAGCTCGTCGCCGCTCTTCCACACCAGCGCGCGGAAGCCATCCCACTTGGGCTCGAAGATCCAGCCGTCGCCGTCGGGGAGCTCGTTCGAGAGCTTCGCCAGCATCGGCGCGATCGGCGGTTGAAACGGCAGCTCCAGCTTCACCCGGCGACGGTACACCGCCCCGGTGTCACTTGCCCGGCGGTTGCAGGATCCCGATCATCGCGCCCAGCGGATCGATCACGTTCGCGAACCGGCCGATCTCCGGGACGTCCGTCGGCCCGTCGGTGACCTTCGCACCCAGCTGCTTCGCGCGGTTCGCCGTCGCGTCGGCGCTCGCGACCTGGACCACCGGGACCCAGCCCGGCGCCTGGCCCGGCGCCGCCTTGGTGATCCCGCCGCGCGGCACGCCGCCCGAGGCGAGCACGTGGTAGGTCTCCGACCCCGGGATGTTCATCGGGAGCGTGTCGAGCTCGCCGACCGCGCGATAGAACGCGAGCGCGGCATCGGGATCCGGCGAGTACAGCTCGACCCAGCAGAAGCTGTTGTCCACCGGCGCGGGCGGCTCCTCGGGGCGCTTCGGCTGCCACAGCGCGAACCCGCCGCCCGTTGGATCCACGAGCACCGCCATGCGCGCGAAGTCGCCGACATCGAACGCCGGCTTGTGGACCTGGCCGCCCGCCTTGCGTGCGCGCTCGATCGCCTGGTCGAGGTTCGCGACGCCCAGGTACGGCAGCCACGACGAGCCCTGCGGTCCGCCCTTCTCGGCGGGCCAGTAGCCGCCGATCGTGCGATCGCCGATCGCGATCATCGTGTACGTGCCATCCGGCATCGGCACCTCGCGCTGCGACCAGTGGAACAGCTCTCCGAAGAAGCCCTGGGCCTTGCGGACGTCCGGGGACAGGTACTCGAACCACACGAACTGGCGGGTTCCGGGAGTAGAGGTGGGGGACTTGGTCGTCGACATGATCGTTCTCCTGTGGTGATGGGTGGTCTCGGCCTCAGGTCGAACGAGCGGCTCGGCGATCGACAGCGCCCCGCGAAAAACGATCGTGCGCGGGTAACTATCGAGATCTACGCATCAACTGCGCAGCGCCAGCGGCTGGCCCTCCTCGACGAACCGCAGGGAGACCGAGTTCAGGCAGTAGCGGAGGCGGGTGGGCGGCGGGCCGTCATCGAACACGTGGCCGAGGTGCGCGTCGCACCGCCGGCACCGGATCTCGACCCGCGTCATGCCGTGGCTGTGATCGACGATCTCGGTGATGTGGTCGCGGTCGTACGGCGCGTAGAAGCTGGGCCACCCGGTGCCCGATTCGAACTTCGCGTCGGACTTGAACAGCGGCAGGCCACACAGCCGGCACGTGTAGGCGCCCGGCTGCTTGTGATCGAGGAGCATGCCGCAGAACGGGCGCTCGGTTCCCTGGTGCAGGATCACGTGCCGCTCCTCCGGCGTGAAGTCGGCGGCGAGCGCCGCGACGCGGTCGGCGGGGAGCGGGTCGATGTCGAAACCGGAGCGCGAGGTCGTCATGCGCCATGCATACCCAGCGGCCGCCGAAAACGCGAACACCGGCACGATCCTCGTGCCGGTGTTGTTGGTGCTGACGTGGCGCGGTGCGCGCGATCCGCGGGCTGTCAGAACCCGACGCTGATCCCGCCGCTCACGCTGACGCCGGGCGCCGTCTCGTAGGTGTCGTCGTCGTACCAGACCGAGTAGCGGGTGTCCGGGGCGTAGTGGCCGTTCATCCAGATCCACTCGCGACCGTTCCAGTTCCAGCGCCCCGCGACCCACACATACCCCGGCACCGGCTCCATGTTCTCGACGATCACCGTCGGGCGGACGCGGTAGTCGTAGTAGCGCTGGCGGACCACCGGGCGGTGGTAGACGCGCGAGACCCCGCCGTGGAACGTGTAGCGGCCGCCGCTGAAGTAGATCGGGCGGCGATCGATCCGGCGCCGCTCGCGGTGGTGGTGGTGGTCGCGGACGACCGGTCCGCGGTCGCGGCGCTCCCAGCGATCCCGGTCGCGCCCGCGGCCCCGGTCCCGGTCACGGTGGTCGTGGCGGTCACGGCGGTCGCGATCGGCGAGCGCAACACCACTGGTGAGGGTCAGCGCGAGAAGCGAGAGGGAGATGAGTCGTCGCATGGTCCGAATCATAGAGCAGCCCGCGTGCCACCGGGTGCCTTTCAGCAAATCCGCGGACTTGCGCACAAGGTGTGACTGTCTGTCGGCAAGGTGTGGCGTGGCGAGAACAAAAGTGCGCCCGTCCGGAACGAAAACGCGCCGCCGATCGAGGAGATCGGCGGCGCGCTGGAGGGCCGGAGGGAGATCGAGCGTCGGTCAGTACGCGTAGTAGCTGGCATCGATCTCGTAGTGGCCGGCGGTCCACAGCCACTCGCGGCCGTTCCACTGCCACTGGCCGGAGACCCACACGTAGCCGGCGACCGGGGTGTAGTTCTCGACGAGGACCCGCGGCCGGTAGCGATAGTCGAAGTAGCGCTGCCGGATGACCGGGCGGGTGTAGCGATGGCTGACCCCGTTGTGGAACACGAACCGGCCGTTGCTGGCGTACACCGGGCGGCGCTGGACGACCCGCCGGTCGCGGGCCACGCGTCCGCGCTGGTCGCGGTGATCGCGGACGGTCTGGTGATCGCGGCCGCGAGAGGAGTGGCCGCGATCTGCGAACGCGACGCCACCGAGGAGGGTGAGAGACAGCAGGGAGAGGGGGAGGATCCGTCGCATCATGCCGAGGAGCTAGAGCAGCCGCCGTGCCACGGCGCGCGCCAACCGTTTCGCTCGGTTGCGTCGCGCGTGGCTGCGGCTTCCGCAGGGCCGCGCTGCGGAACCCGCAGATCAGTCGACGCCGTACTTCTTGAGCTTGTCGTACAGCGTGCGCTCGCCGATCCCGAGCAGCTCGGCGGCGCGCCGGCGGTTGCCGCCGACGACCTCGAGCGCGTGCAGGATCGCCTCGCGCTCGAGCTCGACCAGCGGCTTGACCACGTCGGAGCGCGCGCCGGCCGGCTTGTCGGAGGCGTCCTCGAGCCACACGTGGCTGGCGTCGATCGCGTCGCCATCGGCGAGGATCGCCGCGCGCTCGAGCGTGTTCGCGAGCTCGCGCACGTTGCCGCGCCAGCTCGCGGATGACAGGCGCTTCTCGGCGGCCGGGGTCAGCCGCGGGCGAGGGCGCTTGAGGTCGCGCGCGATCCGCTCGAGCAGGTGGCGGGCGAGCGGCAGCAGGTCGTGGCTGCGCTCGCGCAGCGGCGGCAGCTTGATCGGGAACACCGCGAGCCGGTGGTAGAGGTCCTCGCGGAACGTGCCCTCACCGATCATCGCGCGCAGGTCGCGGTTGGTCGCCGCGACCCACCTCACGTCGACCTCGAGGGTGCGGCTGCCGCCGACGCGCTCGAACCGGCGCTCCTGGAGCACGCGCAGCAGCTTGGCCTGGAGCTCGGGCTTGAGCTCGCCGACCTCGTCGAGGAAGAACGTGCCGCCGTCGGCCAGCTCGACCCGGCCACGCTTGCGCTCGGTCGCGCCGGTGAACGCGCCCTTCTCGTGGCCGAACAGCTCGCTCTCGAGCAGCTGCTCGCTGAGCGCGGCGCAGTTGATCGCCATGAACGGCCGGGTGGCGCGTGGGCTCTGGGCGTGGATCGCGCGCGCGGCGACCTCCTTGCCGGTGCCGCTCTCGCCGAGCAGCAGCACGGTCGCATTCGTGCGCGCGACCTTGTCGATCGCCTCGACGACCGGCTTCATCACCGGATCGCCGTAGGTCAGCGGCGGCCCGTGCGGCTCGACGTGGCGCGCCTCGACGCGATCGCGCAGCCCGCGCCGCTCGACGGCCCGCCCGACGAGCAAGCGCAGCTCGTCCGGCCCGCTCAGCGGCTTCTGGAGGTATTCGAACGCGCCGAGCTTCATCGCCTCGACGGCGTTGTCGACGGTGCCGTGCGCGGTCATCACGATGACCTCGGTCTCGGGTTGCTCGGCGCGCACCTTGCGCAGGATCGCGAGCCCGTCGAGCCCCGGCATCTTCAGATCGGTGATCACGAGCTCGAAGCTGCGCTCGTCGAGCAGCTTGGCCGCCGCCTTGCCGTCGGGCGCCGCCACGACTTCGTGCTCGTCGAGCTCGAGCGCATCGACGATGAACTCGCGCAGGCCCGGTTCGTCATCTGCGACCAGAATGCGTGCCATTCATGCCTCCGGGATCTCGATGCGAAACACCGCGCCTCCGCTCGTACCATCGCGCACGCCGATTGTCCCGCCGTGCGACTCGACGATTCGCCGCGCGATCGCCAGGCC
>JBQCJR010000571.1:0-2398 GCA_051952595.1 Kofleriaceae bacterium
CGTCGCGGCGAGAATGCCCGGCAATTCCCGCCGGTTGGAGACCGCTACTCCACCCGAACGGTGAGCTGCGAGCCCGGGAGCTCGCTGGTGTTGGTCACCCGGATCGGGAACGCCGCCCACTTGCCGGACGTGGTCGTGCCTTCGCCCGGGTTGAGGTGGAACCGCTGATCCCCCACCAGCGCGATCGTCGGGACCGAGCCGGTGTTGTCGAGGCGAACGCGGGTCTCGCCCCAGAACGACCACGTCGGGAACGTCTCGAAGTGGCCGGGGCCGAGCGGGTACGCGCGCTTCATGTCGGCCTTGTCGAGCACCGGCGGCGCGGCCTTGCGGGGCGCACCGCCGCCGAACATCTGGCCGAACAGGTTGCCGAGCAGCTGGAGCAGCGCCGGATCGAGGAACTTCGCGTCCGCGGGCGCGCCCGACTTCTGCGGGGTGAACGCGCCGATCACCTGCGAGAGCAGTCCGCCGAACAGCTGGAACAGCGCCGGATCGAGGAACTTCGCCGCGGCGGGGTCCGCGGTCGGCGGCCGCAGCGCGCCCTGTGCGTACTGCGCGTTGATCAGCCGCTGCACCTCGTGTGGCTGATCCGAGAGTCCATTGCCCTTGTGACCGTTGGTGGCGAGATCGAGAGTCATGTCCATTCTCCTGTTCGTGGTGTGACTACTGCGAGCGCCCGAGCCGGAGGCCGGAGAGCGCGTCGAGGAACGCCGACGCGAGCTGCACGTGCGGCGGGATGGGCGCGGGTCGCGGCCCGCGGGTGGCGAGCTGGGCGCGCGGGCCGGTGGGCGGCGCGGCCTTGGACGCCGGGCGGAGCACCGGGAACTCGGCGTCGGCGAGCATCTGCGGCACCGGCGGCTCCTTGACCTGCGGCGTCTGGAACGCGCCGATCCGGCGCAGCTCCTCGGTGGTCTCGACCACGAGCTGCGCGCAGGTCATCGCGGCGCCCTGCGACGCGATCGCGGTGAGCAGCGCGTGCGTGAAACTCGACAGGCCGTTGGTCGCCGGCGTGCTCGCCGCGGCGGTCTCGCCCTCGAGGCACGCCGAGATCAGCAGCGCGTTGAGCAGGGCGTCCTGGGCCTCGTCCGAGCCGACGAGCGCCTTCTTGCGGTGCGGCGAGAACGCGCCGAAGCCCGCCCGCGCCTTGCCGCCGAACGGCCGGTAGCGCGCGCCCTTGCGCAGCCCGACCTGCGCCTGCGCGTCGAGCATCGGGATCCGCTTGGCCTGCACGCCGAACGCGTCCTTGGACATCCCGCCGGAGAAGCAGGAGTCGAGGATCGCCAGCGCCGTGCCCGGCGGGATCTGGGCGAAGCACGCGACGAAGTCGTCGTCGGGGAACAGCGTGCCGTCGCCGAGCACGAGGCACTCCTCCATCGAGTCGCGGCGCGGGATCGTCGAGCCGTGCCCCGAGTAGAAGAAGCACACGCGGTCGGCCTCCTGGACGTCCGCGCACAGCCGGCCGAGCGCGGCGCGCACCCCGTCCTGGGTCGCCTCGCCATCGACGAGCACCTCCAGCTCGAAGCCGTACTGGCGAGCCAGCAAGTCCCCCATCGCCTCGACGTCGGCGACGCAGCTGGGTAGATCCGAGGCAAAGCCCGGGTAGTCATTGATGCCGACGAGCAGCGCGCGTCGCCGGCCGCCCTTGTGGACGACCAGCTCGGCGCGAGAGGACGCATTCGTATCCATGGTGGCCATTCCTTTCCTTCGCAGGTTCCGGAACAGCTCATTACAAGCAACGCGCCAGTGCGCAGATCTCCAGATCTTCGAGGATCCAATCCGCCGCACCTGCGCAGACTACGCGACTTGCACCGAGCAAGTTGCGCAGTCGCGCTCACGCGCCGCGCGGGCGAGCGATCCCGAACTGCCGGATCCGCGCGATCAGCGTGTTGCGCGACACGCCGAGCCGCTTCGCCGCGCGGCTCTGGTTGCCGCCGCACGCGGCCAGCGCCTCGATCACGCGCGCGCGCTCGGCGTCGCCCGAGACCGGCTCGAGCTCGCGCGGCGCGGGCAGGCCCGCCGCGCGGAGCGCCCGCGGCGAGATCGGATCGCCGTCGCCGAGCACGATCGCGCGCTCGACGACGTTGCGGAGCTCGCGGAGGTTCCCCGGCCAGCTATGCGTGCGCAGCATCGCGAGCGCGTCCTCGGCGAACCGCGGCGCGCGCTCGCGGCCCAGCCGGACCGCGGCGTCGCGCGCGAACTGCGCCACCAGGCGCTCGAGCTCGTCGAATCGCTCGCGCAGCGGCGGGATGCGGATCGCGATCCCGTTGATCCGGTAGTAGAAGTCCGAGCGAAACCGCGCGCGGCGGATCTCCTCTTCGAGATCCCGGTGGGTCGCGCACAGGATCCGGATATCGATCCGGATCCCCTCGACCGCGCCGACCCGCCGGATCACGCGCTGCTC
>JBQCJR010000572.1:0-5591 GCA_051952595.1 Kofleriaceae bacterium
ATCGCAAGTCCCATACATCGCAATTCGAGACTATCGAGCCCCTTCGGCGAACCGCTTTGCAGTTGACGCCCAGGGGAAGGACTGATGTTGTCGCTTCACGTCGACCAGGCTGCTCACCCGGCACGCCATCGAAGAGCCGCCAGTCGGGAGGAGTCAGCGCGGCTTTCGCTCGGGGGACTCGATCTTCATTCCCCGAGGGAACCACAGCGCTCGATCCGCTTCGCTCGTGCGCGCGCCGACGCCCGGGGCGCGCCCACCACGCACGAGCTCGGGGTCCACCTGCGCGTGCTCGACGAGCCGCGTGTGGAGATGGTCGACCAGCAATCGGTGGAGGTGGCCGAAGGTCCCGGGCGATGGATGCGCCTCGCCATCAGGACTACGAACCAAGAACTCCGTCGCGCCGCAGGTCGAGCAGCGCGGCAACCGGACGACCTCGCCGTCCACATAGCCGCCCTGGCCGGCCCCGACCTGTAGAGAGGACAGAGGAATCCGGTGCTCGCTCCCGCACCTCTCGCAGCGCTGTACTGCCTCGTCGTCCGTCAGCTCGTGGATGGCCATGGTCTCTCCGTCACGCGATCGCGGTGTAGTGCCCGAACCACCACGTCGTTGCGAGGGCCGCCAGGTTCTGCACCCCGATGAACACGAAGCCGTCGCGATCCAGGTTGCTCATGTTCAGATCGCCCAGGAACGTATTTGCCAGGCTCACCGGCCACAGCGTCACCGAGGACGGTTGCGCGGCGAACCGATTCCGGAAGTTCACTGATCCTCCAGCCATCACCGAGCGCTGAACCGAGTCGGGGTTCGTGAAGCCGATGCCCAGGCGGCCGACCTCCTGCATCGTCCCCTGCAGCTCGAACGCCGTGTTCACCGGGCTCGAGATCGGCAGCCGCCACGTGCTCGACCAAGCTGCGAAGCTCGGGCCGCTGCCCGCCGCGTGGACGATCGCGAACTCGTTGCGCGAGAACCGGAAGCCTCCGCTCGTCAAGGTGGCGTCGTCGCGCACCCACGGCGCGCCGACGGAGGTCGAGGCGGCGTTCACCGTGAACCAGATAGATTCACCATCGGCATAGACGCGGAACCGCGCGCCAGGGCCACCGGTGCCGATCGAATCCCACAGCAGCGCGCGCGACCCGCCCAGGTTGGGCTGGTGGATCGCGCGATGCTGCCCACCCGAGGCCTCGTTCCCCCGGAAGTGCTCCTTCGACAGCGCATCCAGGACCTCGGCCAGCGCCTTCTCCACATTGACCGAGCTGAGGAGCCCATCGACATCTGCGACCGAGATGGCCGACGCAGCGTGGACGCCGACGGCCTGCGTGGCATGGGCGTTGAGATGGGACAGCAGAGTCGCCAGTGCGCCGCGGACGGTACCCGACGACAGCGCATTCGGCGCACCGGCGATGGCATCCACGCCGACCAGACCAGCCCCCGGGGCGATGGCCGCGGCGCTCGCTAGATCGGCGACGATCTCTTGCAGTTGACCTTGGACGTTGGTCGCTGCGATTCCGTTGTGAGGAGCGGCGCTGATCGCGCTCGCGGTGTGCGCCGCAGCGGGCGTTGAGACGTGGCCGTTCAGGTGCCCCAGCAGCTGGGACAACTGGCCGTCGACCGAGCCCGCCGCCATCGCATGAGGCGTTCCGGCTACCGCATCGGCCCCCACGTGGCTCGAGCCCGGGCTTCCCGCGGTCGTCGCGCCGAGGCCGTCCACGAGCTCGTTCAGGGCGGCCTGGACGTTCGTCGCGGCGACAAAGCCGCGAGGCACCGAGGTGACCTGCGAGGCGGAATGTCGGTGCCCCGTACCGCCGAAGTGCTCCGTGAGCAGCGCGTCGACCGAATCCAGGGCAGCCTGGACCGTGTTCGCTGCCGGAACGATCGTCGACCACACGCCCGAGGCGACCTCGACCGCATCCCCGGTCGCGAACACGAACGCCTGACGACGCGAGGTGTCGAGGTCGCCAGCGAGCACCTGCGTCTGTCCAAACGAGCGAAGCACGTCGCAGAGCAGCAGCTCGTCCGGCTGCAGCGCGACCTTCGGGGCGGCCCCGATGCCTGCCTCGGGACCTTGGCGAACGACGAGCTTGAACGACTCGTCTCTCCGGAAGTAGACAAGCTGCGAGTTCCCGTCGGTGCGCGGATCGGACATCAGCCGGTCGAAACGCAGGAACACGCCGAGCCAGCGCTCCCGACCTGCGGAGGTCACCGCAGTCGGGATCCCGGACTCATCGACCGAGCAGTCGATGCGCTGCCCCGCCCCGAAGAAGAGGCGTTGCCCAAGCCGATCGTAGCCGACCGCTGGTGCGGTCAGGTCGATGGTCAAGTCGGGCACCGGTCCGTGTGGCGTCGCGACCGCGCCACGAACCACACCGAACACGCCGATGTCGGCGACCAGGTTGCGGTCCGCCTTCTCGAGGAGCTCGAACGCGAGGTCGAGCTCGGCCTCCGTGACACGCTGACGAAAGTAGTAGTCGAGGCGATCTGCCATCGTCCTACCAACAGCACCCTCTGTTGGAGCGGGGACATGGGCCGGACCATGATCCGCTAGCGGCCTCGTTGGACTGTTCAGTGGAGGAGAGTGGTCTCGCCCACCTCGCTGATGCCGATTTCCCAGTGCTCGATCGAAGCGGGGGTGCCGGGCTCCACGAGGTCGACCAGGTGCGTGTGCGCGGGCCGCAGGTACTCGACGATGGCGCGGATCTGCCTCCGCTCGACCGAGGTCAGCACGACTGGCACCACGACATCGAACGCGTAGCGAGCGAAGCTGCTTGACGGTCCAAGCTCCCAATCGACGCCGAGCTCCGACTCGCCCAGCACCAGGGCGGTGCCGGCGAAGGACCGGATCATCGAGATCTCGATCCCGAGGAAGAATCGAACCGCGTTGATGATGCCAACGGCCGTACCCTTGAGCCGGTACATGTCGACGAGCACGCCGGCGAGCCGACGCTTGCCGGGCGTGTCGAGCTCGAACGGGAACGGGTTCCCGAGGTCTGCCAAGACGGCGTCCAGGAACGCGTCTGGTGCGCGCTCTAGATCGAACACGTCCGGGAAACGGTCGACCTCCGCCAGAAGTAGGTCCGTCACCTCCTGCAGGCACGACACGAAGCGCCGAAGATCCCCCGTCGCGTCTGCGCGCCGGTTGTGCTTCGGCAGCATCGCCCACAGGTCGAAGCGTCGAGCGGCCGGCCGCGGCGCGCGGTACCCTACGAAGGAGGTCCGGTCGAACGGCGGCAAGCTTGCGTTGCCGTTCAGGTCCGTTGCGCCGGTCACGACGACCTCGTACCGGATATCGGGTGTCAGCTCCCAATCCAGCTCGACGTGGACCACCGAGCCGCGTGCCGCTGCGCCTACCGACACAACGCGGACCGCGGGTCGATCCAACGGGCGGAACTGGAACCCGCTCGGATCGATCACGTGCACGGGCTCGTCGAAGGCGACCTGCACCTGGCGTGCACCGTACGCCTGCGCGGCGATCACACGGGGTGCGGTCCTGTCCTCGACCGTGAAGACGTACGATTCGTCGAGGACCGCTGAGCCCCCCACCGCCGCGGCGATGACCCGGATGAGGACGACCGCCGTGCTGGGCAGGTGAGTCACCGGATCGAGCACGATGCGGAGCGAGTCCGGCCCTGGCGTCACCACGGCGCGCGGTCCGTCGAAGCCAGCGCGGATCTCCGATGGGGTCGATCCGCCGAAGGCCAGCACGCCATCCAGGAACACCTGCGTCGCGTCCAGGTCGATCCCATCGGGACCGAGCGCGACCAGTTCCAGGCCGATCGTGCTGTCGACCGGCACGTTCGCTTCTCCGGGACACGGATCGCGGTTGATGATCGCGAGCGGTTCCGTCGTGGTCACAGCGACGACGGCCTCCACGACCAGTCCCGGAAGCTCGAGCGTCGGCATCTAGGCGCTCACGAGCTCCAGGCGGACGCCCACCCGGTGCACGCCGGAGAGCTTGGAGACGTTCGCGGCCAGGTCGCCGAGCACCCGCGTCCGCCCCGAAGCGGCTGTCGTTGTCCCGTGCCTGACGCCGTCGACGGTCAACGAGACCTGCCACGCGAGCGCCGTAGGCATTCCCGCTGGAGCCCGGAACGTGACCTGAGCGTGCACCAGCGCGAGCCCGGTCAGGTCCACGTCCTGAGCCACCTCGGCACCATCACCTACGCCGAGCTCGGCGTAGTAGCCCGCCTGGTCGTCGCCGAGGACGAACGCCCATCTATCCTCCGCGGGAGACGAAGTGCTCCGTCGCACCCGCCCCTGACTCACCCCCAGGCGGCTCGAGAACGCATCGAGCTCCATCAGGTCTGCCGAAGAAGCTCGATGTGGTCGAAGAACGCGCGACGGGTCACGTCCCGAACGGCGAGCCCGAACCCTGCGCGCCCCGACGTCAGCGGTTGGCTACCGGAGTTGATGGCCGTCGCATCGTCGATGAACTCGAGCATCCCGGCCACGGGCTGCCAGTCCGGCGGCACACCGAGCGGCCGAGCTACGAGGTCGTTCTGGAACACCTTCAGCACCACGTCTCCGTTGAGGTTGACGATCATGTCCAGCCGCAGGTGCAGCCACGTGCCGAGCGAGAAGCTCGCGCCCGAGGCGAGCAACGTGCCGGGGCCCTCGGCATCGGGAAGTCCGGTCACCACCGCGCCCTTGCGCAACACGATGCGATGAGGATCGGTGTCCGAGAGACCAAGGAGGTACGCCGTGTCGTTCACGGACGTGCCCTGCAGGCCCACGAAGAAGAACGGCGAGAACCCCGTCGGGCCACCGCTCGGTCCGCGCTGGAGGCAGCCGCGGATCGATGCCCCCTTCGACATCGGTGCGAAGTCGACCAGGTTCGCAAACAGGCCCACCGCCCCTTGCGCGGCGGCGAGAGAGTTGAAGGCGTACACGAAGCTTCCACCACCCGGCGGTCGGGCGATGCCGGCCGTCGCGCCGCGGTCCACGGTCGAGATGTCGAGCCCGTCGGTCAGGAACGTCCAATCCGTGCTGCCCATGTCGTCCTCAGGTAGTGGTGGCCATCGGCCAGCCGACCTCGAAGCCTTCCCCCGTCATCAGGCCGGGGGCGAAGACCGCCGCGACGGACGTCACGGTGGACCACGTCCACAAGAACGCGTGGTTCCCGAGCCACGCGTCCTCGAAGTCCTCGCGCGGCTGGCCATCGAACACGCCCGCCGCATCTGCGAGCGCGCTCCAATCATCCACGAAGGTATCGGTTGCCCATCCGTGATCGAAGCGCTCGAGCGGCGCGCCATCGAAGACACACGCCTCGGAATGACCGGCGGACCACGCGCGCAGGTACAGGTCGTTGTCCCAGGCCTCGTCGAAGTCCTCTCGCCCTTCTGGCAACGCATCGAACAATCCGAGCGCCAGGTCGCCCGCAGCGAACGCGAGCTTGAGCTCCGTCCACCGCTCAAAGTCCTCCCACCCGCGGACCGGAGCCGGACCGAAGGCAGCCACGCGCTCGGCGGCCACGAAGGTCACCAGCGTCCAGTGCGCGGCCGAGCCTGGCTGTGCGCCGGCGTCTTCGAAGCGCGGGTTCCGGATCGCCATCAGATCACCGCCCCCGTGTCGCCGTTGAGGATGGTGACCACACCCAACAC
>JBQCJR010000573.1:0-2568 GCA_051952595.1 Kofleriaceae bacterium
CACCGGGTGGAGCGATGCCGGCACGGCTTCATCGCCGAGCTCGACCACCTCGGCGTGCGCCGCCGCGGCCCGGCGGTGCCGGCGCGCCTCGAGCCGCGTCCACGCGAGGTACGGCACGCCCACGGCCGCCGCCAGCGCCGCGATCCAGATCGCCGAGCTCATCGATCACGTCCTTCCATGCGCGCTCACTTCTGCCCGCTCGGGTGACACGCCAGGCAGAAGTGCCGGTTCGAGGCGTCGCCGCGCTCCGCGGGATAGCGCGAGACGTCGTCGTGCTTGTCGTCCATCCGGCCGATCGAGTGGCAGCCGCTGCCGAGGCAGGTGGTGTTGCGGCCGCCGGTGTCCGGTCCGCTCGCGCGATCGTGGCAGGTCGTGCACGCGGCCTGGTGATCGCCGGTGCGCGGGAACCGGTCGTCGGGGTGATTGCGCGCGCGGCCGTCCGGGTGGCAGGTCAGGCAGAAGTTGCGCTGCGCCGTCGAGTACGCGTACGGCTGGCCGGCCGGCCCCTGCGCCCCTTGGTGGCTCGAGCGCTGGCGCGCGTCGTCGGGGTGGCACTGGATGCAGTTGGTGTTCGCGCCGGCGCGCGACGCCCCGGCCTCGAGATCGTGGCAGGTGATGCAGCCGATCCCGCGGTGCGCGCTCGACGCGATCGGGAACCGCGGCTCGGGGTGCAGGCCGTCGAGCGCGGGTTGCCACGAGGTCTGGCGGTGGCAGTTCACGCACGTGGTCGGGAACGCCGACGCGGCGTGCGGCGGCGCCGAGGTCGACTGGTAGTCCTCGAGGTGGCACGACGCGCATTCGTCGCCTCCGACCTCGCGCTGACTCGCGTCGTGCGAGCGCAGGCAGCTGGCGAGCATCACCACGGCGAGCGCGATCCGGATCATGGCAGGGGCCTCCACGCGAGGGTCAGCGACACCGCGAGCGCGTCGCGGTCCGCGCCGGTCGCCGCGACCGCCGAGGTGGCGAGATCGAGCGTGGCCGAGGCGGCGTAGCGGAGATCGAGCGCGAGCCCGTGGACCACCACCGGGCCAGTGGACGCGGCGTAGTCGAGCAGCTCCGGGCGGTAGCGCAGCTCGGCGTCGAACCGGCGCGACGGCGTGGTGCCGGCCCCGAGCTCGCCGGCGGTCCAGCTCGCGAACGCGGTGTGGCCCGCGGAGCCGCCGAGCACCAGGCGGTGCACGCCGCGCCGCAGCTCGCCGCGCAGGTATCCGGATCGATCGAACGAGGACGCCGCGCCGCGGGTCCGCCCGAGGAAGCCGACCGCGTCGAGCGACCACCACGCGCCGCGGTGGCCGGCCGAGGCCGTCGCGGTGGTCCACGAGTCGTCGGCCCCACACGCGCCGTCGGCGGCGGTCGGGCCCGGCGCGTCGCTGCACAGCCAGCCGGCCGGCAGGCTCGCGGCGAGCCGCAGCGATCGCTCCGGGCGCAGGAACCCGAGATCGACGCCGAGGTGGCTGCCGCGCTGCCGCCAGATCGCGCTCGCGCCCGCGCCGGTGATCACCACGCCGTCGGCGCCCCACGGGTTGTCGGCGGAGAACAGCTGGGCCTCGGTCCACAGGTCGAGCCACAGCCCACCGAGCCCCGCCGAGGCGCTCGCCGCGAGCCGGCGCTCGTCGGCGCGGCCGTTCCACACCGAGCCGCTGGCGGTGATCGTCGCGCGTGGCCGCCACGCGTCGTCGGCCTCGTAGCTCGCCTCGGCGCCGAACCGCGACGCGCCGGTCGACGGCTCGCCGGACACCGGATCCGGCACCAGCCCGCCGAACGCGGCGACCTCGAGCCCGCCGCGCCGGAACGACGCGCGCCCGCCATCGAGCATGCCGATCGACGCCGCGGCGTAGCGCAGCCGGCCGATCGCGATCCGCGGATCGCTCGCGCTGCCCCACCGGAGCTGCGCCGCGCGCACCAACACCGGCGCGCGGGCCCCGGTCGCGCCGTCGGCGAACATGCGCGCGCCGAGATCGAGATCCGCGGCGAGCGGCCGGTCCTGCATCAGCTCGAACGACGAGATCACGCGCAGCTCGCCCTGCGCCGCGCTGCCGCCGCGCTGGATGGCGCCCATCGCGCTGCCGATCACGGTGACGTGTGCGCGCCCCGCCTGCCCGCCCGCGCCGAGCGGCACGCGCGCCACGCGCTGCGCGGTCGCCGGGCGGATCGCATCGGGCCACTGGTCGCGAAAGGCGTCGAGCGGGCGCGGCGCGGCCCGGCGCGCGACCACGGCCGCGGCCTCGCGGGTGGCGTCCGCCGTGCCGGTCGCGCCGACCGCGACCACCGCGCCGTCGAGCCGCACCGCCGCGGTCTGCTCGGTCGCCTCGAACACCACGAGGATCGCCCCGCCGAGCTCGACCGGGGTCTTCGGCGCGACGCCGGCCGCGCGGCCGGGCCGCAGGTACGCCACGTCGCCGGCGACCTCGATCACCTCGACCGCGACCGTCTCGGCCGCGGCGGTGGGGGCCAGCGCCGCGACCAGCGCGAGTGCGGCGAGCGCGTGGCAGATGCGCCGGAGGAAGCGACTCGGCCGAGCGGCGAGATCGACGGCCGCGGACGTCGCACGCCTCGAGCGCCGTCGGC
>JBQCJR010000574.1:0-4205 GCA_051952595.1 Kofleriaceae bacterium
CTCGCGGAGGCGAGTCCTCCGATGGGGGAGCGAGCGCGCTCCCCCAAACCCCCACTCGCGGCCTTGTCGCCTTGCCGCCCTCGGCTGGGGCGCTCGGTCACGGCTTCTTCTGCGGCACCGCGAGCTGCTTGAACACCGTGGTCATCGCGTCGGCGATCGCGACCTCGGCCGCCTGGTCCCACGCGTACTCGCGATCGCGGTCGCGCAGCTTCTTGCCGATCTCCTGCTTCACCGTGGCCTGGCCATCGCCGGTGAAGCCCATCGTGCGGCCGGGGATGGTCTCGCCGAGCACGTGCACCGCGACGCTGACCACCAGCCGCTGGGCGCCCGGCTTGGAGTCCATCGGCACCAGCTCCTCGGAGCCGGAGGTCACCTCGACGGTGACCAGATAGGCGCCGGACAGGCCCTTCTTGACCAGGTACTTGCGGTAGGCGTCGGCCTTGTCCTTGGCGGGCGCGCCGTCGAGCTGGGCGACCAGCTGCGGGTGGACCTCGAACGTCTTGCGGACCTGCGCCTCGACGCGCGGCACCGCCGACTTGGCGACGTCCGGCGCGACCTCCGGCTTGGGCGTCACCGCCGCGAGCTCGAAGTGGTACTTCTTCTTCGGCCCCGCGTCGGCCACGCCGGCGCGGCCGGCGATGACGAGCGCGAGAGCGAGCACGGACAGCAGGCGGGGCAGGGACGTCGTCATCGTCATGGGGACCCCCATCATAGAGCGGGTTCCTGGGTCGGACGCCGCGTGCTAGCGTTCGATTCATGGTGAGGCCGCGCTGGCACGACGCGCTGATCGTCGTCGCGATCGTAGGCCTGTTCGCCGTCGGGGTGTGGGCCTTGTGGTGGGGCGATGTGCGGGCCTACCTGAACCTCGGGCCCGACGAGGGCTCCGGCGTTCCGGCGCCGGTCGCCACCGGCCGCACCTGACCCGATCGCACGCCGCGCCGCGATCGAACGGGGCTGCGAACTTGACCGTGATTGCCGCGGCTTAGTACCGTTTCCGGCGGGGCAGCTTCGCCTCGGGCACGAGGTCCTCAGGAACCAATGTTCACCATCATCATTCAGGAAAAAGGCGGCGAGCAGCGCCGCATGGTGTTCAACAAGCCCGAGGTCACCATCGGACGTGTGCAGGGGAACGACATCGTGTTGCCCAAGGGCAACGTGTCGAAGCGCCACGCCCGGATCGTGCTCAAGGACGGCAAGTTCATCATCGTCGACCTGAAGAGCACCAACGGCACGTACGTCAACGGCCGCAAGATCACGAGCCCGCTCGTGGTCAAGGACTCCGACAAGATCTACATCGGCGACTTCATCGTCGGCGTCGACGAGGCCAGCTCGGGCGAGGGCGATGGCCCCTCGGAGACCACCACGTCGCCGCCGGCCAGCGAGCGGCTGCCGCCGCCGCCCGCCGAGATCCGGGCGCCGCGCCCGACCGAGGCGCAGCCGATGCCCCACATGACGCCGATGGCGTCTTCGGATCCGCTCGCGGCGTCCGGTCCGATCAGCTCGCCGCCGCGTGGTCCGCAGCGTCCGCCGCCGGGTCCGAGCCGCGAGATCGTCCCGCGCGATCCGGGCCCCGCGCTGGGTGGACCGGGCGGGCCTGGCAGCATCCCGCCGCTCGCGCCGCCCGAGCCGCGCGCGCGCCCGATGGGTCGCCCGGGTGGCACGATGCCGCCGCCGATCGCCCCGATCTCCCAGATGCCCGCGCCGGTCGCCGCGATGCCGGCGCCGGTCCCGCCGCAGCCGATGGCGACCCACGCCGAGATGGGGGCGCTCTCCGCGCCCGCGCAGCCGGCGATGCCGCCCGCGCCGCGCCCCGAGTTCGTCGCGCCCGCGCCGCGCCCCGAGCCCGTCGCGCCCGCGCCGCTGCCGGCGCCCGCACCGATCGCGGCCCCGGTCCCCACGCCGGCGCCCGCGCCGGTCGCCGCGCCGCTGCCCGCCGCCGGCAGCGCGCCGCTGTCTGGTCCCGCGCCGGTGGCTCCCGTGGCCCAGGTCGCTCCAGTCGCGGCCGGTGCGCCCGCCCCGGTGGTCCCGCTGGCAGACAAGGGCAAGCGCAACCTGGTCGGCGTTGCCACCCGGCGCGTCGTCGGCCGCTCGGTGTCGCTGCCGAGCCGCCGCGGCGTCCAGCTCGAGCCGCTCGATCCGAAGGTCGTGAAGATGCTCGACCTCCAGTCGAACATCCTCGAGCGGCTGCGCGCCAAGCTCGATCTCGACAAGATCCCGCTCGAGCGGCTGCACGAGGAAGAGCTGTGGCAGCGCGCCGAGCGCACCACGATCGACCTGGTCGAGACGCTCGAGACCTCGGGCGAGCTGCCGAAGTACATCGACCAGGACTCGCTGATCAAGGAGACGCTCAGCGAGGCGCTCGCGCTCGGGCCTCTCGAGGAGCTGCTCGCCGACGAGAAGATCGACGAGATCATCATCGATCGCCGCGATCGCGTGGTCGTCGGCAAGGGCGGTCAGCTGCGCGCGTCCGGCAAGGCGTTCTCGTCGGACGAGGTGTTCGAGCGCGTGGTCAAGCGGCTGGTCGCCGAGGCCGGCGCGCGGATCGATGAGACCCACCCGCTGGTCGACCTGCGGATGCGCGACGGTACCCGCGTGACCGCCGCGGTGTCGCCGGTCGCGGCGCGCGGCGCGTGCCTGGTGCTCAAGAAGGTGGCGCCGCAGATGCCGCAGCTCTCCGAGCTGGTCGCGCAGGGCGCGCTGTCCTCGGGCATGGCGGACTTCCTCGCGACGTGCATCACCGCGCGCCGCAACATCCTGGTGTGTGGTGGGCCCGGCTCGGGCAAGACCACCGTGGTCGCGGCGCTCGCGGCGGCGTCGCCGGCCGGCGAGCGCGTGGTCTCGATCGAGGAGATCGCCGAGCTCGCGATCGCGCGCGACGAGTGGATCCAGCTCGAGACCCGCGCCGGCACCGGCAAGGATCCGGCGGTCGATCTCGGCCACCTGCTCGACACCGCGCTGCGGCTCGCGCCGGACCGGCTGATCGTCGGCGAGGTGCGCGGGCGCGAGGCGATGCCGCTGGCGACCGCGCTGTGCACGTCGCTCGACGGTGCGGTGGTCGCGATGACCGGCGAGGGCGCCAACGCCGCGCTCAACCGGTTGACCACCCTGGCGAGGCTGTCGGCGCCGTCGGCGAACGATGGCGCGCTACGCGAGCTCGCCGCCCAGGCGTTCGAGATCGTGCTGCACGTGGCGCGGTGGTCGGACGGCACGCTGCGCGTGATGGCGATCGAAGAGGTCGTCGGGATCACCGACACCACGTTCGATACCCAGCAGCTGTTCCAGTTCCGCGACGGCAACTTCGCCGCGACCGGCACGGTGCCGCGGTTCTACGCCGAGCTCGAGGCGCGCGGCATCCCGGCCGATCAGGCCGTGTTCCGCTGAGCCGGACGACGCGGCGGGCGGCCGCTGAGCCTCGCGCGGCGGGCGGCTGCTGAGCCGGACCACGCGGTCACCGCGGTCACCGCGCTCGCGCCGCCGTGGCGCGTGGGCCGCGCCGCTGCGAGTCGCCGCGAGTCCCCGCTAGTCCGCGGGCGCTTCGATCCGTCGCGCGAGCTCGAGCACCTCGAGATCGCGCGGCCACACCGCGCGCAGCAGCTCGACGAGCCCCTTCGCACTCGCCGTGTCTCCCGCGGCGAGCCGCTCGCGTGCGCCTTCGAGCTGGTCGCGCTTCATCCCCGGCGCGAGCAGCGAGGCCTTCGTCGCGGCCTCGGCGCGCACGAGGTCGTCGCCGGCGCGCACCGCGAGGCGCGCGAGCTGCGACCAGAAGTAGCCGGCCTGCGGGTGGCCCACGCCCTCGGCGGCCTCCGCGGCCATCCGCGCCTCGTCGAGCGAGCCGCCGATCTCGCCGAGCCGCTCCGAGGCGCGCGCGAGGTCGAGCCAGGCCCACGAGAACGCCGGGTCGTCCGCGACGACCTGCTCGAGCTCGTCGCGCGCGTTCTCGAGCGCCCCTTGCTCGAGCAGCACGTGCGCGAGCCGCCAGCGCGGCCCGGGCGCGCCCGCGTCGCGCTTGAGCTGAGCGCGCAGCTGACGCTCGGCGACCTTCGGCACGAGCTCGCCGTGCTCGTCGAACACGTTGTCGACAAACTCGCCTTCGGCGTCGTAGAGGATGGCCAGCGCGTCGACGGCGCCGGCGAGCCAGCGATCGATCCGCGTGCCTTCGCAGACGTCGTCGTCGATCGAGCCATCGGCGCGCCAGATCTTGCCGC
>JBQCJR010000575.1:0-2978 GCA_051952595.1 Kofleriaceae bacterium
CGGCCTCGACGAGGAATCGCTCGCCCGAGTCCTCGGCCCGGCGGGCCTCGACCTCGGCTGCAAGACGCCGGAGGAGATCGCGATCTCGATCGCCGCCGAGCTGATCGCGCTGCGTCGGCGCGGCGCGCCGGCGGCCGGCGACTGGCGACCGGTGCGCGCGGCGGCGTCGGAGCCGCGCGAGCCCGCGGAGGGCGAGCCATGAAGCTCGGCGCGGTGATCCTCGCCGCGGGATCCGGCACGCGGCTCGGCGGGGTCGCCAAGGCGCTGCTGCCGCGCGGCGAGCAGACCTATTTGGAGCGCGTCGTCGAGGCGGCGCGCGCGGTCGGCCTGGTCGATGGTGTGGTCGTGATCGGCCCGCCGTACGGCGATGCGGTCGCCGGGCACGCCCGATCGCTCGGCATGCGGGTCGCGGTCAACGCGGATCCATCGCGCGGCATGGCGAGCTCGATCGCGATCGGCTTCGCGGCGATCTCCGAGGGCGAGGCCGAGGCGGCGTGGCTGTGGCCGGTCGATCACCCCGACGTCTCGGTCGAGACCCTGCAGCGCTTGATCGAGGCGCGCGGCGACCACGAGGTCGCGGTGCCGCGGTTCGAGGGGCGGGGAGGGCACCCGCCGCTGGTCGAGCGCGCGGTGTGGCCGCGGCTCGCCGGATGCGCGGCGCTCGCCGGTGGTGCACGCGCGGTGATCGGCGCGGCCGATGCGATCTCGGTCGAGGTCGACGATCCGGGCGTGGTCAGGGACATCGACACGCCGGACGATCTGAAGGTGCGGCGGCGATGAGCGCCGGGGGCCGGCTCGCCGCGGTGGCGGGTGTCGCGCTTGCCGCGCTCGCCGGGCTCGTCGGTTGCCAGACCCCGCGGACGCCGCAGGTGTCGCCGGTGACCGATCCGGTCGCGATCAACGATCGCGATCTGCGCGTCTCGATCAAGGCCGAGCTCGAGGACGAGGTGCTGATGTCCTACGAGCGCGACGAGCCGCCCGAGATCGAGACCGCGATGCTCGATCCGCGGATCGGCCCGGTGCGGATCGGCGTGGGTCCGGGCGATCTCCTGATCGGCCGCGAGCTGGCGCGCGCGCCCAGCCGGTGGCCGCTCGACGTCGATCCACGCACGCCGACCGAGGCGCGCTCCAAGCGGCTCGAGATCAACCTGTCGCAGGACGGCAGCGCGGCGTGGGTGTTCGACGAGATCTCGTGGCGGATCGGGATGTGCGGGCGCACCGCGGTGATCCCGCTGCGGATGACCGCGCTGTTCGCGCGCGACGGTGATCGCTGGGTCCAGGTGTTCGAGCACCTGTCGTTCGGCCGGATCCCGGCGCCGTCGCGCGACGGCCAGCTGCGTGGCGCGGCGATCAAGACCGCGGTGAGCTCGACCGACCTGGTCGACGAGCTGTCCGGCGTGCTGGCGCAGGGGCTGTTCCGCCCCCAGCGCAACACCTCGGTGGTCTCGGTCGGCCCGGAGGTGATCGTGCTCGGCCCCGAGCTCGGCGACGAGTGGCACGCCAACGACGTGCTGGTCTCGTCGCTGCCGACCTACGCGCTGCGTGCCGAGGAGCGGCGGGTCGGCACGGTGGGGCGCACCCCGGGCAGCTCGACGATCGCGTACTGGGCCGGCAACTTCGTGGCGTCGGTGCCGGCGCGCGGCGGCGTCGCGGCCGGCAAGGTGCGGATGCGCGGCACGTTCGTGTTCGAGCGCCGCCGGCTGGTCAAGGTCGACGTCGAGCACGCCCGGACCACGCCCAAGACCGCGAGCCCCGAGCTCGAGCGCAAGAGCTGCGCGACCGACGACACCAACTGCCGGTGGGTGCTCGTCCAGGGCCACGTGTCGCAGCCGATCGACGACGGCCCGGATCCATCCGGGGAGCGGCGCGACGTCGCGGATCTCGCGACCCTGATCTTCGGGACCGCGCTGATCTCGCCCAAGCCGCTCGAGGTCACCTGCGATGATGGCTCGCCGGCGCCCGCGCCCGCGCGCCCGTCGGCGGGGCGGTGACCGCTACTCCTGCGGCTGCGCCTGCGCGGCCTCGCCGGAGGTCAGCGCGAACCCCGTGATGTGCACGTCGCGCAGGTAGGTATCGGTCAGCCGCTTCTTCTTCGGCACGAACGGCAGCACCCGGATCGGCAGGGTGACCAGCGAGGCGAGCCCGCCGAGCGCCTTGCCGCCGTACGCCTCGCTGATCAGCAGGGCGCGCCGCGCGCTCGAGAGCTGTTCGAGCGGTTGATCGAGCACGCCGATCCGGCGCAGCCGCAGCTCGGCGCACTGGTTCGCGTGCGCGAGGAACGCCGGCAGCTGGCGGAGCACCGGGTGGTCCTTCGGCAGCCGCTTCTCCATGTACCCGGCGATCCGGCGCACGCCCCACATCGAGACCAGCGACAGCCCGAGCAGGCGGCGGCGCAGCCACGGCTTGTTCTGGATCGCCTTGTAGGTCTGCTGCTCGCCGAACTCGACGTGGCGCTCCTCCTGCTTGACCGCGCGGCGCAGGATGTCGACCGACGGCTTGTGATCGAGGGTGTCGATCACGGCGTAGAACGCCTGGAGCACGAAGCCCTCGCCCTGCGCCATCTCGAGCGCGACGTGCTCGGCCCACGAGCCGCCCATCATGCCGGTCGCCAGGAACCGCACCGCGGGGTGCGCCGGGCGAGGCTGGCAGCCCAGCATCGTCATGATCCGCAGGAAGTTGTCGACGTGCTGCATCTCCTCGAGCGACTGGCGCGCGAGGAACTTGGCGGCCTCGAGGTCCGGCGCGTCGTACAGCCAGTGACCGATCTGGATGCCGGTGATCTCGCCGTAGAGAAACTGCTGCACCGCCCAGACGAGGAGGTCTCTGTCGCGGCCCGGGTGGAGCTTGGCGCCACCGAAGTCGTACGTCATTTCCTCGCGCGTAAGCAGCATGGCCTTCCTTCCTCCGCTCTATCTAGCGTGGATCGACGGCGGACGCAGCCTCCGCCGTGCTATACGGCCCTACCGCCTTTTTCCCCA
>JBQCJR010000576.1:0-13700 GCA_051952595.1 Kofleriaceae bacterium
GCGCGTGCCGTCGCCGAAGTTGACCGTGAAGTTGAGCATCTCGAGCTCGCTGTCGAGCACGACGACGGTCAGCTTCGAGAACTGGCCCTCGTAGCGGCCGACCTGGATCCGGTCGCGGTCGACGCGGCCCGAGACCTGCTGCTCGCCGAGCAGCTGCCAGCCTCGCGAGTCCCAGCCCGCCGACGCCGGCACGGGCACCGGCTCGGGCGGCGGCGGCCGACGTTTCGCGGACGCGGTGCCCACGGCTGCGATCAAGACCATCATCACCACGGCGAATGTTCGACCCATGGTCGGCAAACTAACACGACGCTGCATGCGTACTCTCCTGCCTCGAACGGACGGGCGTTGGGCGTGTGACGCGGTACGCGCCAGGATCTTCACGTCTATGTTCGGTTATCGAAGTGCACGCCGGCACGTTCAAAAAGTCGCTCGAATGATCGCGTGCCTCGACGATCACGCGCATGGCTTCTCGTTCTGCGCGCACCCAGGCACGTGCGCGGTCCGTTCCGTTCACGCTCCCCGCCGAGCCCGTCGCGGCACCGATCATCAAGTGGGTCGGCGGCAAGACCAAGCTCCTCGGCGAGCTGATCCAGCGGCTCCCCGATACGTTCCAGCGCTACTACGAGCCATTCGCCGGCGGCGCCGCGCTGTTCTTCCGGGTCGCGCCCCGCCGCGCCGTGCTCGCCGACTCGAACGCCGACCTGATCGGGCTGTACAAGACGGTCGCCTCCGACGTCGGCTCGGTGATCCGCAAGCTCGAGCTACACCGCACCGCGCACGACGAGCACCACTACTATCAGACCCGCACGCGGTGGAACGATCGCGACATCTCGTGGAGCGCCGCCGACCGCGCCGCGACGTTCATCTACCTCAACAAGACCTGCTTCAACGGGCTGTGGCGGGTCAACCGGTCGGGCGCGTTCAACGTGCCGATCGGCCGCTACGTCGATCCGCCGATCTGCGTGCCGGACACCCTGCGCGCCGCCCAGAGCGTGCTCTCCCGCGCGTCGCTGCGCTGCGGCGACTACCGCATGGCGACCGCCGATGCCCAGCGCGGCGACTTCCTGTACTTCGATCCGCCGTACGACCCGGTGACCACCACCGCGAACTTCACCAGCTACACGGCGGGTGCGTTCGGCGCGGACGAGCAGCGCGAGCTCGCCGAGACCGCGCGCATGCTGGTCGCGCGCGGCTGCAAGGTCATGCTGTCCAACAGCGACACGCCGTTCATCCGGTCGCTGTACAAGGGCTTCAAGATCGACCGCGTGAAGTGCCCACGCGCGATCAACTCGAACGCCGCTCGCCGAGGCGAGGTCGACGAGGTGATCATCGTCGGCGGGTACTAGCCCGGAATCTTCCGGGCTCGCCCCCGCGGCCGACTGGCGTCGGGCTCAGGCCAGCGCGTTGGCGCTGGCGTACTGCTGCGTCGTCGGATCGTAGTCGAGCAGCGTGCCGGTGACGCCCGCCGAGCGAGCGATCCGCACGATGTCGTTCTGGTTGCCACGCACGACCATGCGCGGCTCGGCTCCAGCGAGATCCTGGGCGGCCACGAACTGGCGCGCCTTGACGACGTTCTTGAACACGAGAAGGTAGGTCTGATCATTTCCCGCGCGCGCCATCACCGGCACGCGGCCGTCGGCGTCTTGGACCGCCAGCTCACCATCGTTCTCCACCAAGAGGACCCACAGTCCTGCGAGGTTCGGGGTCGTAGCTGCTGTATCCGTACGGTTCTGTAGCATCGAGTGTCGTCTTCTCCTGCTCCGGCGAAAAAGGGGAGCGGGGGCATAGATGCTGGTTTTCCTTTGACCTGTCAAGGAACTTTGTAAGCCCCCACGGCCGCCTTGACGTAGCCCGGCTCACGGGCTTTAGTGACGTGAATCAGAGCTGTTACATGACGCGCGTCCACCTCCCCGTCGTCGGCGCCGCGCCGCCGGCTCCGCTCGTCGGAGACGTGCCAGCAGATCCCCTGGTCGATGGGTTCGCGCGTCGCATCCGGTACCTGCGGGTGTCGGTGACCGACCGCTGCAACTACCGGTGCACGTACTGCATGCCAGAGGAGCTCGCAGACCAGCTGGCGTTCCACCCGCGGTCGGAGGTGCTGACCTTCGAGGAGCTGGAGCGGCTGGTCCGGGTGTTCTCCCGACTCGGGGTGCGCAAGGTGCGCTTGACCGGCGGCGAGCCGACCGTCCGCAAGGGGATCGTCGAGCTGGTCGGCCGGATCGCGCGGGTCCCCGGGATCGACCAGGTCGTCATGACCTCGAACGGCCACCTGCTCGATCAGCTCGCGGGCCCGCTCGCGGCGGCCGGGCTGTCCGGCCTCAACGTCTCGCTCGACACGCTGGACCCGGCGCGGTTCGCGGCGCTGACCGGCCGCGGCGATCTGTCGCGGGTGCGCGCCGGGATCGAGGCCGCGGCGGCGGCCGGGATCGCCCTCAAGCTCAACGCCGTCGCGCTGCGTGGCGTCAACGACCACGAGCTGGTCGCGCTGTGCGCGTTCGCGTGGGAGCGCGGGGCGGTCCCGCGGTTCATCGAGCACATGCCGATGTCCGGCGGCGCGCTGTACGACCGCGGTGCCGAGCTGACCGCCGCGCAGATCCGCGGCGCGCTCGAGGCGGCGCTCGGCCCGCTGGTCGCCCACCAGTGGCCGGGGCGCGACGCCGGCCCCGCGCGCTACTGGGCGGTCGCCGCCACCGGGCGCGAGGTCGGGATCATCTCGGCGATGTCCGAGCACTTCTGCGACGATTGCAACCGGTTGCGGCTGACCGCGACCGGCGCGCTGCACGCGTGCCTCGGCCACGATGACGCGATCAGCCTGCGCGACGTGATCCGCGGCGGCGGCTCCGAGGAGGATGTGGTCCGCGCGATCGCCGCGGCGGTCACCGGCAAGCGCGCCGGGCACGACTTCGATCGCGCGGGTGGGGGCGCCCCGCAGAAGCACATGATCGGGATCGGCGGCTAGGCTCGCGGACCGCGTCGGATCGCCGCGGGAGCCGAAGGTCCCTGCGACATGTTTGGCGATTCGCAGGCGGACGGAATGAGCCACATACGTGCTACGGTTGCCACCATCGCCGGGCACGCCGCATCAGCGGAGGATTCCTCATGCAAAACAGCACCCTCGCCAAGATCGCCTTGACCGCCGCGGTCGCCGTCGCGGGGGTCGGCTTCTTCGTGAAGTCGACCCTCGGACACACCCAGCACTACAAGATGGTCGACGAGCTCGTGGCCGGCGACCTGTCGCAGTGGAAGGGCAAGGAGCTCAAGGTCCACGGCTGGGTGCTCGCCGGGTCGATCCGCGAGGACATCGTCGCGCAGGAGACCCATCGCAGCTTCGTGCTCACCAAGGACGGCAAGAAGATCCGGGTGTTCAGCATGGGGCCCAAGCCCGACACCTTCAAGGATCAGTCGGAGGTGGTGGCCACCGGTCACCTCGTGCCGGCGGCCGAGAAGAAGGATCTCGCGGCCGCGCTCGGCGTGCCGCTCGAGGCGGACATCGCGTACGTCGTCGAGGCCAAGGAGCTGCAGGCGAAGTGCCCCTCGAAGTACGAGGGCGCGCGCGCGAACAAAGACCTGAACTCGAAGTTCGAGTGACCCGCCGATGTCCTCGTCTGTTCCGTCCTCGCCGATCGCGCTGGTCGGCACGATCGCGCTGCTCGCGGCGTACCTGATCGGCGCCTGGTGCGTCGCCGCCGGGATCGCCGGCAACGCGCGACGCAGCCGCCGCCTGGTCAGCTCCTCGGTGCACGGGCTGTACGCGTTCGCCGCGCTGGTCGGCCTCGCGTCGGCGCTGATGATCTACGCGTTCGTCACCCACGACTTCTCGATCAAGTACGTCGCGGCGACCAGCGATGTGTCGATGTCGATCTGGTACAAGGTCACCGCGTTCTGGGGCGGCCTCGACGGATCGCTGCTGTTCTGGGTGCTCGTGCTCGGGCTGTTCTCGACGGTCGCGATCGCGCTGAACGCGCGCCGCCACCGCGACATGATCGGCTACGTCGTCGCGACGATCATGGTCGTGCAGGTGTTCTTCCTGTCGCTCCTGATCTTCCACAAGAACCCGTTCTCGACGTTCCTCACCACACCGCCGTCCGACGGGCAGGGGCTCAACCCGCTGCTCCAGAACTACTGGATGGTGATCCACCCGCCGACCCTCTACGTCGGGTTCGTCGCGGCGACCATCCCGTTCGCGTTCGGCGTCGGCGCGCTCGCCTCGGGCCGCCTCGACGACCTGTGGATCGGCTCGGTGCGGGTGTGGATGCTGATCTGCTTCCTGTTCCTCTCGGTCGGCCTGGTGCTCGGCGGGCGGTGGGCGTACGAGGAGCTCGGCTGGGGCGGCTACTGGGCGTGGGACCCAGTCGAGAACGCCGGGTTGATCCCGTGGTTCACCGCGACCGCGTTCCTCCACTCTTCGATCATCCAGGAACAGCGCGGGATGATGAAGCAGTGGAACCTGGTGCTCGTCATCCTGACGTTCGTGCTCACGATCTTCGGCACGTTCATGACCCGGTCGGGCATCGTGCAATCGGTGCACGCGTTCGGCGAGGACAATGTCCTCGCGCTGCAGTTCATCCTGTTCATGGCCGCGATCCTGATCGTGTCGGTCGGCCTGCTGGTGTACCGCTCCAATCAGCTGTCGAAGCGGACCGAGTTCGAGTCGTTCTACTCGCGCGAGTTCGCGTTCCTGCTCAACAACTGGATCCTGCTCGGCAGCGCGTTCTTCGTGCTGTTCGCGACGATGTTCCCGACGATCTCCGAGGGCATCGATGGGTCGCGGGTCTCGGTCGGCATCGAGTTCTTCAACAAGTGGATGACCCCGCTCGGCCTGGTGCTGCTGCTCCTCGCCGGGGCGGCGCCGCTGCTCGCGTGGCGGCGCACCACCCGCGAGCGGCTCTACAACCAGTTCCTGTTCCCGCTCGGCCTGATGGCGGTCACGATCGTGGTGCTGCGCGTCGCGTTCCCGCAGGTGGCCAAGAAGACGCCGATCTTCGCCGACGGGATCGATCTGCCGATCTCGCTGATCAACTTCGGGCTGTGCGCGTTCACGGTCGGCTCGATCGCGCAGGAGCTCTGGCGCGGCACCCTGGTGCGCAAGCGCCAGACCGGCTCGGACGTGTTCAGCTCGCTGCTCGGCCTGGTGCTGTCCAAGCGCCGCAAGTACGGCGGCTACGTCGTGCACCTCGGCATCGCGGTGATGTTCGTCGGGTTCGGCGGCAAGGCGTACGACCGGATGATCGATCGCACGATCGAGCGCCCGGCGATCGTCGAGGGGCTCGATCCGAACAAGCCCGCCGCCGAGCGCAAGCAGTGGGCGGCCACGTACCTCCACAGCGACCGAACGATGAAGGCGCTGCCGAAGGACTCGCCGTCGGCGTTCCGGTTCGATGGCACGGGCTACGTGTTCCTGTACGAGGACCTGGTCGACACCTCGGATGACTTGAAGACCGCGATCACCGCGCAGGTCTCGATCTGGGAGGACGGCGAGTACGTCGGCACCGTCTACCCGGCGAAGTGGGACTTCCGGAAGGGCGCCGAGGCGACCACCGAGGTCGCGATCAAGGTGCGCCCGGCCGAGGACGTCTATGTGGTGCTGACCGGCTACGACACCGCGACCAAGCTCGGCAACTTCCGCGTGTTCATCAACCCGCTGATCAGCTGGGTGTGGATCGGCACGGTCATCCTGGTGCTCGGGACGTTCATCTGCCTGCTCCCGCAGAGCCTGCTCGAGCGGCTGTGGGGCGGGCGTCGCAACACCCGGGTCGGCCGCGCCGGCGAGATCGCGCTGATCGCGCTGGTCGCGCTGGGGGCGGTCGCCGCCACCGCGGGCGACGCGCGCGCACAGGCCGAGCACGTCAAGGCGGGCATGGGCATGGGGGATGGCAGCGTCAGCCACGCCTCGAAGAACCGGCCCGAGAACGAGCCGGAGGACGACGCGATGAAGGAGCTGCTGTGCCCGTGCGGGTGCAAGCGCGAGAGCATCTTCATCTGCAAGTGCGGCTCGGCCGCGGACCTGCGTGGCTGGATCAAGTCGATGATCAACGAGCAGGGGCCCGATGGGCGCCCGCGGTTCGATCTCGCGACCTCGGCCGGCCGCAGCGCCGCGTACGACTACGCGGTGTCGTCGTACGTCGCGCGCTACGGCGAGCAGGTGCTGGCGACCCCACGCAGCAACTTCTCGTGGATCTTCCCCTCGCTCGCGGTGGTGGGTGGGCTCGGCCTCCTGTTCGTGGGCGGCCGGCGGATCGTGATGCGCAACCGCGCGGCGGCGGCGGCCGCACCGGCCGCGGCGACGGCCTCGGGTGGCTCGCCGGTCGATGACGCCTACGCCGACAAGCTCGACGACGAGCTCGCCGACACGGATTGATCAGCATGGCATCGACGACTCCTACTTCGAGCGCGGCGCCATCGCGCTGGCCATGGCTGGTCGCGGCGGGCGTGCTGCTCGTCGTGGGATGGCTGTTCATCCTGTGGAACAACAGCTTCCACCCGACCGCGCCGGTCGTGTTCGTGTGCCTCGGCTACTTCGCGGGCATCTCGGCGATCTACACCCTGTTCCGCACCGGCGCGGCCGCCGTGTCCGAGGTGGAGGAGGACGACGCCGAGGCGTGGGGCCGGCCCGAGGGGGCGCGCGCCGAGCTCCAGCGCGAGAAGCGCGCGTTGCTCAAGGCGATCAAGGAAGCCGAGTTCGATCGCGACATGGGCAAGCTGTCCGAGCGCGACGCGAGCCAGATGATCGCGACCTACCGCGCGCGTGCGATCGAGGTGATCAAGGAGATCGATCGCCTCGATGGCGCGGGCGGCGCCTCGGTGCAGGACGAGATCGAGCGCGAGGTGCGCGCGCGGCTCGCGATGCCCGAGCGCAAGGGCGGCAAGGCCAAGCCGGCCGAGGCCAAGGCGGGCGGGAAGGGGAAGGACGCGAAGGCGGCGAAGGACGCGAAGGCGGAGAAGAGCGAGAAGGCGAAGTCGTCGGCGGCCAAGGCGGACGCGACGGCGGCGGACGCGAAGAGCGACGCGAAGGCGGTCGACGCGAACGCCACCGCCGAGTCCGAGCCGGCGTCCGACTCCGATTCCGACGCCGACGCCGACTCCGACTCCGATTCCGACTCCGATTCCAAGCACGGAGCTGACACGCCCGCGCCGTCCGAGGACGAGCCCGCCGAGGTCGCTCCGCACGACGCCGGAGCAGAGAGCACCGCGAAGGAGGCGACGCCATGATCCGATCTGCTCTGTGCGCCGCCGCGCTCGCGGGCGCCGCGCTCGCTGGCTCGTGGATCGCCACGCCCACCGCACACGCGCAGCCGGCCTCCGCGCTCGGCAAGCCGCTCCCCGACGCGACGATGCCCGCGAACACGGTGACCGTGCGCGTGGTGGCCGGCTCGCCGGGCTCGTCGGTGGCCGGCGCCGATGTCTCGCTCGACGTCGCCGGCACGCCGCGGGTGGTGCGCACCGACGCGTCGGGCCGCGCGACGTTCGCGGGTCTGCCGCCCGGCGCGACGGTGCAGGCCAAGATCCTCGACGCCGAGCAACGCGAGGTGACCTCCGAGCCGTTCGTGGTGCCCGCTTCGGGCGGCGCGCGCGTGATGCTGTCGACCAAGCCGTTCGCCGGGGGCGGGGGCATGCCCGGGGGCGCCGCCGGGATGCCGGAGGCCCGCCAGATGAGCGGCCAGCCTCGCCAGGATCGCGGCGTGCCGGCCGGTAGCTACGAGGTCCGGCTCACCTACAACAGCCTCGAGATCAAGGGCGGCGCGGCGACGGATCCCTCACCGCCGGTCGGCGAGTCGGTCACCCTGGTCAGCTACGCCTCCGACGACTCGATCGACGTCGTGACCTCGCCGGTCAACCCGGAGGGGCGCGCGGTGTTCGACAAGCTCGACATCAGCGGCAACCGGGTCTACTTCGCGCTCGCGCGGCTGCCGCGCGCCGGTGGTGCGGATCGCCTGGTGGCGGCGCCGGTCCAGCCGGACGGCGAGGCGGGCTTCAAGGCGATCCTGTCCGGCGACAAGCGCGATTCGACCGCGCCGCCGATCGACGAGCTCATCCGCCAGCAGGCCACGACGGTCCCGGCCGGCAAGGTCCGGGTCACCCTCGACGGCTACCCGCAGGAGGCGTCGCCGATCAAGCTGATCGACGCGAGGACCAAGCAGCCGCTCGGTGCCGGCGTGCCGACCCAGGCGCCGCCGGATTCGTCGAACGTGCAGGGCCAGGCGCGGTTCGAGCCGGCCGCGGACCTGCCGAAGGGCACGCTCGCGGTCAAGGTGCACGGCGGGCCGGTCGGGGACGATGGCGCGCTGGCGGACGTTCCGCTGCGCGTGATCCCGGCCGATGCGGACCAGCAGGCCGAGGGCATCGCGTCGAAGACCGGCAGCGATGGCTCGGTCCAGCTCACGGTGCCGGCCGACCGGCCGTACAAGGTCGTGGTCGCGATCAACGGCAAGGAGATGGTCTCGTCGCCGTTCGAGCTGTCGACCACCGGCGGGCGGCTCGACGTGACCGCGGTGTGGGAGGCCCAGGGCCGGCCACAGGCGGAATTCGATGTCGCCTACCGGCCGGACCTGGTGCTCTACGCCGAGACGGTCACCGCGAACGGCAAGCGCTATCGCTCGCTGCCGTTCCAGCTGGTCGAGACGGCCGGGGCGCAGGTCGGGATCCAGATCTATCCGCGCGTGCTCGTGCGGTTCAGCCTGCGCTCGTTCGTCGAGGACGAGCTGCTCGCGGTGCGCGGTCAGTTCGTCGTGGACAACAACTCGTGGGCGCCGTACCAGGGCGGCCCCGACGGGACGATCATCCCGCTGCCGAAGGGCTTCAAGGGCGGCGTGGTCGCCGACGAGAACCAGGCCGACGTCGCGGTGGCGCCGGGCGAGGGGTTCCGGATCGTGCGGCCGATCCCGCCGGGCGGGAAGATGTTCGTGGGTGGGTTCTCGATGGAGGGCGATGGCGGCACGGTGCGGTGGGCGCTCGACCTTCCGGACGGCGCGTTCTCGAGCGGCATGGAGATCCGGCAGACGCCGGGGCTCGAGGTGCGGCTGCCGCCGAACGTCCGCGGCGAGTCGGTCACCGCGCGCGACGGCCAGCGCTGGTTCGTGATCGACAACATCAACATCATGCCGAAGCAGTCGATGGTGATGACGATCACCGGGCTGCCGGCGCAGCCGGGGTGGAAGATCTGGGCGCCGCGGATCGTCGGGCTGTTCGTCATCGGGATCCTGCTGGCGGGGATCGCGCTCGTGGTGTTCCGCCGCCGTGCGCCGGCCGAGCAGGACGCGTCCGGGCGCCGCGCCGCGCTGCTCGACGAGCTGGTCGAGCTCGAGCGCACCGGCAAGGACCCGCACCGCCAGAAACAGGTGCGGAGCGAGCTCGAGTCGCTGTGGCGCGAGTAGCGATCGACCAGGTCCAGATCTCGAGGGTCGCCAAGCGCTACGGCACGGAGCGCGCGCTGGCGGGGGTCTCGCTGGAGCTGGCGGCGCGCTCGATGTGCGCGCTGCTCGGCCACAACGGCGCGGGCAAGACCACGCTGCTCGGCATTGTCTCGACGCTCGTGCGCCCGTCCGACGGCAAGGTCGCGTACCGCGGGGCGGATCGCGAGCTGACCGGCGTGGCGGTGCGCCGCGAGATCGGCCTGCTGGCCCACGCGTCGCTGTGCTACGGCGAGCTGACGGCGCGCGAGAACCTGGCGCTGGTCGCGGGGCTGTACGACGTGGACGGCTCGGCGCGGGCGATCGACGGTGTGCTCGATCGCGTGGGCCTCGAGCCCAAGGCGCGCGACCGCGCCGCGCGCACCTACTCGCGCGGCATGGTCCAGCGGCTGGCGCTCGCGCGCGCGCTGCTGACGGGGCCGTCGCTGCTGCTGCTCGACGAGCCGTTCACCGGGCTGGATCGCGGCGGCGCGCTGGCGCTCGGCGCGGAGCTCGCGGCGCTCCGCGACGCCGGCGCGATCGTCGTCGTGGTCACCCACGACCTCGAGGCGATCGCCGGGCGGGTCGATCACGTGGCGATCCTGCGCCGCGGCCAGCTGGCGTCCGAGCACCGGGGCTCGTACGACTACGACCAGCTCAAGGACCTCTACCACCGGCACGCGAGCTGACATGTCGCTGCTCCGACACGCGGCGCGGGTCGCCGGCAAGGACCTCCGGATCGAGCTGCGCAGCCGCGAGATCCTCTACACGATGGCGTTCTTCGGAGCGCTGATCGTCGTCGTGTTCTCGTTCGCGTTCCCGCGCAACCTCGATCTGGTGCGCGGCGCGGCGCCGGGGATGCTGTGGGTCTCGATCGCGTTCGCGGGCACGATCGGGCTCGGCCGCGCGTTCGAGCGCGAGCGCGAGAACGACACGATGCGCGCGCTGCTGCTCGCGCCGGTGCCGCGGCTGGCGGTGTTCCTGGGCAAGGCGGCCTCGATCACCGTGCTGGTGCTCGGCGTCGCGGTGGTGGTCGTCCCGCTGCTCGCGCTGTTCCTCGATGCTCCGCTGTTCGCCGAGCCGGGGCCGCTGGTCGTCGTCCTGGTGCTGGGGGCGATCGGCTTCGCGATGGTGGGCTCGGTGTTCTCCGCGACCCTGCTGAAGGTCCGGTCGCGCGACGTGCTGCTGCCGGTCGTCCTCTACCCGATCCTGATCCCGCTGTTCGTGGCCGGCACCAACACCACCGAGGCGTTGCTGGCCAAGCGAGTCAACCTCGACGCGGCGTGGTACTGGATCGGCTTCCTCGGAATCTACGACGCCGCGTTCCTGGTACTGTCGGTGTGGATCTTCGAGTCCCTGGTGATCGAATGACGACGTCGTCGAAGCAGCCACTGACCCACAACTACGCCGTCCCGGTGCTCGCGGCGCTATCGGCGATCGGCTTCGCGATCACGATCTGGCTGGTGTTCACGTACACGCCGCTCGCGCGCGACCTGTTCTTCAACCAGAAGATCTTCTACTACCACGTGCCCCACGCGTTCATGATGTTCGTCGCGGTGGCGGCGTGCGGCGTCTGCTCGATCGTGTTCCTGAAGAAGCGGGATCCGAGATGGGATGACATCGCGCTCGCGAGCGCGGAGGTCGCCGCGGCGTTCGGTGCGGTCGTGCTGATCACCGGGATGATCTGGGCCAAGGCGGCGTGGGGCATCTGGTGGTCGTGGGAGAAGCGGCTGACCATGTCGCTGCTGCTGTGGCTGACCCTGGTGGGCTACGTGATCGTCCGGCGGTTCGCCGGCGCGAGCGCGGACCGGCTGGCGGCGGGGCTCGCGGTGTTCGGCACCGTCGCGATCCCGTTCATCTACACGATGGTCGATCGCAGCGATCGCCACCCGCAGGCGGGCGCGCAGGGCAACGTCGCGACGCTGCAGCCCGAGATGAAGATCGTGTTCTGGGCCGCGGTGGCGACGTTCCTGTGCTGGATGTTGACGCTCGTCGTGATGCGGGTGCAGAGCGCGCGGGCAGAGCGCGAGCTGCGCGAGCTGCGCGAGCAAGGCCTCGATGCCGGGGTGCTGACATGAGCATGAACCTGAGGTGTTCGATGCGTACGATCGTTGCGATCTTCGTGATGCTGATCGCGGCTCCGGCCGTCGGGGTGGCGCAGCCTGCCGGGGAGGCCGCGCCGGCCGCCGCGGATCCCGCGCAGCCCGTGCCGCCCGCGGCGCAGCCTGCCGGGGAGGCCGCGCCCGCGCCCGCGCCGTCGGCCAAGGACCTGCGCAAGACCTGCGTCGACGCGATGAACGCCGACGCGACGTTCGCGAAGGACATCGTCGAGGTCGCCGACAAGCGGGCGGCCGAGCTGCGGCTCGAGAAGGATCGCGCGCAGCACGAGGTCGCGGCGGCGGCGATCGCGAAGAACGAGAAGCACGTCATCCTCGCGTACGCGGCGATGTGGATCATCGCTGCGGCGTTCGTGCTCTACCTGTGGCGGCGCCAGCAGAAGCTCAAGGTGGAGATCGTGCAGCTGCGCGGCGAGCTGGACGCGGCGATCAAGGGCGGGAAGTGACGTCGGGGCACATCTTCTTCATCCCGGGGATGATCATCGTCGGGATGTTCCTCGGGTTCATCTTCGGGGCGCGCGCGGCGCGCAATCAGTTCGAGCTGCAGCGCAAGCGCGACGAGGAGCGCGCGGCGGCGCGGGCGGCGCGCGAGGAGAAGAAGCGGCAGCAGCAGCCGCCCGGCTGAGCTACTCGGCGCCCGCGGGCGCCGAAGCGGCCAGCTCGCCGGCGAGCTCCGACACCGACGGCCGCCGCAGCGGATCGCGGCTCAGCGCGGCCTGGACGATCGCGTTGGCGGGATCCGAGAGCGGCGGTGGCGTGGACTCCATCACGGCCGCCATCGACAGCCAGGGCGCGCCGCGGTGGAACAGGCGCGTCGACGCCAGCAGCTCCCACGCGAGGATGCCGAGCGCGAACGCGTCGGTGGCCGGGGTCCACGGCTCGCCGCGGATCTGCTCCGGCGCCATGTGGGCGTGGGTGCCGCGGACCGGCCCGGCGGCGCGGGAGGGTCGGGCGATCCCGAGATCGATCAACGTGATCGAGGTGGGGGAGACCACGAGGTTGCCGGGATGGATGTCGCCGTGGACCCAGCCGTGGTCGTGCAGGTGCGTGGCGGCGCGGCACGCGGCGACGGTGATCGCGAGGGCGCGGTCGCGGGGCTGGGGGCCGAGCTCGCGCAGGTTGGCGCCGGGAGCGACCGGCATCGCGAGGTAGGGGCGCGGCGTGGCGCCGGTGTCGATCGCGTGGACGAGGTGGGGGTGGTGAGGCAGGGACGCGGCGAGCTGCTGCTCGGTCGCGAACAGCGCGGCGGCCTCGGCGTGGTGGAGCAGGTGGCCGTGCAGGCGCTTGACCGCGGCGGTCGCGCCGTCGCGGTGGGCGAGCCAGACCTCGCCGATGCCGCCGACGGCGATCAGGGAGTCGAGCTGCCAGGGGGCGGTCACGGCGGCGACCGGAAGGCTAGCACGGTGCTACATTGCGCCCGCCATGGACCTCAGCCTCAGCGAAACGCAGGAATCCCTCGCCACCACCGCCCGCGAGTTCGCGCGCAAGGAGATCATCCCGCGCGCGGCTCACTTCGACGAGACCGGCGAGTTCCCGCGCGAGATCCTGAAGCGCGCGTGGGAGACCGGGCTGATGAACGTCGAGATCCCGGAGGCGTACGGCGGGCTGGGCGGCAGCTGCCTCGACAACTGCCTGGTCCAGGAAGAGATCTCGTACGGCTGCTCGGGCATGAACACCTCGATGGCGGCGAACTCGCTCGGCGCGACGCCGCTGCTGGTCGCCGGCACCGAGGAGCAGAAGCAGAAGTACCTGTCGCGCCTCACCTCCGAGTTCCTGTTCTGCGCGTACTGCTGCTCGGAGCCAGACGCGGGCTCGGACGTCGCGGGCATGCGGACGCGGGTGACCAAGCACGGCGACGAGTACGTGCTGAACGGCCAGAAGCGCTGGATCACCAACGGCGGGGTCGCGAACTTCTACACGGTGTTCGCCACGTTCGATCCGGCGATGAAGCACAAGGGGATCGCGTGCTTCGTCGTCGACGCGGACGCGCCGGGCGTCAAGGCGGGCCGCAAGGAAGACAAGATGGGCCAGCGGGCCTCGAACACGACCGACGTGATCTTCGAGGACGTGAAGATCCACAAGAGCCAGCTGCTCGGCTCCGAGGACGGCGGCTTCAAGGTCGCGATGAAGACGTTCGACCGGTCGCGTCCGTGGATCGCGGCGACCGCGGCGGGCGTGATCCGGCGCTCGCTCGAGG
>JBQCJR010000577.1:0-11520 GCA_051952595.1 Kofleriaceae bacterium
GCAGCGCGATATCGGCGCGTGGCACGTGGCGGGTCAGCCAGCGCGCCGGCGGGATGCTGGCGAGGTCGGCGTCCCACGCGATCCACGGCGCCTCGGTCCACGCGCGCAGCGGCGTCCGCGCGCGCTCCGCCGAGGCCATCGCGACCCAGGGCGCGGAGAGCAGCTTGGTCACCACCAGCTCGGCGCCGCTCGGCCGGATGGAGCGGAGCGCGAGATCGGCCTCGTGGCGCGCGAGATCGACCACCCGCACCGAGGTCTCGAGCTCGAGCTGGAGCCGCGGGTACTGCGCGCGCAGCCGCGGCAGCGCGGGGGCGATGAACGCGTCCGCCATGCCGGGCGGCATGGTCAGCCGCACGACGCCCTCGGCCGTGGCCTCGAGGCCCGTCACGTCGCGGGTCAGCCGGCCGAGCGCGGCCTCCATCGCCTCGGCGGCGGGCAGCACGACCTCCGCCGCGCGCGTGGCGAGCAGGCCCTGGCGCGTGCGCTCGAACAGCTGCACGCCGAGCGCCTGCTCGAGCGCGGTCAGCCGCCGGCTCATCGTCGAGACATCGACCCCGAGCTTGCTCGCCGCGCCGCCCAGCGTGCCGCTCCGGTGCGCGATCAGGAACACCCGCACGTCGTCCCACCGGACCGCGAGGTCTTGCGAGAATGCCGTCATGGCTTGCAATGTTTCGACTTTCGTTGCAGCGATGCAAGGCGCAGATTGACCGCATGAACGACCAGCCAGCCCTCCACGTGGTCCTCGGCGCGGGACAGATCGGCGCGCGCCTCTCGGAGATCTTGCTCGCGCGTGGCCATCGCGTGCGCCAGGTGCGCCGCCGTGCGCCCGGGGCCGCGCGGCCGGGGCTCGAGTGGGCGACCGGCGATATCACGGACGGCGCGTTCGCCGAGCAGGTGGGCCGCGGCGCCGCCGTGATCTACGACTGCATGAACCCGCCGTACCACCGCTGGCCCGAGCAGCTGATGCCGGTCGCGGAGGGCGCGATGCGCGCGGCCGCGTCGTCGGGCGCGCGGCTGATCGTGCTCGACAACCTGTACATGTACGGCGCGCCGGCGGGCCCGATCACCGAGGACTCGCCGATCGCGCCGCGCAGCAAGAAGGGCGAGCTGCGCGCGCGGCTGGCCGAGCGGCGGCGCGCTGCGCACGCGCGTGGCGAGCTGCGGCTCGCGACCGGCCGGGCGAGCGACTTCTTCGGGCCGGGCCTACCGTACTCGGTGTTCGGCGATCGGTTCTTCGACCGGATCCAGCGCGGTCGCGCGGGCGAGATGTTCGGCGACGTCGATCTGCCGCACGCGTACACCTACGCCGACGACGTCGCGCGGGGGCTCGAGGTGCTCGGGCGCCACGACGAGGCGCTCGGCCAGATCTACCTGCTGCCCACCGCGCCGGCCGAGACCACGCGCCAGCTGGCCACCCGGCTCGGCGACGCGCTCGGCGTGCCCGCGCGCGTGAAGTCCATGCCGAAGCTGGTGCTGCGCGGCCTCGGCGTGTTCTCGCCGATGATGCGCGAGCTGGTCGAGATGGTCTATCAGTGGGAGGTCCCGTTCGTCGTCGACGACACGCGGTTCCGCACCGCGTTCGGGATGTCGGCGACGCCGCTGGCGCAGGCGGCGGCGGAGACCGCGTCGTGGGTGCGCGCGCACGCGGGGCGCGCGGCGGTGCACGCGACGGCGTGACCGCGCGGCTCAGCCGAGCGCCCGCACCATCAGATCCTGGAGCGCGCGGCCGAACGCGGCCGGGTCCGCGATGTGCCCCGAGTCGGCGAGGTGGGCCTGGTCGAACAGCAGCTCGGCGTACAGCGCGAGCCGCGGATCGGCCTTGCTCTCGCGGAACACCGCCTGGAGCTTCTCGATCACGGGGTGGCTCGGGTTCAGCTCGAGCACCGGCTTGGCGGGCGGCGGCGCGTGGCCGAGCTGCTCCATCATGCGCTGCATGCGCGGGCTGAGATCGTGCTCGTCGCTGACCAGGCATGCGGCCGAGGAGGTCAGCCGGCTGGACAGCCGCACCTCCTTGACCTGCTCCTGGAGGTGGACGCGGAAGCACGCGAGCAGGTCGCCGAAGTCGCGCTGCTGCTGCTCGAGCGCGTCGCTCGCCTGCTTGCGCTCCTCCTCGCTGCCGAGCGCGACCTCGCCGCGGCCGATCGAGCGCAGCGGCTTGTCCTTGAACCGCGGCGCTTGCTCGAGCCACAGCTCGTCGATCGGGTCGGAGAACAGCAGCACCTCGTAGCCCTTGGCGACGAAGGTCTCGAGCAGCGGCGAGCGCGCCACCGCGTCCTTCGATGGGCCGGTCAGGTAGTAGATCGCGTCCTGGCCGTCCTTCATCCGGCTCGTGTAGGCGTCGAGCGTGGTCATCTGCGCGCTGCGATCGGTCGACGCGGTGAGCACGAGGTCGAGCAGCTTGTCCTTGTCCTGCACGTCGTACGCGAGCAGGCCCTCCTTGAGCACCGGGCCGAAAGCCGCCCAGAACGCGAGGTAGTCGTCGAGCTTGTCGCGCTTCATCTCGTCGAGCGTCGCCAGCACCTTCTTGACCAGCTGCTTGCGGATCACCTGGATCTGGCGATCCTTCTGCAGGATCTCGCGCGACACGTTGAGCGAGAGATCGTGCGCGTCGACCACGCCGCGCACGAACCGCAGGTGCGTCGGCATCAGCTCGCGGCACTCGTCCATCACGAACACGCGCTTGACGTAGAGCTGGAGCCCGCGCTTCATCTCCGGGCTGTACAGATCGAACGGCGCCTTCGCCGGCAGGTAGAGCAGGGCGTACGCCTCGAGCGTGCCCTCGATCTTGATCGGGATGGTGCGCAGCGGATCCGTCCAGTCGTGCGCGACGTGGCGGTAGAAGTCGCGGTACTCGACCTCGGTGACCTCACCCTTGGGGCGATCCCAGATCGCCTTCATCGAGTTGAGCGTGGCGTCGTCGATCACCTGAGCGTCGCCCTCGCCGCCGGGGCGCCACCGCTTCATCCGGATCGGATACGAGACGAAGTCCGAGTAGCGCTTGACGATCTCCTCGAGCACGTCGTCGGTGGTGTAGTCGCGCAGCCCGCGCTCGGCGTCCGCGGGCTTGAGGTGCAGGGTGATCGTGGTGCCCGGCTCGGCGCGCTCGGCGTCGCCGATCGTGAACGTGCCGTCGCCGGTCGACTCCCAGCGCGTCGCGGCCGCCTGGCCGGCCCGCCGCGTGACGAGCTCGATCCGATCGGCCACCATGAACGCCGAGTAGAAGCCGACGCCGAACTGGCCGATCAGCTCGGGCGAGGTCTCGGACTTCTTGGCGGCCTTGACGGCGTCGAGGAACTCGCGGGTGCCGGACTTGGCGATCGTGCCGATGTTCTTGACCACCTCGTCGCGCGACATGCCGATGCCGTTGTCGCTGATCGACAGGGTGTGGTTCGCGCGGTCGGCGTCGAGCCGGACGTGTAGCTCGCCGGTCGCGCCGGGCTCGCCGGTCAGCTGCTCGAAGCGGAGCTTGTCGAGCGCGTCGGACGCGTTCGAGATCAGCTCGCGGAGGAACACGTCCTTGTCCGAGTACAGCGAGTGAACCATGAGGTCCAGCAGCTGCTTGACCTCGGCCTGGAATTCGTGGCGTTCGATCGTCATGGCGCGTCGAAGCTATCGATTCGCGCCGGGGAGGCAAGTGGATCCTGCGCGATCCTCGCGCGCCGCGGTCAGTCGCGCCGGGCGAACCGGTCGATCCACGCGGCGAGCGCCCGCGTGAAGGTCGATAGCAGCGTGCGGGTATCGTCGCTGCGCACCGTGCCGTCCTCGGCGAACCGCTCGGCCGCGAGGCCGATGTACGCCTCCGGCTGCTGCATCGCGGGCATGTTGAGGAACACGAGCGACTGGCGCAGGTGCTGGTTCGCGCCGAACCCGCCGATCGCTCCCGGCGAGACGCTCATCACGCCGGCCGGCTTGCCATCCCACACGCTGCGGCCGTACGGGCGCGACGCGACGTCGATCGCGTTCTTGAGCACGCCCGGGACCGAGCGGTTGTACTCCGGCGTCGCGAACAGGATGCCGTCCGCGCGCCGCAGCCGATCGCGGAACGCCACCCACGGCGCCGGCGGGGCCTCGTCGAGATCCTGGTCGTACAAGGGGAGGGCGCGGATCTCGACGATCTCGAGCCGCAGCTCGCTCGGCGCGAGCGCGATCGCGGCGAGCGCCGCGCGACGCGTGAACGAGCCCTTCCGAAGGCTACCGACGATCACCGGAACGTCTCGCTGGCTCATGGCTGGGTCCTTTCGGAAGCCACAGGGAGCAAGCCGCGGGCCGGACGCCGGCCGGACGTGGCGCAGCGTCAGCGGCGCTTGGTCGAGGTCGCAGCGGACTTGCGCGGCGCGGCGGACTTGCGCGGTGCGGTGGACTTGCGTGGCGCGGCGGACTTGCGCGGCGCGGTGGACTTGCGCGGCGCGGCGGACTTGCGCACGGCGGGCTGGTGCTCGGCGGGCCTGTGCTCGGCGGGCTTGTGCGCGGCGGGCTTGCGCGCGACCCGCTTGCGCGGCACGGCGGGTTTGCGCGGGGCCGCGAGCTCGCGATCGAGCAACGCGCGCGGCGCCTGGCACCGCCACGCCTCGCCGAGCAGCTCGCGTAGCTCGTCGACCGTGACCGCGGGCAGCCGCACCAGCACCGCCGGATAGCCGTTGTAGTGCGGCTCGGTGAAGAACTTGTCCGGATCTGCGGCGAGCAGCGCCGCCTTGTCCGCCTCGTTCGCGACGCGGACCGCGAGCACGTCCGCGCGCGGGACGCGTGGCTTGCGCGGCTCGATGCGCTCCTTCCACGACCACGCGAACGCCTTGTCCTTGCCCTTGTTCTCGACGCTGAACCCGAACCCGCCGCCATCGCGTTCGCGCGCGCCGGGCAGCGCGAGCGCGATCCTCCGGACATCCGCCTGGCTCGCCATGGTGATCTCGATGAGGCTCCTGCCGCGGGGCTCCGGTCAAGCGCGCGGCGGCCAGCTCTCGACATCGATCTCCGACTCCGGCAGGGTGGCGGCGATGGCTGGCTCGTTGACGCTCGCGCCCACCTCGGATCCCCGCGTGTTCGTCGCTCCGGACGGCACGCGCCACTCGCCGCCGGCGGGCTGGGACTGCCTGCCGCCGGGCGATGCCGGCCTGACCCGCCGGGTGAAGGCCGCGGGACCGTCGTGGGCGGTGATCGAGAAGCGCGGGCGCAAGGCGTTCTCGAAGGGCCTGTGGGCCCCGCGCGAGAACATCGAGGCCGCGCGCGCCGCCCTCTCCGCCGAGCGCTCCACCGAGTCGTACGCCCGGCGGCGCGAGGTCGACACCGCGCGCCGCGAGCGGACCCAGGCCGCGTACGTCGTGAGCTTCGAGCAGGAGGTCCACGAGTTCCTGCGGTTCTCGCCGATGTGGTCCGAGCTCGCGCGCACCGTCGCCCGGCGGGTCGCCGCGCACGCCACGCCGGTCGGCAGCGGCACCGTCGCGCGCACCCAGCGGATCTCGATCGGCGAGCGCGCCGAGGCCGCGGTGATCGCGTGGATGCGCCACCAGACCACCGGGTACGACGAGATGAAGATCGAGCGCGTCGCCGGCCGCCGTCGCGAGGTGCGTCGCGAGCTCGCGCAGCTCTCGCGCGCCGTGCTCGACCTGCACCGGCGCGACGTGCCCCACGCGCCGCGCGCGTGCACGCTGTGCACCGCGGCGAACGGGCCGGCGTAGGGCGCAGAGCCCTGTGGACATGACGCGCCTGTGACCTGCGCCAACATAGGCACAGGTTGCGCGGTGGTTCGCAGCTCGACAGGCGCTTGGACAACCGTCGGCCCTGGCAGGCCGACGGTTGCCCACATGCCCACAGGGCCTGCTGCTACCGGGGAGATTTTTTTGGGATCCCCTCCGGGGAAGAGTGATAGCGAGGAGGGCGAAGAGGGCGAGCCTGATGTCCGGGTTGCGGACAAGTCGTCCGGATGTCGGACAGATGATGCGGGTCCGTGGATGTCAGAGATGCGTGATATGGATATCGGCGAAATCAACGAATCGTCGACGGAGGTGCGGGTCATGCGGCAGGTGCAGCAGGAGCTGAGATTTCGGCGGTGCGGCGGGAAGCGGCCAGGTGCGGGGCGTCCCCCGAAAGGCGCGCGTTCGAGTCAGCCGCACAAGCGGCGGCCGGAGCACGTCGCGCGCTATCCGGTCCACGTGACGATCCGGGTGGCAGACGACGTCACGCGGCTGCGCACGAACGAGATGTTCGCGGCGTTCCGCGCGGCCACGATTGTGACCGCGCGCCGCGCCGACTTCCGCATCGTGCACATGAGCATCCAGGGCAATCACGTGCACCTGATCGCCGAAGCGGAGCGCAAGCTCGCCCTCGCGCGTGGCATGCAGGGCTTCGAGATCTCGGCGGCGAAGCACATCAATGCCGTCACCGGCCGCCGCGGTGCCGTGTTCCCGGACCACTACCACGCGCGCCCGCTGACCTCGCCGCGCGCTGTCCGCCACTGCCTGGCCTACGTGCTCAACAACTGGAGGCGCCACCGCGAAGATCGCGCGCCGCAGACGCGCACCTGGATGATCGATCCGTTCTCGTCGGCGCTCTCGTTCCCGTCCTGGCGAGAGCTCGATGGTGCGCGCTTCCTCCAGCCCGCGAGCTACCAGCCGCTCCTCGTCTCACCGCCGCGAACGTGGCTGCTCTCGACCGGCTGGTCGCGCCATCCAGCGATCTCGATCCACGAGATCCCTGGTCCGCCGTCCTAGCCACCCGATCACGCTCGCCCAGATCACGGACATCCTCGGGGCGGAACCGCGACCCTGTTGTCGTGGTTCGAGCCAGGAGGGTGTGGCCGGGCTATTCAAGCTGTTGGAATCGCTCAACACCGGAGGGCACCAAAGTTGCCCACGTCACACGCCATGCGTTCGTGTGTGTTGGCGGCTCTCCTCCTGTTCGCGTGCTCCTCCGATGACGAAGAGGCTTTCCTTCCGGAGCGACCGAAGGAGTGCCCCCCGTACGTGCAACGCCGATGACTGGAACTGTACCGACTATCCCTACGAGATGTTGCCGGATCGCTGCCAGGAGGTCTGCTATTGGGGAACTTGCTGCCGGTTGACGGAACAGCTGACTTGGGAAACCTCGCGGTTTCATTGTCAGCGGCCGATCGACGCGGGAGTAGAGGACGCGCCCACGGAGGACGCGCCCGCGGATGCATCTTGACCTTCGAGGAGGCCCGCGGCGCCTGCGACCACGCGTGCAGGCGCGGTCACTTCATTCGACGACGTCGCCCTGCATGCTGCGGAACGCGGCGAGGACCTCGCTCTTCTCGCGCTCGGCGAGCTGGAACTTCTCGAGCGTCTTGGTCAGGTCCTCGATGAACGCCTCGAAGTGGTCGGAGCCGACCTTCATGCCGGTGTGCGACACCTTCATCGTCTTGCCGGTGTACTTGCACGGCCCGCCGGTCGCCTCGCAGATCTGCTCGACCATCAGCTGCTCGAGTCGCGGGATGTCGGCGTTGGTGAAGAACATCGAGATCCGCGGGTCCGCGCCGGTCGTCGCGACGAACTCCTTGACCACCGCGGCGATCGCGTCCTTGCCGCCGAGCCGCTCGTAGAGCGAGCGCGTGTCATTCGCCGTCGCGCCGGCGGCGGTGGTGTCTTCCGTCTTGGTCTTGCCGCCGCACGCCGAGAGAGCGAGCGCGGCCACCCACGTCCACAGGTACTTGTTCATCCCGCCGAGCATATCCGTCCGTGCGCGCGCGGAATAGACGGCTCGGGGGCTCACTCCTTGCGGTCCTTCGAGCCGGTGAACCCGATCACCCGCATGCCGAACGACGTCGCGAGCAGGATCGCCGCCTCGAGCGGGATCTGCGCGCCCTTCACCTGGTTGCGCGCGGGATCGAGGAACAGGTCCCGCGCGCCCGGGAACCGCGCGCCGCGCAGCGTGCAGCGCTCGAACCGCGCGCCGGTGAACTCGCAGTCCTCGAACGTCGAGTCGGTGAGATCGACCTCGAACAGGTTGGTCTCGACGAGCGCGCAGCGCTGGAACGTGGTCTTGCGCAGCGCGAGCGAGACCATCGAGGCGTACCGGAGGTTGCAGTCCTCGAACGACGCGCTTGGATGCTTCGCGACGTTCGTGAAGTCGATGCCCATCAGCTTGCAGTGCTTGAACGCCACGTCGCGCAGCGAGAGCATCATCAGATCTGCGCGCGTGAGATCGCAGTGCTCGAACGTGCAGCTCTCCAGGCTGGTGTTCCGCCAGCGGGTCTCGCCGAGCTTCGAGGCCCGGAACACGCACTTGTAGAACTCGCGGCCGCTCAGGTCGGCCTGCTCGAGCGCGAGGCCCTCGAAGACCTCGTGCTCGAACGTCTCTCGTCCTTCGAACGGATTCACCACCCCACGATGCTACTGCACCGCGATGACACCCGAGATCATGTCCATGCTGCACGCGTAGCGCAGCTCGCCGGATTTCGTGAATGTCGCGGAGATCTCCACCGGCTTGTCGAGCGGCAGGTCCTTCTTGATCGTCTTGCCATCGCCGAGCTGGACCACGACGTTCTTGGCGCAGGTCTTGTCGGTCTTGCGGGTGAACACCAGGGTCAGCGGCTCGCCCACCGCGACCTTGATCTTGTCGGGCTCGAAGCCCTTGGCGGTCACGGTGAGCTCGACCCGGGTCGGCTTGCGCGCGGTCTCCGCAGACGACGCCTGGACCAGCGCGAACGTGCACGTGGCGGCCACGAGGCCAGCAACGAGAGATTTCATGACGGTCTCCTTTGGAGCACGAGTATGGCCCCGCGGATCCGCGGATCAAGCGCGATCGCGCAAACCCGCTGTCGAAGATCTGGGGTGTCACGCATCGGCCCGCTCGCGCCTACTCGGGTGAGCCCATGGCACGAGATCGCCCTCGCAGGACCACCGCGCGCCGGATCGCCGGCGCGTTCGGCGCCGTGTTGTTGCTGTTCGCGCTCGCGCTCGCGGTGATGCTGCTGGCGCTCGATCGGATCGCCGCCGCCGAGGCGGAGGTCGCGCGCCTCGACCGCGCCAAGCACGCCGGGCACCACGCCGCGGCGATGGCCCGCGAGCAGTACATGCACCAGGCGCACGCGCTGATCACCTGGGCGGGCGACCACCGCGATCACTACGGCGCGGTCGCCGCCGAGGCGCGCGCGGCGACCCACCACCTCGAGCAGGCGGTGGCCGGGCGGTTCGGCGAGGCCGAGGCCGCGCAGATCGCGCGCATGATCGCCGAGAGCGATCGCCGGTTCCAGGACGAGGTGTGGCCGGCGATCCAGCGCGGCGAGCGCGCGCGCCTGGCCGAGCTGCACGACGTCACCGCGCGCCCCGTCGCGAAGGTCGTGGCGCTCAACACCGAGCTCAACGGCCACCTCGAGCGCGCGAGCGACGCCGCGCGCAGCGACGCCGATCGGATCCGTCGCGACGCGCGGATCGCCGTGGTCGGCTGCTTCGCGCTCGCGATCGCGGCCGCCGCGGCCGTCGGCGTGTACCTCATGCGATCGATCTCGCGCCCCGTCGCCGCCATTCGCGCGGGCGCGGCGCGGATCGGCGCCGGCGATCTGACCGCGCGGGTCTCGCTGACCGGCAACGACGAGCTCGCCGAGCTCGCGCGCGCGTTCGATCAGATGGCCTCGGATCTCGGCCGCCACCAGGCCGAGCTGCTCGACGCCCACCGCCTCGCGTCGATCGGCCAGGTCGCCTCGGGCGTCGCGCACGAGATCAACAACCCGCTCGGCGTGATCCTCGGCTACGTCACCCTGCTGCGCCGCGAGCCCGGCCTGCGCGATCGCGAGGAGCTGCGCATCATCGAGGACGAGGTGCGCCAGTCCCAGGCGATCGTCGCCGGGCTGCTCGATCTCGCGCGGCCCGTCCGGCTGCACCGCACCGAGGTCGATCTCGCGGACGCCGCGCGCGAGGTCGCGGCGCGGATCGAGGAGACCGGCGGCGCCGGGCAGGTCGAGATCCAGCTCGCGGCCTCGGCGCCCCCGCTGCGGGTCACCGCTGACGAGGGCAAGGTCCGCCAGATCCTGATGAACCTGCTGTCGAACGCCGTCGAGGCCGCGCGCGATCCCGCCGCGCGCGCGCCGGTCGTGGCGGTGTCGTGGTCGCAGCGCGATGGGCGCGCGCAGGTCCAGATCGACGATCGCGGCCCCGGGATCCCGCCCGAGCAGCTCGCGCAGGTGTTCGAGCCGTTCTTCACCACCCGGCGCGACGGTCACGGCCTCGGGCTCGCCATCGCGCGCTCGCTCGCGCGCGCCCACGGCGGCGAGATCCAGCTGTCGCCGCTGCCGGAGGGCGGCACCCGCGCCGCGCTGGACCTGCCGCTCGAGGGCAAGGAGGAGGTCTCGTGATCAAGGCCCGCGTGCTCGTGTGCGACGACAAGGAGAACTTCACCAAGCTGTTCCGGCGGATCCTCGCCGAGGATCGCTACGATGTCGCGACCGCCGAGGACGGCAGCCGGTCGCTCGCGCTGGTCGCCGCGGGGGCGTTCGACGTGATCGTCAGCGACATCCGGATGCCCGGCGCCGATGGGCTCGCCGTGCTGCGCGAGGCCAAGAGCCGCGATCCCGACGTCGAGGTCATCCTGATGACCGCGTTCGCGACCGTGCCCGCCGCTGTCGAGGCGATCCGGCTCGGCGCCTACGACTACCTCGCCAAGCCGTTCGAGCCCGACGAGGCGGTGATGATCGTGGAGCGCGCGCTCGAGCGCCGCCGGTTGCGCCAGCAGGCGCGCGATCTCCGGCGCGCCCTCGAGGGGATCCATCGGATCGACAACCTCGTGGCGCGCAGCCCCGCGATGGCGCCGGTGGTCTCGATGGTGCAGCGCGCGGCCACCAGCGACGCCACCGTGCTGATCACCGGCGAGAGCGGGACCGGCAAGGAGGTCGCCGCGCGCGCGATCCACAACGAGGGAGATCGCAAGGCCGGGCGGTTCGTCGCGGTGAACTGCGGCGCGATCCCCGAGAACCTGCTCGAGAGCGAGCTGTTCGGCCACGTCAAGGGCAGCTTCACCGGGGCCACCGCCGACCACCGCGGGCTGTTCGAGGAGGCGCACGGCGGGACGATCTTCCTCGACGAGATCGCCGACCTGCCGCTCGGCATGCAGGTGAAGCTCAACCGCGCGCTGCAGGAGCGCAAGGTGCGGCGCGTCGGCGCCAGCGAGGAGCGCGCCGTCGATGTTCGCGTGATGGCGGCGACCAACGTCGATCTGCGGGCGCGCGTCGCCGCCGGGCGGTTCCGCGAGGATCTCTACTACCGGATCAACGTCATCCCGATCAAGCTGCCGCCGCTCCGCGAGCGGACCGAGGACGTCCCGCAGCTCGTCGAGTTCTTCCTGAAGCGCTACAACGGGCGGTTCCGAAAGAACGTCCAGGGGGTCACCGACTCCACGATGGCGATGCTCAGGAAGTACTGGTGGCCCGGGAACATCCGCGAGCTCGAGAACGCCTGCGAGAGAATCGCGCAGACCTGCACGTGCGGCACCGTGCGCGTCGGCTGCGTGGCCGCGAGCATTCTTTTCCGCGCCGGCGCGCAGCCTCCTGATCCGGCGCTCGCGACGCCGCTGCCG
>JBQCJR010000578.1:0-5584 GCA_051952595.1 Kofleriaceae bacterium
CGGGCTCGGAGAGCAGCTGGCGCCGCCGGGGTCGCGCGGCCAGATCGCCGCGGAGCGCGGCCAGGTGGGCGCGCCCCGCGGCGAGCTCGCGGGCGCGGGCCGCGTGGTCCGGTCCGTCGAGCAGCGCCGCGTCGCCGAGCAGCCGGCGCAGCCCGTCGAGCCGGCCGCGGGCTTCAGCCGCGCGGGCGTGGGCCGCGCGCGCGCGCTGGCGGTGAGCCTCGGCGGCCAGCTCGAGCGTCGCGATCTCCGATTCGAGCCGCGCGCGCTCGCTCGAGGGATCACCGGCCACCAGCGCGTCGACGTGCGCCGCGAGATGATCGACGTCGCGCCGCCACCCGGCGAGCTCGGTCGCACGCGCGGCCTGCTCGTCGAGCGCATCGCCCTCGCGCGCGATCGCGGCGTGCAGCTCGGCGAGCTGGCGCTCGCGGGCGCGCCGGCCGAGCTGCGGCTCGTCGACCCACCGGCTGACCCGCAGCCCGTACGGCTGCACGGTGACCACGTCGCGCGCGGCGCCCGCCGGCTCGGCGGAGCGCTCCGGCGGCGTGACCTCCAGCTCGGACCCGGCGGCGACCAGCCACACCGTATCGAGCGCGCGCTCGCCGATCGCGCGCGCCGCGGCGACCGGATCGTCGACGATCAGCGCCTGGGTCAGCGGACCGAGGCGGGCCTCGACCCAGCCCGCGGCGTCGACGTCGAGATCCTCGAACCGCTCGGCGAGCAGCTCGCCGCCCAGCTCGTCGCGCAGCCGCAAGAGGTCCGGATCGAGCGAGGTGCCGGTGCGCTCGAGCGCGACCGCCCGGCGCTGTAGCTGCTCGCGCGCCGCCTCGATCTCGGCGCGCCGGCGGCCGAGCGCGACGTGGTCCTCGGTGAGCCGGTCGCGCAGCGCGAGCACGTCGGCCCGGGTGGCCGGCGCCGGGCCCGCCGCGGCGAGCCGCGCCACCGCCGCGCTCGCGGCGTGCCAGCTCGCGAGCCGCTCGTCGAGCGCGGCCAGCCGCGTGCGCAGCTCCTCGAGCTGCGGGGTCGCCACCGCGGCGGCCTCGCGGCGCGCCTCGTCCTCGGCGTCGCGCACGACCCGCTCCGCCGCATCGAGCTCGCGCGCCACCGCGCCGGGCTCGCGCGCGAGGCCGAGCCGAGCCGCCAGCTCCTGGGCCGCGTGCTGGCGGGTCGCCAGCCGCTCGGCCTCGGCGTGATCGCGCTCGAGCTCGTGGACCCGGCCGAGCAGCGCCTCGCGCTCGGCGAGCCGCGCCAGCACCACCCGCGCGTGGCCGTGCAGCTCGCCCGGCGGCATCGCGACGCTCGCCGGGTCGATCGCCGCGAGCGCGCCGCGGGTCTCGACGTACTCGGTGCGCCGGGTCGCCAGGTCGCGGCTCTCGCGATCGAGCCGCGCGCGCTCCGCCTCGATCCGCGCGCGCTCGGCATCGAGCTCGCCGAGCACCGCCGCGGCGGCCTCGGGCGCGAGCGCCGGTCGATCGAGCAGCGTGCGCGCCTCGGCGAGCCGGCGCTGGAGCTGGCGGTGGGCGTGGGCGCGGCGGACCAGCTCGTCGAGCCCCTGCTGGAGGTGGGCGAGCCCGACCGCGGCGCGGTCGTAGGCCTCGAGCGCCGCGGCGCGCGCCGACTTGGTCGCGGCGCGCTCGGCGGTGGCGAGCGCCTGGCGCGCGCGGTGGTCCTGCGCGGTCGCGGCGAGCGCGGCCAGCTCGCGCTCCAGCTCGCCGAGCCGGAACTTCACCGCGTCGATCGCGATCGAGCGATCGCGCTCGGCCGTCGCGGTCGCGAGCGCCGTGCGCGCCGCCGCCCGCCGCGCCTCGAGCTCCTGGTCGCGCGCCGCCAGCCGGGCGATCTCCTGCTCGAGCTCGCGGTGCTGGCGCATCGCCTCGTCGACCTGCGGCTGCGCCTGGGAGACCCGCTGCATCGCCTCGGCCGCCGCCGCGCGGGTCGCGTGCACCGCCGCGCCGAACATCTCCACGCCCGCCTCGTAGATCGCCGAGATCTCCTTCTCGAGCTGCCGCGACTCGGAGACCTCGGCGCGCGTCCGCCGGCACGCCTCGAGGTTCGCGCGCATCCGCGACAGCGTGTCGCCGAGCCCGCTCTCCTCCTTGAGCAGGAACCCGCGCAGCTCGCTGGTGAGCGCACGCGAGATGCCGCCGGTCATGCTCGTGCGCAGCATCTCGTTGAGCTTGCCGCGCTCCTCGTCGCCCGCGAGCCGCATCGGCGTGATGCCGCGCTCGAACAGCGCCGCGAAGTACTCCTTGATCGTGCGGAACACCTCGAGCTCGCCGCCCGCCCGGACCACCGCGGCGCGCAGCTCGTCGAGCTCCGGCACGTGGTCGCCGTCATCGCGCCGCTCGAGCAGGACGTCCGCGAGCCGGACCTCGGGCCGAAGCCCGGTGATCACGAACGCGGTCGGCTCGACGGTGGGCTCGGTGGTGCGCACCAGCCGCACCCCGGCCAGCAGGCGCTCGCCCGCCTCGAGCTCGAGGTCGAGCACGGTGTACGACGGCCGCCCCGCCTCGCCGAGCCGGCCCCAGATCCCGCGATCGCCGCCGACCGCGCCGGACTCGCCGAGGTTGGTGAACCGCAGCTTGGACATGTCCGGGAGCAGCGCGACGTACGCCGCGATCATCACGGTCGTCTTGCCGGCGCCGTTGGCCCCCTCGAGCGCGGTGACGTGGCGATCGAGCAGGTAGCGCTCGTAGAACACGCCCTTCCAGTTGACGAGTACGAGGGCGGAGATCCGCGCGCGGCTCATCGATCCTCGTCGGAGAAGTCGTCGTCGTCATCGGGATCGTCCGACGGGAAGACGTACGGCTCGTCGTCGTCTTCGTCGTCTTCGTCGTCCTCGTCGGGCGCGCGCGCGGGTGGCGCAGGGCTCGACGACGCGGCCTCGCGAGGCGCCGGCGCGCTCGCCACCGGGGGCTCGGCGGCACCGGGCGGCGCGGGGCTCGGCGGCGTGGCCTCGCGAGGCGCCGGCGCGCTCGCCACCGGGGCCTCGGCGGCGGTCGCGTCGCCCTCGCCCTCGGCATCTCCGTCGGAATCGCTCGCGTCGCCCTCCGCGTCTCCGTCGGAACCGCTCCCGTCGCCCTCCGCGTCTCCATCGGAGTCGCTCGCGTCGCCCTCGCCCTCGCCCTCTTGGCCCTCGTCGAGCGAGACCTCGCCCTCCGCGACCAGCTTGGCGAGCGCCTCGGCCGGCTCGGACAGCCCGCGCACCGGCTCGGCGAACCGCAGCAGCGGCGCGCGCAGCCGCAGCTGCTCGCCCTCGGCGACGTCCACGAACCCGAGCGATTCGAGCCGCCGGATCGCCTCGGCGACCCGGTTGCGCACCGTCTTCTGCGCGACGCGCTCGTCGTAGCGCTTGCGCTTGGGGTTGAACGCGCGGATCAGCGCGTCGCTGCCGAGCACCGCCGCGAGCTGCGCGATCACGTCCTCCTGCGCGACCAGCCCGCCGCGCTCGATCGTCGACGGGTGCAGGTACAAGAGCGCGAGCGCCTGGCCGACCAACATGTCGCCCGCGCCGAGCTGGCGGCGCGACAGCTTGTCGCCGGTCGGCAGCAGGTAGTAGTAGCCGTCCGGCTTGTGGATCAGCTCGCAGCCGTAGCGGCGGTAGAACGCCTCGAGGTGCTCCTGCGCGTCGCCGAGCAGCGCGTACCACGCGACGTCGTCGCGATCGACGTGGCGGCCGCGGCGCAGCGCGAGATCGAGCTCGGGGAAATCGGCGTCGAGGATCACGTCCTGCAGCTGCGCGTATCCGGGGCGGTTCGCCGAGCTCATCGTGGTTCTCCGTTGCCGGCCTTGCCGGCGAGCGACCAATCCTCGATCACCAGATCGCCGCCGACCTCGACCCACGGCCGCTCGATGTCCGAGTGCGCGTGCGCCAGCCGCGCGACCGTGCTCGCGATCCGCCCGGCCTCGACGAACCGCTCCGAGCCCGGCAGCTCGGCGGTGACCTCCGAGGTCACGGCCGACAGCGCCGCGGCGCCGCCGTCGAGCGCGCGCTGGACCTTGCCGTCGAGCACGGTCTGCGGATCCTCGCCGATCTCGGTCGAGGGCTCGCGCTCGCGCGGCGCGCGGGGGCGCACCACCGGTGGCCGCTCGCGCACCGGCGCCACGGTGCGCAGGATCCGGATCGGCGGCGCGCCGGCGTGGGCCAGCGCGAACCGCCGCCCCGCCCCGGCGAGCTGATCGCGCAGCCGCTGGGTCAACGCGCGCGTCGGATCGAGCCGCACCACGTCGCGCAGGTAGCGGTGCACGTACTGGAAGTACTCCGACCACGCGCGCTGGCGCGCCGAGCCCCACGCCGCGATCCGATCCACCTGGTCCATCAGCCGGTGCGCCGCCGCCTCGGCCTCGCTCGCGCCCGCGGCGACCGCGAGCTCCTCGATGTCCTGGAGCAGCGCGAGCAGCACGCTGCTATCGCGCAGCAGCACCTCGTTGAGCTCGCGCAGCGTGGCGCTCGTCGATTCGAGCAGCCCCTGGCAGCGATCGATCGCGCCGAACCAGTCCGCCTCGAGCAGCCGGCGGATCTCGGCCTGGAAGTCCTCCTGCTGGACATCGAGGCCGCGCTGCCGCCGCTCGATCCCGGCGATCAGCTCGGCGATCGTGACCCGCAGCGGCCCGGCGACCGCATCCTGCCAGGCCTCGGGCGTCTGCGCGCCGCGCGCCGCCTCGAGCACCCCGGCGATCGCGGTGCGCAGGCTGCCGGTCAGCAGCGACAGGCTCTCGCGGGTGAGCACGTCCTCCTCGAGGTAGAACTCGACGATCCCGGTCGCCAGCCGCGACAGCGCGAACTCGCCGGTGCGCACCACGCCCTGGCCGTCGACGCGCGCGAGCAGCCGCTGGTCGCGCAGCCGCTGGATCGCGAGGGTCGCGCGCCGCCGCAGCTGGTCCACCTCGGGCTGCACGACCTCGCTCGCCTGCGCGAACACCTCCTCGAGCTGCGCCTCGGTGAACGAGCTCAGGCTGGCGCCCTCGGAGCGGACGTGCAGGGCGACCAGGAAGCACAGATCCAGCGTGCTCAGCTCGAGCGATAGCCGGCGCTCGGCCACCACCGCCAGGACGCGCTCCGGAGTACCGCTGGATCGTGACACGGGCGCACGTTTTGTAGCCTCACTCGCCCGACGATCCTAGGGGTGGCGGCGCCTCCTGGCATGCGTGGCACCGGACCACGATCACGACGACCGCGACGTCAAGGTCGATCCGAGGCTGATCTCGATCCCGACCGCGTGGCCGAGCAGGCTATCGACCTCCGATGTCCTCCGCGGAACACCCGTCGGTGAGCTTCAGTAGGTGACGCCGAGCGTCGCCGCCATGCCGAAGCTGCGGTCGGTCGCGGCCGTCACGCCGCGCGCGCTCGCCATCGTGCCCGTGCCGGTGAAGTTGAAGTTGATCTGGCTCAGCTCGCCCGCGAACCGCAGCGCGAATCGCGGGCTCAGCGCGATGTCGACGCCCGCGTTGCCCTCGAAGCCGAACACCGTCGCGCGGCCGTAGCTGGTGCCCTGCTCGATCGGGCCGGTCGACGAGATCAGCAGCACCTCGGCGCCCGCGAACACCACGACCTTCGGCGTCGCCGGGATCCGCGCGACCGCGCCCG
>JBQCJR010000579.1:0-5059 GCA_051952595.1 Kofleriaceae bacterium
CGGGGGGGGGGCGCGGTGTGGGGCACGACCGTCGGCGTGTGCGTGGCGGGCGTCATGCGGTGCCCCCACGGCGCCGTGCTGTGCGGCGGCGCGAGCGGCTCGGTCGGCGGCCAGCCCGAGGCCTGCAACGGCCTCGACGATGACTGCGACGGCCTGTTCGACGAGGGGCTGACCAACCTCGGCTCGTGTGGGCCGACCACCGATGTGGGCGCGTGTGAATTCGGCACGCTCGTGTGTATGAGCGGCGGCGTGGTGTGCGTCGGCGCGGTCGGCCCGACGTTCGAGCTGTGCGACGCGATCGATCAGGACTGCGACGGCAACCCGACCAACGGGTACGATCTGCACACCGATCCGCAGAACTGCGGCGCGTGTGGCCATAGCTGCAACCTGCCCAATGCGTTCGAGGGCTGCGCGGGCGGCGAGTGCACCGTGGCGGCGTGTGCGCCCGGCTTCCACGACGCGGATCACGATCCGAGCAACGGCTGCGAGTACGCGTGCACGATCCAGGGCAACGAGGTGTGCAACGGGATCGACGACGACTGCAACGGCGTGATCGACGACAACATCGTGCTGCCGCCGGTCTCGGCGTTCTGCCGGACCGCCGGCGAGTGTGCGACCGGCACCACGGTGACGTGCGACGGCGCGATGGGGCTGCGCTGCCGCTACACGGATCCGGACGTCTCGCTCGACGCGATGGGCAACATCATCCCGGAGACTGGCTGCGAGGTGCCAGTCGGGCTCGACAACGACTGCGACGGCGCGGTCGACGAGGGCCAGCCGAACCTCGGCGCGGCGTGCGACAACGGCGGCGTCGGCGACTGCCGGAGCACCGGCGTGTTCCAGTGCGACACCGCGAACCCACACGGCCCGGCGATCTGCGTGATCACCCAGCCGGCGCCGGGCATGTCCGCCGAGGTGTGTGATGGCCGCGACAACAACTGCGACGGCATCGTCGACAACGACGCGTCGACCGGGGACATGGTCGGCCAGGACTGGGTCACGATCCCGGGCACCACGGTGCAGATCCAGAAGTGGGAGGCGTCGCGCCCGGACGCGACGGCGAGCGCGGCCGGCAGCCTGCAGACCCACGCGTGCTCGCGGCAGAACGCGCTGCCGTGGACCAACATCACCCACCCGCAGGCGGTGGCGGCGTGTGCGTCGATCGGCGCGCGGCTGTGCACCGAGGCGGAGTGGCAGCGGATGTGCGATCCGAAGCCGACCTACCCGATCCCCGGGCCGGCGGTTGGTGGCTTCGCGTACGCCGAGGCCGAGGACGCGCTGCTGATCACCGCCGGCAGCAGCCGGACCTGGTCCACGCAGCCGACCCAGGACTTCTCGGGCACCACCGCGCTCCAGGCGCTGCCGGATAGCGGCACGACGGTCACCGCGGCGAACGCGCCGGCGAACGCCCCGCGGCTCGACTTCTCGTTCAGCCTCGCGGGCTCGACGACGTACTACGTGTGGGTGCGGATGATGGGCGTCAACAACAACGGCGACGCGGTCCACGTCGGGCTCGGCACCAACCCGGGCGGCGCGGGCGGCGCGAACGCCGGGACGCTGTCGACCAACCCCGATAACGTGTGGACGTGGCGGGTGTCGAACGCGATCTCGATCAGCGCGGCCGGCACGTACACCGCGAGCGTGTACATGAACGAGGACGGCGTGCGGGTCGACGCGGTCGCCGTGGCGCGCCAGAACACCACGCCGCCGCCGTACGACGAGCGGACCTGGGCGTTCGCGTCGGCTCCGAAGACCCCGCAGCCCGTCGCGTGCAACGGCGATCCGCTGGACACCAACCCCGGCATGGCCGGCGACCAGGACGACATCCTGCCGACCGGCTCGCTGCCAGCCTGCTACGCGAACGGCCCGGGTGCGGCGGACGCCTACGACATGAGCGGAAACGTCAAGGAATGGACCGCGGCGCGTGCCCCCGGTCAGAATCCCCTGCGCGGCGGGGCCTCCAACAACGTGCTCAACGGGCTCACCTGCGGCCTCAACTTCACGCTCGCCGACGATTCGTTCTTCTTCCCGAACGTCGGGTTCAGATGTTGTAAATAGTCGGGCGGCATGCCCGACCCCGGCCACGCGCGTTGCGAGCGCTGCTTGTTCCAGCAGCGCGTCTGCTTGTGCGGCGACATCCCGGACATCGAGACCCGGACCCAGGTCGTGATCGTCCGGCACCACCTCGAGACCTGGCGATCGTCCAACTCGGGGCGGCTGGCCCACCTGGCGCTGCGCAACAGCCTGCTGGTCGACCACGGCGGGGCGCGGGGGCCGGCGGTGCTGCCGCCGCTGGCCGGCGCCTGGCTGCTCTACCCGGAGGGCGAGCCGATACGTTCGGCCCCGGCGCCACACCCGCGCCAGCTGGTGGTTCTGGATGCCACCTGGTCGCAGGCGCGCCGGATGTTCCGCAAGCTGGGGGCGCTGCGCGGCCTGCCGATCCTGCGGCTCCCCGACGAGCCGGTGCCGTCCGCGCGGCTGCGCGAGTCCCCGGCGCCGGGCCGCGTGTCCACGATCGAGGCGATCGCCAAGGCGCTGCGGCTGCTGGAAGGTGACGATCCCGGGGCGCGGCTCGAACGCCTATTCCAGACCGCAGTCGCACGGGCGGCATCGACCGGTCGGGTCATTGCCTTGCGCTGATCCGCGAAGTTCGCCTAGGCTGTTCAGGTCGTGGCTGCGTCGCGTCAAGCTCGCGCCGGGATTCCGATCTCGGTCAAGCTCATTCTCGCGACCTCGATCGTGGTCGCCGCTGCTGTGGGGACCGCGACGTGGTTCTCGCAGACATCGATCCAAGATCTGACGGCGACGCAGATCGAGGTGCGCCGCCAGACCGGCGAGCAGGCGATGCGCCGCGAGTCCGAGCTGATCGTCCAGGCGGTCGCGAGCGCGGTCGCGCTGCCGGTGTCGAGCAGCATGATCGCCGAGGTCACCCCGGTGCTCGAGGCGGCGGTCAAGGGCAACCAGGCGGCCGCGGGCAGCCGGGTGCAGTGGCTGGTGGTGGTCGACAAGAGCGGCGGGGCCTACGCGACCGCGGGGGCGCCCGCCAAGGACAAGCTCGAGGCGACCGAGCGGCTGCTCAAGGATGGGGTCAAGACCGGCGAGATCGTCCACGCGCGGCTCGGCCCCGGGACGCCGGACTGGGTCTACGCGACCCCGGTGGTGCTCGGCCGGACCGAGGTCGGCATGCTGCGCATGGGCGTCAGCACCGCCGAGTTCGAGAAGGCGCTGGCCGCCGACCTCGCGACCTCCGAAGGCCGCGCGCACGACACGCGGATCCGGGTGATCATGGTGTCGCTGGTCGTGCTCGCGATCGGCGTGCTGCTCGCCGCGCTGTACGGCATCTCGCTCGCCCGCCCGATCAAGGCGCTGACCCACCAGGCCGAGCGGATCGCCGCGGGCGACCTGCAGAGCCGGGTCGACGTGCGGCGCCGCGACGAGCTCGGCGTGCTCGCCGGCTCGTTCAACACGATGGCCGACGAGATCCAGGCGCTGCTGTTCGAGCAGGCGCAGAAGGCGTCGCTCGAGAAGGAGATGTCGCTGGCGCGCCAGGTCCAGCAGGCGATGCTGCCGCCCGACGCGCTCGACGAGCACGGCTACCTGAAGGTGGTCGGCTACTGCATGCCGGCGTCGAGCTGCGGCGGCGACTGGTGGACCTACCGCAAGCTGTCGAACGGCCGGCTGCTGCTGGTGGTCGGCGACGCCACCGGCCACGGCATCCACTCGGCGATGATCGCCGCCACGGCGCGCGGCGCGGTCGAGGCGCTCTCGGGGATCGACGAGCGGCTGCTCACCCCCGACCAGGTGCTGCGCGCGATCGACTCGTCGATCCGCCAGGTCGGCGATCACAACGTGCTGATGACCGCGTTCGCCGCGGTGTTCGACTCGAGCAACGGCGTGCTGCACTACGCGAACGCGGGGCAGAACTTCCCGTACGTGGTCAAGCTGGGCGCGACCCGCGTGCTCGAGGAGGCCAGCATCATCGCGGCGAGCGGCAACCCGCTCGGGGATCGCAACATCCCGGTCGAGATCCGCCGCGGCTCGCTCCAGCTGCGGCCGGGCGATCTGTTCGTGTGCTTCACCGATGGCGTGGTCGAGCGGGCGAACCCGGCCGGCAAGCTGTTCGGAGATCGCCGGCTGCGCAGCGCGCTCACCGGCCAGCCGCTGCCCGATGGCGGCGCGCTGCTGCGGCTGCGCGACCAGATCGTCTACACCGTCGAGCAGTACGCCGAGGGCGCGGTCGCCGAGGACGACATCACGCTGGTGCTGTGCCAGTTCGACCCTCCGGTGTCGCGCCGGGAGATCGTCGGGCGGGGCGCCGCGTGACCCGGTTCGCCTCGCTCTGCGTCGCGCTGTCGATCGCCGTCGCCGCCTCGGCGGGCGAGGCGCGCGCCCAGGCAGTCGACGTTGCCGATCTGCCGCCGCTGCCCCCCGCGCAGGACGAGCCTTCGAGCTCGGCCACCGTGCTCGCCGCGTCGTCGGCCGAGGAAGAGGTCGTGGTCGGCGCCGCCAAGCGCGAGCAGAGCCTCGGCAACGTGGCCTCGGCGGTCACCGTCATCACCGCCGACCGGATCCGCCGGTTCGGCTATCGCACCGTGGCCGAGGCGCTCACCGGGGTCGCCGGCGTGTACCTCCAGGACTCTCGGATCACCACCCAGGTCGGCATCCGCGGGATCCAGATCGAGGGCGGGTTCAACAGCCGGATCCTGCTCCTGATCGATGGCGCGATGGTCAACGAGGCGTGGGGCGCGCTCGCCGGGGTCGGCTGGGACGGCATGGTCTCGATCGATGACATCGCCCGGATCGAGGTGATCCGCGGCCCGGTCGGCGCGGTCTACGGCACCAACGCGTTCGTCGGCGTGATCAACATCGTCACGCGTGGCGCGGCCGAGACCTCGCGGGCGTGGGGCCGGGTGGGCCTCCACTCGATCTCCGGTGGGATCGCGACCGCCGGGTTCGCGGCCGGCAGCGTGGATCGCCAGGTGCGCGGCTCGCTGATCGCGATCAGCCGGATCGGCGAGACCACCTCGCTCGCCGGGGTGGGCGACCACCTGCCGGGCGA
>JBQCJR010000580.1:0-10484 GCA_051952595.1 Kofleriaceae bacterium
TCTAAATCCTATACAAAAAAAATTAAGCGGCCCAACGCCTTAAATGTTCTTAATCGGGCGACCCCGATGGCGGCCGGTCGCGCGACCGGCCGTTTTCTGTTCTTGGGCATTCGATCACGATGCTGCCACCTGGGCGAGTTGGTTGCGTTCTCCCGACTTGCGTTTGTCATAGGGATGAGCGAAGACATCACGCAAAGCGTGTCGATGGGAGTGCGGCCCGGAGATACGTTCGCGACTTGGTCTGAAACTAATAGCAACGTAGGGAGGCTCATCCATGTTCGTCCACCCCTCGCGCCGGAAGGCGCAGGGCGCTGTCGTATCCATGGTCGGATTGCTCGCGCTCGGCGCGTGCGACGACCCGGCAGCGCAAACCGACCTTCGTCCTGAAGGTCCGCCCGATGTCCTTGCCGTGCTCGTGCTCACGGACGCTGTCGGCGGACTGGTCGAGTCCGCTACGTATTGTCGCGTTGGCGACGAGAAGACGCCGACGCTCGTCGGCCTGCCCGACGCCACCACGACCCAGGTGTGCCCGGACGATCGCACGGCGGTCCAGCCGCTCACCAACGGGTACCCGGACGGCTGGTACGTCCGCGTGGTGTTTGACGAGCTGCTGAACCCGGACGTCGAGGAGCTGGACGAAGTCGTCGACAGGGACGGCAAGCCGACCGGTGTGTACACCGGCACCCTGAAGAACACCCAGCCGGTCGTCCTGCAGTGCCAGGACGTCAGCGGCGCGCTCGTCAACGTGCCGTACGACGGCTACTACTCGCCGTCGGGCAACTCGGTCACCTGGCCCCCCGGCCCGTCGCTCGTGATCAAGCCGGTCGATCCGACGATCGTGGCGGTCGAGAGCGAGTGCCAGGTCACGCTCAAGACGAGCATCGTGGACAAGCAGGGCGTGTCGATCACCCAGGCCGACACCCAGCCGTTCAAGTTCAAGATCGCGCCGATCGAGGTCATCTCGATCGGGCCGGAGAACGGCGAATTGGTCACCCCGGAGTACGGCGGCGTCGATCTGACGTTCAACGTCGAGATCGATTCGTCGACGCTCGACGACACGATGTTCACGTTCGATCCGCCGATGGACAACGTCGGTATCCAGCACTACTCGTCGGCCGGCATCTTCATCTACGGAGACATGCTCGACTCGACGGAGTACTCGTTCACGCTGCACGAGGGCGCCGTCATCTCCGACAAGTGCGGCAAGGCGTCGACGCTCACCGGCGCCTCGACCCCGCGCAACAACCGCGCGACCACGTTCGCGACCACGCCGCTGGACCTGGTCAACATCGTGCCGTTCTCGGGCATGAACCAGCGCCCGTCGAACAAGATCCGGATCAACTTCAACCAGTACATGGATCCGACGTCGATCGATGCGTCTGACTTCGAGATCACGCCGGCGCCCGAGGGCATGCTCTTCTCGCCGGACCCGAACGACCCAACGATCATCCGCGTCCTGGGCCAGTACCAGCTGAACACGAACTACAAGTTCACGATGAAGGCGGGCGCGGTGATCCGCGACGCGTACGACACGAAGGATCTTGTGCTCGCCGAGGACCGCACGGTCGACTTCACCACGGCGGCGCAGATCGACAACGTGGGTCAGAGCCTTGCCACGGACCTGGGCGCGACGGTCGTCGCGATCAGTGGCGCGGGCGGCCAGACGATCACCAAGTCCGACGCGGCCGCGGACGTGGACGTCCGGTTCTCGTTCAACCAGGACATCAACGGCACGACCTACGGGCCGGACGACTTCACCTTCACCAAGGCCGACGGCTCGCCGCTCGGCGTCACGCCGACGATCCTGGCGACCACCGGTGCGACCATCGTGGTCCGGGCGCCGGGCCTGCCGGCCGGCAGCTACAAGTTCACGCTCAAGCAGGGCGCAGAGCTCCGGGATCGCCTGTCGACCCCGAACACCTACACCCAGGCCGCTGACAAGACGTTCACGTTCAACGTCGAGGTCGATCCGCCGGCCCCGTTCGCTTGCCTCGGACAGTGAGGGACCAGACCATGAACAAGCTATCCAAAGTTCTCATGGCCACCGCCCTCGCCGCGGGGGCAGGCCAGCTCTTCGATGCCCGGGAAGTATTCGCGCAGTCGAGCGCCAACGTCGGTAGCCTGCGCGGCGTCATCCGCGACAAGGCGTCCAACGAGGTCGCGATCGGCGCGACGGTGGTCGCGACCTCGCCCGCCCTCGTCGGCGAGCAGGTCGTCATCACCGACGAGAACGGCGCGTACTTCATCAACGCGCTGCCTCCCGGTCTCTACACCCTGACCATCTACTACAACGACAAGCCGTTCTCGCGCGGCAACGTCCTCATCCAGCTGGGCAAGGAAGCCGTCGTCAACGTGACGGTCGACAGCGCGGCGGGCGGCGGCGGCAAGGGCGAGACGATCGTGATCCAGGGCAACGCCCCGATCATCGACCAGGGCTCGACCAAGACCGGCGTCACGATCACCGACGACTACACCCGCAACATCCCGGTCGGCCGCACGTTCGGCGGCATGCTCGGCGCTGCGGCCGGCTCGTCGGGCGACACCTACGGCATCTCGATCAGCGGTGCCACCTCGGCCGAGAACACGTTCGTCATCGAGGGTATCAACACGACGGACACCGGCTTCGGCGGTCTGTCGTCGAACCTGCCGAACGAGTTCGTCGCCGAGACCGAGGTCATCACCGGCGGCTACAACGCCGAGTTCGGTCGCGCCACCGGCGGTATCATCAACGTCATCACCAAGCAGGGCGGTAACCAGTTCCGCGGCTCGGTGTGGGGCTACTTCCGCCCCGGCGCGCTGATCTCCGACGCGAAGGTGATCGAGCGCGAGGGCACGTCGATCGACTTGAAGACCGACACCAACTACCAGTGGGACGTCGGTGCCGAGGTCGGCGGTCCGATCATCAAGGACAAGCTGTGGTTCCACGTCGGGTTCAACCCGTCGGTGTCGAACGTCAAGACCACGCGTCTCGTCCAGACCCTGACCGACAAGGATCAGGACGGCGTTCCGGACTTCAACCCGGACACCGGCCTGGCGTACCGCGAGACGCTCTCGGAGAGCTCGCACGATACGTCGGCGTCGACGTACTACTACACCGCGAAGATCAACGGCGCCGTCAACCAGAACAACCAGTTCCAGATCTCGGCGTTCGGCAACCCCGCCACCGGCGAGGCGCCGCTCGTCAACCTGGTCCGCAACCCGGCGTACAAGTCGCTGAAGGTGACGCAGGGTGCGTACGACGTCGCCGGTAAGTGGACGTCGAAGTTCAACGACGGCAAGACCCAGCTCGACGCCGTGGTCGGCTTCCACCGCCAGATCGATGACACCGTCCCGCAGGACGGGCAGAACACCGCGCTCGCGCGCTACGAGTACACCCGGTCGCTGTACGACTTCGCCGACCTCGAGGGCCAGGCGAACGTCGCCGGGTGCCAGGACAACGTCGCGGGCGACATGTACCCGCTGATCCGGAACTGCCCGGTGTTCCGCTACTCGAGCCAGGGCCTCGGCTTCCTCGAGGAGCGCACCAACGATCGCACCTCCGGCGTCATCGCGCTCACGCAGCGCGTGAAGGCGGCCGGCTACCACACGTTCAAAGTGGGCGCCGACATCGAGTTCGCCGGGTACAACTCGCACCGCGGCAACTCCGGTGGCGCCGTCATGCTCCGCTCGGCCAACACCGCGGCGGGCGCGCCGGGTCGCTGGCAGGTTCGCGAGCTGATCCAGGTGAAGCGCAACCTGACCCCGGACGAGCTGATGGATCCGGGCTCGGTGAACCTCGGCCCGGGCGAGGTGCTGTGCGCGGGTGACCGCGCGGTCTGCGCGGTGGCCACCAACGGCATCGACGCGAACACCTCGAACACCAACACCGCGGCGTTCATCCAGGATAGCTGGCAGATCCGCCCGAACTTCACCATCAACGCCGGCCTCCGCTGGGAGAACCAGACCGGCAACGTGGCCGACGCGCTCCAGGGCGAGCTGACCCCGGACGGCGAGGTGATTCCGGAGACCGCGTTCAAGCTGAAGAACCTGCTCTCGCCCCGCCTCGGGTTCATCTGGGATCCGACCTCCGAGGGCAAGTCGAAGATCTTCGGCCACTGGGGCCGCTTCTACGAGAGCGTGCCGATGGACATCAACGTCCGCGCGTTCGGTGGCGAGATCACGAACTTCACCAGCTACAACGTGAACCGCCGCATGCCCGACGCCGAGGGCTACGATCCGAACTGCAACGTCGACTACCGCGGCGGCACCATGGACCTCGCCCAGACGCTGCTGCAGTGCCGGGACACCACCCGGATCACGGCGCTCGGCGAGGGCACGGAGTACGTGTCGCCGGATCTCAAGGGCCAGTACACCCAGGAGCTGATCCTGGGTGCGGAGTACGAGTTCGCGGCGGACTTCACGCTCGGCCTCAACTACATCCACCGCTCGTTGCCCGTCGTCATCGAGGACATCTCGACCGACGGTGGCAGCACCTACATGATCACCAACCCCGGCTTCGACTTCTCGGACGAGGCTGACAAGGTGCGCGCGCAGGCGGAGCGGCTGATGATGGAGGGCAACGCGGACCTCGCGAACGTGTACATGCACCGCGCCGAGCAGCTCGACGCGGTCGGCCGGTTCGACAAGCCGTCGCGCAACTACGACGCGCTGCAGATCGTCGCGCGCCAGCGCCCGACCCGCCAGTCGCTGCTGGTCGCGTCGTACACCTACTCGACGACGAAGGGTAACTACCCGGGTCTGTTCTCGACCGAGACGGGCCAGCTCGACCCGAACCTGACGTCGATGTACGACCTGCCGGACCTGATGGCGAACCGCTACGGTCCGTCGGGCCTCGATCGCCCGCACAACCTGAAGGTCGATGGTTACTACCAGTTCGACCTGAAGAAGGCCGGCTTCCTGACGGTCGGTGCGAGCTTCCGCGCGATCTCCGGCATCGCTCACAACGCGCTCGCCGGTCACGCGGTGTACGGCGCGGGTGAGTCGTACCTGCTGCCGCGCGGCGCGGTCCCGCGCTCGCCGGTCACCACCAACACCGACGTGCACCTGAGCTACGGGTACGGGCTGAGCAAGACGACCCGCCTCGAGGCCTTCGTGCGGATCTTCAACCTGTTCAACGCGCAGGAAGAGCTCAACGTCGACGAGGTCTACACCGGCGACAACGCGGTGCCGATCGTCGGTGGCGATCTCAACGACCTGAAGCACATCAAGACGCTCGACGACTTCGGTTACGAGCAGTCGAGCACGCCGACGAAGAACCTGAACTTCGGCAAGCTGAACGCGCGGCAGTTGCCGCGCAACATCCAGCTGGGTGTGCGCCTGACGTTCTAGTCCGCGACGCGACAATCGAAGCCCGCCCGTCCTTGGGTGGGTGACGAGCGAAAGGGGCCCCGAGTGGGGCCCTTTTTGTTTTGCGATCTCGGAGCCTTGCGCCGGGTGCGGGAACCTCGAGCTTCGTAGATCCGTGGCGCGTTCCGGCGCGTTGGAAGCGTTCATGGACATCCGGTTCGCCGATCACGCATCGTTTCATCGCGCAGCTGCCGGCATGGTCGGTGGAGCGCTCGTCGCAGGGCTCGGGCTCCACTGGGCGACCGGCGGGGCCCACGTCGCCCCGCTGATCGGCGGGCTCGCCGGGATCGCGGCGGGCGCCGCCTGGGCGTATGGCAAGCCGGTGTGGCGGCTGGCGGCCGCGGGAGCGGCGGCGGTGCCGCTGCTCGCGATGGCGATCAGCTGGCCGACGATCGCACTCGTGGCGGGGCTGGTGGCGCTCGGCGTGGCAGCCGGCGGGCCGCGCGGCCTGCGCGGTGCGCTGGGGGTGGGGCTCTCGGCGGCCGGCGTGCTGGTGGCGGTGTGGTGCGCGCTGCGGGTCGACACCGCGCGCGAGACCGCGACCTGGCCGCCGTTCCTGGTCGACGGGCTGGCGGCGGCGGCGATGGGCATGGTCGCCGTGCTCGCGACGCTCCCCCGCCACCTCCGGATCGCGATCGATCCGGTGCGGGCCGCGGCGAAGGGCCTGCCGTCCAACCTCGATCCGGAGGTCCGCGGGCTGTGCGATCGGTCGATCGAGATCTGGACGTCCACCCGCGACGCGCTCGCCGATGCGGATCCGGGCAAGCACCTGGTGCGCGACGGCGTGCTGAAGACGCTCGAGGTGGCGGTCAAGAGCGCCGAGGTCAAGGTGACCGGCGCGACCGACGCGGAGCTCGAGGCGCGGATGGCGGACCTCGACGCGCGGATCGCCTCGGCGAGCGACGCCGAGGCCCGGGCGCAGTACCAGGCGGCGCGCGCGGCGCTCGACGACCAGCGGCGCTATCGCACCCACATCTCGAAGGGCCGCGAGCGGCTGGTGGCGCGGATGCACAACCACGTCGCGGCGCTCGAGAAGTTCCAGCTCGCCGCGGCCGGGCTCGAGGCGGCGCGCGCCGCGAGCTCCGGATCGAACGCGGCGGTCAAGCAGCTCGAGGAGCTGTCGGGCGATGTCGCCGCGAGCGGCGATGCGCTGGTCGAGGTCGAGCTCGGCGCGGCGCCGGCGGCGTCGTAGCGCTCCTCGCGGCAAGCGACGAATAACCTGGGCCGGCACGCGTCCGAGCGAGGACGGCGTAACCGTGGGCGAGGCCGTCGCCACTTCTGATAGGCTCACCCCCAGGAGGACTCATGCGCTCGGTTGTCCGGATCGTGTTTGCCGCCGCATGTGCGCTCGCCGCGCCGAGCGCCGCGTTCGCCGACGACGCGGACGCCTATTACAAGCAGGGTCTCGCGTTCAAGACCCAGGGCAAGGCCGACGACGCGATCGCCGCGCTCGAGAAGGCGGTCGCGGCGAACCCACGCCACGGCATGGCGTGGGCGTCGCTCGGCAATCTCTACAAGCAGAAGCAGGATCTCCCCAAGGCGGTGGCCGCGTACGAGCGCGCCACCTCGCTGGTCAAGACCGACAAGGTGCTGTGGTCGAACCTGGGGATGGCCTATTACCGCAACAAGCAGCTCGACAAGGCGCTCGAGGCGCTGGTCACCGCGAGCAAGCTCGATCCCAAGGACGCCGAGATCCGCGGCAACCTCGGCGCGGTGCGCCGCCAGAAGGGCGACGTCGCCGGCGCGATCGTCGATCTCGAGGCGGCGGTGAAGCTCAAGCCGACGGACGGCAACTACTTCAACAATCTCGGCGTCGCGTACCGCCACGGCAAGCGCGACGACGACGCGATCAAGGCGTTCCAGAAGGCGATCGAGCTGTCGCCGAACGACCCCGGCTACCACTTCAATCTCGCGGTGGTGTACCGCCGCAAGGAGATGGTGGAGCAGGCGATCCCCGAGTACGAGAAGGCGGTCGCGCTCGATCCAGGCAACGCCGAGGCCTGGTTCGACCTCGGGTACATGTACAAGCAGAACTACCAGAACGACAAAGCGATCGGCGCGTTCCAGAAGTACCTCGAGATCAACAAGGGCAAGGACTCCGAGGGCCAGAAGCGGATCGAGGAGGAGCTCGGCGGGATGGACACCAAGGCGGGCAAGGACGCCAAGAGCGGCAAGGACGCCAAGAAGCCGGCTCCAAAGGCAAAGAAGTAGCGCCGACCGCGAAGCGGACGCCGGACGCGGAGTGGACGGGACCGCAGCGAAGCTCGGTCGCGAGGGTGCGGCATGCGATGGGCGTGCGCGTCCCCCGATGGTAGGGTGGTCACATGCGGATCAGCTGGCTGACGGCCGACGAGATCGCGGCTGCCCGGCGGGCGCTGACAGCCGGAGGCGCGACCTGGGACGATCACTTCGCGCCCGAGTTCTCGAGCCCGGCGCTCCCGGCGGGCACCGGCCTGCTCGACTGGGAGCGGATCACCGAGCACGTGGCGCGCGTGGAGCGGGTCTCCGAGATGGTGCTCCAGCAGGGCCTCGACGCGGCGCGCGCCCGGTTCGGGATCAGCACGCTCGCGGTCGAGGCGGCCGCGCTGGCGGCCGCGGCCCACGCGGGCAATCAGCTCGGCCTCGACGAGGTGATCGGTGTGCTGCGCCGCGAGATCGATCCATACGTGTTCTACGGCCCGTTCCTCGAGCTGATGGTCGAGCTCGGGCGCGGCGAGCACGAGATCACGGTGCCGGTCTACGAGGATTTCGCCGCCGCGTATGCCGGCGCGCTCTCCGACCGGATGCACGGCTCGGCCCGCGTGGGTGCAGTGCGCGACGGGCTGGCCGACTTCTACGTCAGCGCGGGGCGGATCGAGCAGGCCGAGGCGTTGTACGAGCGCCGGCACGAGGAGGATCGCGGCGACGTCGCCGTGGCGCTCTCGGCGAGCCGGGCGTTCCTCGCGGCGGGTTCGATCAGCCACGCCGTGCGCTGGCTCGGGATCGGGGCGGTGCGCGCGAACACGCTGGGCCGCGACGAGCTCGCGGGGCGGCTGCGCCAGAAGCAAGAGTCCGTGCGCAAGCGGCTCAGCTAACGAGCCCGGCCGCGTGATCCGGTCGCCGAGCGCGACCAGCTCGTCCAGATCGTCGAGCGCGTCGAGCGCGTCGCGCGCGAGCGATCGACCTGCTCGTCCAGACCAATCGAGCGCGTCGCGCGCGAGCGATCGACCAGCTCGTCCAGACCATCGCGCGCGATCGATCGACCAGCTCGTCCAGAGACCATCGCGCGCGAGCGATCGACCAGCTCGTCCAGAGACCATCGAGCGCGTCGCGCGCGAGCGATCGCGAAGCAGCGGGTCGCGCGGCTCGGCGAGCTCGCTCGCGCGAGGCGATGATCTCGAGGAGCTGCGCAGCGCCGACGACGTCGCTCCGACCCGCGGCGACAGCCGTTGGGATCCTCGAAGAGCTCGATGCGAGGTCGCGCGCCATGGGCGCTCGACCTCTGGACCGCGGGTGGGCCGGGTCGCTCAGCCGGCGAACGGCTGATACCCGAGCGTCTGGCCGGCGACCGAGACGTCGACCATCAGGCCGCCGCGTGGCATCACGAACACCGTCGCGCCGGTCCTCGCGGCGCCGGCGGCACCTGCGGTGACCAGCACGGCCGTGGCGTTCGCGCCGACGTTGAACCGGCCGGCCTTGAGGTCCGCGACCTCGTGTGGCGAGCGCAGGATCACGAGCTCGGAGAAGCTGGCACCACCGAGCTGTGCGCCCAGCGAGCCCTGCTTGAGCTCGACGAAGCCGGTCGGCCGGCCCTGCTCGTACAGGATGCCCCTACCGTACGCGCCACCGACCACGACGCCGCCCTTGCCGACCGAAGGGAACACTGCGTAGCCGTACGAGGCCGCGACCACGTCGCGCAGGCCGGGGTTCTTCGCGAACATCTCGTTCAGCGTCGCGTTGGCGCGTTGCACCAACGACTGCTGCTCCTGGACCGTCTTCGGTGCGCCTCCGCACCCACCGACCAGCGCGGGGCCAGCGAGCCCCACGACAACGGCCGCCGCAGCGGCACTCAGCTTCCTCATGATGACTCCTCCTTCTTGTACTCGGGACTGCATCTCCGAGGCCGACGGGGTGGGAGGAACCAGCAGTGTCAGGGCAGCCTGCTACGAAGCCGCATGGCCAAGGTCAAGGCGCTGCGGCCGCGCGCCGTGCACAGGTGCCAGCGCTGCGGCCACGTCGAGTCGAAGTGGCTCGGGCGTTGCCCGATGTGCCAGGAATGGAACTCGCTGGTCGAAGAGGTCGAGCGCGCCGAGCCGCCGCGGCCGAGCGCCACCGGCGTGGCCGACGGGCTGGCGCCGACGCCGATCACCGAGGTCGGCGCGACCAGCTCGGCGGATCGTGCGACCACCGGGATCGGCGAGCTCGATCGCGTGCTCGGCGGTGGGCTGGTCGCGGGCTGCCTGGTGCTGCTCGGCGGCGATCCGGGCGTCGGCAAGTCGACGCTGCTCGTCCAGGCGCTCGCCGGGCTCGCGGGGCAGGGCGGGGTGCTGTACGCGACCGGCGAGGAGTCGATCGCGCAGACGGCGATGCGCGCGCGCCGGGTCGGCGCGGCGCGGGACGCGATCTCGATCGTCGCGGAGACCGATGTCGAGAAGATCCTCGCCCACGCGAAGGCGGTGCGGCCGGCGATCCTCGCGGTCGACTCGATCCAGACGGTGTACACGCCGCTGCTCGATTCGATCCCCGGCGCGCTCGCGCAGGTCCGCGAGTGCGGCAGCCGGCTCACGCAGTTCGCGAAGACGACGGGCACGCCGACGGTGATCGTCGGCCACGTCACGAAGGACGGCGCGCTCGCCGGCCCCAAGACGCTCGAGCACCTGGTCGACGTCGTGCTCCAGCTCGAGGGCGACGGCGGGCCGTACCGGATCCTGCGCGCGCACAAGAACCGCTTCGGCTCCACCCAGGAGATCGGCGTGTTCGAGATGCGCGGCGGCGGCATGGCCGAGGTCGCGAATCCCTCGGCGCACCTGCTCGCGGTGCTCGCGCAGCGCGCGGCGTGCGACGTCCTCGATCGCGACGTGTTCGTCAACGTCGCCGGCGGCCTGCGCCTGAGCGAGCCCGCGATCGACCTCGGCGTCGCCTGCGCGATCGCGTCGTCG
>JBQCJR010000581.1:0-3677 GCA_051952595.1 Kofleriaceae bacterium
GCCGCGGTCGCGCAGCACCTCGTCGACCGGGCACCAGCGGCCGTCGCGCACCTCCATCGCCAGGTCGTCGAGGCAGCCATAGACCTTGTTGGTCGAGGTGAACACCAGCGGCGGCGCCGCCTCGGCCGCGCGCACCGCCTCGAGCACCTCGAGCGTGCCGCGCGCGTTGACCTCGAAGTCGCGCAGCGGATCGACCAGGCTGGTGGTCACCGCGGTCTGCCCCGCGAAGTGGAACACCGCCTGGGCGTCGCCGACCGCGGCGCGCAGCTCGCTGCGGTCGCGGACATCCGCGATCCGGATCTCGATCGCCGCGCCGTGGGTGTCGCGCAGCCAGCTCAGGTTGTGCTCGACGCCCTCGCGCGACAGGTCGTCGTAGATCCGGACCCGGTGGCCGGCGTGCGCGAGGTGCGCCGCGAGGTTCGCGCCGATGAACCCGGCGCCGCCGATCACCAGCACCGGGCGATCGCTCGCCGGCGTCACAGCGCGAGCCCCCGGGCCGCGAGCTCGGCGCGCATCGCGTCGACCCGGTCGATCGCCTGCTGGTTGGCCAGCCAGCTCGCCAGCTCGGCGAGCCCGGCATCGAACTCCATCGCCGGGTGGTAACCGAGCACCCGCCGCGCCAGCCCGATGTCGGCGGTGCAGTGGCGGATATCGCCCACCCGGTACTGCCGGGTGATCTGCGGCGGCAGCTCGATCCCGAGCACGCGGCCCATGCGCTCGGCTACCTCGCGGATCGAGATCGCCGCGCCGCTGCCGATGTTGAACACCCCGCCGTCCGCCGCCTCGACCTCGAGCGCGAGCCGGCACGCGGTGGCCACGTCGCGAACGTGCACGAAGTCGCGGCGCTGGCGGCCATCCTCGAACACCAGCGGTGGATTGCCATTCAGGAATCTCGACGCGAAGATCGCGAGTACGCCGGTATATGGATTTGATAGCGACTGCCGCGGTCCATAGACGTTGAAGAACCGCAGCGCGACGGTGGGGATGTGGTACGCCGCGCCCACCATCAGGCACATCCGCTCCTGGGCGTACTTCGACAGCGCGTAGACCGAGGCGAGGGTGGCCGGCTTTCCCTCGGGCGTCGGGACCGGCGCGAGCGTGCGGCCGCCCGCGGTCCGCGGATCCCACTCGCCGCGCGCGAGCTGCTCGGCGGAGCGCGTGACCCGATCGTGGAGCTGCTCGTCGCCGTCGCGGTACAGCCCCTCGCCGTAGATGCTCATGCTCGACGCCACCACCAGCCGGCGGACCGGGCGCTCGACCACCGCCTCGAGCAGCACCGCCGTGCCGAGCTCGTTGACGCTGGTGTACTCGGCGAGCTCGTACATGCTCTGGCCCACGCCGACCCGCGCCGCGAAGTGGAACACCACGTCGATGCCGTCGAGCGCGCGGCGGACCGCCGCCGGATCGCGGACGTCGCCCTGCATCAGTTCCACATCCGCCGCGAGGTGCGCCGGCCGGCGCCGCTCGTTGCCGTGGACCTGCGGCAGCAACGCGTCGAGGACGCGGACGCTGTCGCCGCGCGCGATCAGCTCGTCGGCGACATGCGATCCGATGAACCCCGCGCCACCGGTGATCAGGACTCGTCGAGACATGGGAGCGCGCCCGTGCACGCCGCGTTCCGCGATGATCCGAGCGATCCGCGGCGAATCACGTGGATGCGGTGATCGTGAGTGTCTCGCGCACGCGCATTGTCAGCTGGCGCACGCGGCGCGAATGCTTGAACGATCCTCGCGCGTACGTGGGACTTGCGATGTACTTACCTCCTCCGTGATGCGGATAGCGGACCACGCATTGCAGCCGTCGGTTCGCCATGCGCAGTCTCGTGACCGGAGGAGCAGGCTTCCTCGGATCCCATCTCTGCACGCGGTTGATCGAGGACGGTCATCACGTGATCTGCCTTGATAACTTCTATACCGGGCGCGTCGAGAACGTGCGTCCGCTGCTCGAGGGCGAGCACGCGCGGCGGTTCGAGCTGGTTCGCCACGACGTCGTCGACCGCTACTACGCCGAGGTCGACGAGATCTATCACCTCGCGTGCCCCGCCTCTCCGGTGCACTACCAGCACAACCCGGTGCGGACGCTCAAGACCGCCGTCGTCGGCACGATGAACATGCTCGAGCTCGCGCAGCAGACCGGCGCGCGCGTGTTGATCTCGTCGACCAGCGAGATCTACGGCGAGCCCGAGGTCCACCCGCAGCGCGAGGACTACTGGGGCCACACCAACCCGATCGGCAAGCGGTCCTGCTACGACGAGGGCAAGCGGTGCAGCGAGGCGCTCGCCGTCGCGTACGCCAAGCAGCACGGCGTGGCCACCCGGCTGGTCCGGATCTTCAACACGTACGGCCCGCGGATGCAGGAGGACGACGGCCGGGTGATCTCGAACTTCATCACCCAGGCGCTGCGCGGCGACCCGCTGACCATCTACGGCGACGGCAGCCAGACCCGGTCGCTGTGTTACCAGAGCGACCTGATCGACGGCCTGGTCGCGATGATGAACGTCGGCGCCGACCCCGGCCCGATCAACCTCGGCAACCCGATCGAGATGACCGTCGCGGAGATCGCGGCGCTGGTGCTCGAGATCACCGGCTCGAGCTCGCCGATCGAGCACCGGCCGCTGCCCGCCGATGACCCCACGCGCCGCCGGCCCGACATCACCAAGGCGCGCGCGGTGCTCGGCTGGGAGCCGCGGATCTCGCCGCGCGAAGGCATCGCGCAGACGATCGAGTATTACCTCGCGCGGCTGCCGGCCCGCAGCGGCAACGGGCACCACCCGCCGGCGCGCAGCGCACGCACCGCGCTGCTCGGCTGACCGCGCCGCGACTCCAGCGCATCGCGGATCATCGCAGCGCATCGCGGGTCGCGCATCGCGGGTCGCAGCGCATCGCAGGTCGCAGCGAATCGCGGGTCGCAGCGCATCGCGGGTCGCAGCGCATCGCGGGTCGCAGCCATTCGCTGGTCGTTCGCAGGTCAGTGCAGCGCCTCGCGCAGCCGCTCGGCGTAGCGCGCGACCACGTGGCGCAGCCGCGCCGCGTCCCCGAGGTCCGCCGACGCGATCGCCAGCTCGTGGCGGCCGAGCTGGAACGCCAGGTAGCACGGGCGCAAAAACGCGAGCAGCTCGGGATCGACGTCGCGATCGAGCACACCGGCCACGACCCCGGCGAGCTGGCGCGCCTCCGCCGGCGCCAGCGCCAGCTCGAGCTCGGCGCCCGCGAGGTCCCACGCGACGTCCTGGCAGCCGACCAGGTCGTGCGCCGCGTGGTGATCGATCGCGTCGGTCTTGACCAGCCGGCCGTCGCGGCGCACCAGCCACTCCCACGCGTGCAGCTTGCCGTCGATCTCGATCCGCCGGTTGCGCGCCTCGAGCGCGCCGAGCGCCGGCGACCACGTGCGGCTCCACCGGTCGATCGCGGTCGCGTCGAGCCCGCCGAGCAGCGCGTTGCGGCGGACCATCTCGAGCAGGTGGACCAGCGGCGCGCCCCGCACGGCGGACGCCGGGAACGCGCGCGCGCGAAACCCCAGGTAGCGCCCCGCGTGCTCGATCAGGCGCACCCGATCGATCCGCAGCGGGTCGAGCGGCGCGGCATCGGCGAGCCAGCGCTCGACGAGGAACCCGTGGCACAGCCCGGCGACCTCGGGCGTGAACCGCGCCGCGTGCAGGGCCCGCGCGCGGGCGTGTG
>JBQCJR010000582.1:0-23785 GCA_051952595.1 Kofleriaceae bacterium
TGCTGCATGGTCTCCGGCAGCGCGAGCCCACCACCGAGGACCTCGTCAGCGCACAGCTCGGCCGGGTTGGTCTTGATCTCCGCCGGATCGTAGTCGTCCGCGGTGATCTTGCCCATCATCTCGGCCCGCTGCACCAGCCGCTCCTTGATGTTGTACTTCCAGCTCGGACAGGGCAGCACCGCGGCCTCGTTGCGCGTGGACTCGGAGTGGATGAACTTGTACGCGCAGGCACCGGCGCAGTTCGGCAGGATCTTGCAGTTCTTGCACGTGTGATTCTTGAAAGGGCTCCAGTCGAGCCACTTCATCATCAGCTCGTTCTCGCGGAGCTGCTCGATCTGGAAGATCGAGCCGATGCTGCGCTCGGGCGACGAGACGGTGTCCCAGCACTTGTGGAGCTCGCCCGTCGGCAGGATCACGAACGAGGACGGCCGCACCGCGCCGCAGATCCCGTGAAACCGCGGCGGGAACGGCAGCTCGGTCAGGCCGAGTCGGTAGCCGTGTCGGTACAGCCCCGCCTCGAGCTCGCCATACCGCGACTTCGCCATCGTGACGTCCTGAACGACGTGACAGCCCTCGGTGAGCGCTTCGACCGGCGCGAAGTAGATCTTCAGGTTCTTCTTGTTCGCGAGCCCCTGCGCGTCGAGGTAGTCGAGCAGCGCGTGGATGTCCTTGTAGTTGCGATCGTCGATGTTGACGCGGATCGCGATCGTGATCGGGACCTCGTCCACGATCGCCTGGAGGTTCGCGACGATCCGCTCGAAGCTGCCCTTGCCGCCGAGCAGGTATCGACGCGAGTCGTGATACTCGGGCGTGCCGTCGAGCGTGATCTGCATCCAGTTGACCCGCCGCTGGTGCAGCGAGCGCGCGAGCTCCGGCGTGAGCATGAAGCCGTTCGTGACGATCGACGCGTTGTACGGGACGTTGTGCCGCTCGCACACCTCGATCATCCGATCCGAGAGCGCCTCGATCACCTTGGGGCGAAGCAGCGGCTCGCCGCCGTACCACGTCACGCCGAGGTTCTTCACCTTGGGCGCCGCGCGCTCGACCATCGCGACGATCGCGTCCTGGACATCCTGCCCCATCGTCTTGTGTGGCTTGTCCTGCCCCTGGAAGCAGTAGTCACACCCGAAGTTGCAGGCCATCGTCGGCGCGATCGTCAGGATCGTATTGGCCACGTCGAAGCGCGTCTGTTGATACAGCCGCTCCAGCGCCGCGACCTCGTCGATGTCATCGCCAACGATGAAGCCGCCGTAGACCAGCGAGTTGAACGTGACGTGATCGACCTCGTCCTGCTTGCCGGCGCAGATCGTCTCGAACGCCGCGACCTCGTGCGGCTCCCACACCGCCATCGCCATGCTCAGCGAGTTGAAGACGAGGCGACGGCCCGAACGCAGCGGGATCGCGATGTTGTAGCGAGACGCGATCTTGCGAACGTGCTCGGTGTCCATGGTCTCCATGGTTCCTCGACCTCCTTTCGGGCGATGGCCCGTCAAGTCCTACGGGCCGGCGCGGCGCGGCCTTCCAAAAAAACTAGCCCGCGCGCAGCCTTTTGATCCGTTCGGCGATGCTCTGATCCATCGGGGCGATGCGAGCCGCGGCCCCCCACAGCGACAGGGCGCCTTCCTTGTCGCCGATCCGCTCTCGAACGAACGCCGCCTGGGCGATCGCGTCGAGGTAGCTCGGCGCCGCCTGGATGGCCCGCTCGAACGCCGCCAGCGCGGCCGTGGGGTCGTCCGCGGCCAGCCCGAGCAGATAGTGGCGCAAGGCGCCCTCGGGCAACTCGGCCAGCGCGACGCGTGCCTCGGCGCGCCTTCCGGCGGCGAGCAACGCCTTGACCAGCTCCTCCCGCAGCGTGAGGTTCCGCGGGGACGCGATCATGCCGGCCCGGAGATGGGTGATCGCGCCCTCGGCGTCGCGATCGCGCGTCGCGAGCTTGCCGAGGTTGACGTACGGCCACGGGTACGCCGGATCCATCGCGATCGCCTTGCGGAACGCTTCGACCGCCGCGGCGCGCTCGCCCAGCTCGGCGTGTGCGTGTCCCAGGTAGTTCAGGACCTCGACGCTGGGTGAGAGCGTGCGCAGGAAGTCGCGCAGCTCCGCGTACAGCCCGAGCTCGAGGTGATACTCGATCGCCGCCTCGACCTCCGGGCCAAACGTCGCCCCGGGGCGGGTCCACGCGAGATATCGCTTCAGCGCCGCGATGTTCCGGCGATAGACGAAGACGTCGAACCCGCCGTGGCGCGTGTCGTTGGAGAGCGTCACGTGGCGCGACAAGGTCTTGCAGAACCGGAACACCTCGTCGGGCCATTCGTAGTCGGCGTGCACGGCCTCGCGCTGCAGCGTCGGGCTCTCCATGTAGGCCCACGCACTCAGCATGTTGAACGCCAGCGCGACGTCCGCGAGCTGGTACATCGCCTGGACCATGTCGACCACGTAGCTCCCCTGATCGGGGAGGCGGTAGCTGAGGGCGCCCGAGCACAGGACGAAGTCGAACCGCTCGCGCGGCGGATCGCGGAGGATGTCGCGGACCTCGAAGCGCGCGTTCGGGTGCCGCTCGCGCGCGCGCTCGATCGCCTTGGCGCTGATGTCGTAGCCGGTGTACTCGACGCGCGGCCCCGCCTTCTCGAAGTAGTCGTAGAGCGTGCCGAGGCCGCAGCCGATGTCCAGCACGCGTGCGCCGTCCGCGAGCCCTTCGACCCGCGTCAGCGAGAGCACGGCGACCTCGCGAGAGTGCGAGATCTGCCAGCCCATCGCGCGGCTGGCGTCGGCCTCCGTCTCGAGGAGACGATCGTAGTAGTCGATCACGTGGGATAGGTCGTACATGTTCAGCTCACCAACTTGAGGGCGTCAGAGGGGCGGCGTTGGTCCAGCTCGAGCTCGGCGATCAGCGCGGGCTCGGCGATCGCGAGCGCCACGCAGCGCTGGTTGCGCTCGATGGCGACGCGATGCTGGAGCGCCCACGCCTGGGCCGCGCTGGCCGGGCCGCGCAGCGGGGTGGTCACGAGGGCCGCGGCGGCCTGGGCACGATCGAGGGTCTGCTCGGCCGGCAGACCGGGGAGCCCACGGCTATCCACGAGCAGGTACGCCCCGCGATCCGAGAGCACGCGCAGCTCCGGCGGCCTCGAGTAGAAGCGCTGCCGCCACGCGTGCACGACCTCGCCGATGCGCCGCAGGATGTCGGGGTGCTCGAGGCTCGCGCTGTGGAACGTGCCCTCGAAGTGGTACGCGAGCCGCTCGATATCGGCGGTCTCGGGGAACACGTCGCGATAGAACCAGAACGGACGCAGCTCGCGAATCCCGAACTGCTCGGGGTGGTCGAAGTACGGCGAGAACCGATCGAACACGACCGGACACGGCGGATGGGGCGGCTGCAGGTGCTGGAGCAGCGGCAGCAGCTCGAGGGTCTCCTCGTAGAACGACACCTCGTCGTTGGGAAAGCCCACCAGCAGATTCCAGTGCAGGCGCAGCCCCGTCGCGCGAGCGAACCGGAGCAGCGCGATGTTCTGCGCGGCGGTGGTGCCCTTTCGCATCAGCTTGAGCAGCCCGGTCGAGAGCGCCTCGATGCCGGGCTGGATCTCGCGGACGCCGGCCTCCACGAGATCGCGCACGTCGGCGAGCGAGAGGTTGGCCTTCTGCTCGTACATGATGGTCGCGTCGGGCACCCGCTCGGCGAGCCGCGGCAGCAGCGTCCGGAAGTACGCCCGCGGCATGATGTTGTCGGTCATCGCGACCTTGCGGGTCGGGTGGACCGCCAGCAGGCGCTCGAGCTCGTCGAGCACGCGCTCGGGGGACTTCTCGCGCGAGGCCATCCCCTGGCCGTTGAGCCCGCAGAACGTGCAGTGGCTCTTCTCGCCCCACCAGCAGCCGCGGCTCGTCTCGTACGCGAGGTACACGAGCTGGTCCGAGAGCAGCTTGCTGCCGGGGACCCAGGCGCGCATCTGATCGTAGTAGTCGTAGTAGTCCGGCGTGGGGAGCGCGTCCATGTCGGTCCACGGCTGGCCACGCACGATCCGCTCGGGCGGCAGGATGCCGCGCACGAGGTCGTGGATGCGGTCGCGAAACGTCTGCTCGCTCTCGCCGGAGAACACGACGTCCACCGCGTCGCCGAGCGAGCAGATGCCCTCCGCCATCTCGCCCTCGCAGTTGGCGCCGCCCATGATCGTCACGGCCTTCGGATCGGCCGCCTTGATCGCGCGCAGCATGGCGATGCTCGCCGCGGTCTGCTCGAACGAGGACGTCGCGCCGACGACCCGGTACCCGGCGCCGGCGACGCTTGGCATGAACGAATCCAACCACGCGGGGATCTGGGCCTCGATGCCGCGGATCGTCTCGAGATCGAACCCGATCCGGATCCCGGTCCGCTGGGCCAGATCCTCGGCGGCGTCGAGCTTGCTCACCAGCCCTGCCCCGGCGTCGAGGCCCAGCGGCGGCACGTCGAAGGCCGCGCGCGCGAACAAGCGCTCGCCGAGGAACAAGCCGTACTGGAGCCGAGCGAGCGCGGCGTGCACCTCCTCGCCGAACCACGCGGAGAACAGGATATTGGTGTACAGGACCTGCGCCTCGAGGCCGACCTCGCGCGCGATGGCCTGGATCAGGTGCACGCCGAGCGCGGGGCGATCCTGCCACGCGAACGGCGGCACGATGAGCAGCAGGTCCGCCTGCCGGAGTCGGGGACCGACATCGCAGCGGCTCACGTGTCCATCCCGAGCAGCGTATAGAGCAGGACGGCGTCGTTCGTCGGCCAGATCACCCGTCCGCCGAGCAGGATCGCGCGCAGCTCGGGGAACCGCGAGGTGAGCCAGGACCCGCGACAGCGCGCCACGACCTCGGCCCCGTCGTGCAGGATGCGATAGAACACGCCCACCCGCTCCTCGACGATCTCGTGCGACGGCAAGCGCACCTCGTAGCGCGCGAGCACCACCGGCCATCCCTGCTCGGAGCGCAGGTGCTCGAGCTCGCCGCGCAGGACTGCCTGGCAGTCGACTGGCACGTCTTCTTTCATGACGTGATCGATCCAGAATCCGTAGTCCGGCGGCAGCGCGACCTGAGATCGGATCCGAATGGACGCGTCCGAATCGACGACGACCTCGGTGTAGTTCGGCGCGAGCTCGCGCCCCGACCACGAGGGCGGCATCAACAGCGCCAATCGCGGATGTCGCGTAGGATCGGTTTCGATCTTCATTGGCGGCAAGACATCATGCCACAGTCATGAGGTCATGATCCTGCCTCCTCACGACTGGCATCACCGGCGCAGTGGCGATGTGTTCATGTACATGCCTCGCCAGACGCCCGCGGGCTGTATCCTCACGTACACGGAACGCGTCACTCCACTGCGCTCGCTCGCGACTCACGCGCGCGAGACGCTGGCGAGTGATCCCGAGTTCGAGCCTCAGCAGGTGTTCATGGTGACTCGCTTCCTCACCCACGAGGGCGAGTTCGGCGGGCGCGTGTTGATCAAGGGCAAGCGCGGCGCGCAGCCGGTCGCCCACGTCATCGCGGCGGTGTTCGCCGAGGACTTCTCGACGCGGCTCACGGCGCGGGTCACGGACATGAACCGCCTCGACGAGGTCGTCGCCCTCGTTACCCCGCTCGCGCAGTCCGATCGACTCGGCCTGGGGATCCACCGGCGCCGCCGGTACATGTTCCTGCCGCCCGCCGGCTGGCACGTCGTCCCCGGGATCGGGCTCGAGGTCGCGCTGTTTCCCGCCGCGTACCCGCGGAGCCACGCTTGCATCGTCGTGTCGCCGGCCGAGCCGCTCTCGCTGACCACCCAGCACCCCAGGCTGCTGCTCGAGGAGCAGGACGTCCGGCAGGGGTTGCCCCCGCCCGAGCACGTCGAAAGTGGTCTGCTCGATACGCGATCGAGCCTCCTCACGGCGGAGGAATGGACCACGGTTCGAGACCTGCCCGGCGTAGGGAAGATGGTGCGCTTTCTGGCCGTACTACTCGACGGGCACTACTACTACCCGCTTCGTCTCGAGGCCCTCGCACACGATGATCTGGCAGCACAACGTCGCACCTTCGTCGAGCTGGTCGGCTCGATCGAGCCGCTGCCGTTTGGCCAGCCAGAGCCTGCGACATCCAGCCCGCTGTGGCAGGACTGACTTACTGACTTGAAGCTGGCCACTGTTCTTGCGAGACTCGTTCGAGCATTCGGCACTAGGGGAGGCACGACGTGAATTACACTGATGGACCGATGTGTCTGGCGGATGGTCGCTATCGCGAAGGCGGCCGGACCTTTAACCCGACGCCCGCCGCACAGCCGGGGTCCAACCCCTGTGGCGCGGCGGCGTGTGGTGCGGCGGCCTCGGGTCCGTCGGCGTGTGGCGGTGCGGCCTGTGGTGGCGCTGCCTGCGGAGCCGATGCCTGTGGTGGAGCCGCCTGCGGTGGTGCCGCGTGTGGCGCCGCCGGCAAGATCATCACCGGATGCGCCGCCGCCGCCTGCGGCGCGGACGTCGGTGGCGCGACGGTGTGTGGCGCCGCGGCGGGTGGCGCCCTGGCCTGCGGCGCTGCGGCGTGTGGCGCGGCGGCCTGTGGTGGCGAAGCGTGCGGCGGCAATGCGTCGCTCGCCGGCGCGTGTGGCGGCAACGCCTGCGCCGCGAACGCCTGCGCCGCGGATGCGCCGTTGTTCGGACTCGGCAATGCGTGTCCGGTCGAGGCGTGTGCCGTGAACGTCGTCCCGCTGATTCCCCTGATCTGAAGCGGGCGGCAGGCGCGCCATGCACTTCACCTTGGACGCAGCGGACGTCGCCGAGCTGTCGCTCGCCGAGAAGACGGCGATCGTCCAGAGCCTGTACCTCGTGCTCGCCGTCGATCGCCAGATCGACGACGAGGAGCGGAAGCGCCTCGACGAGGAAGTCACCAGGATCCCGTGGGGCATCGAGCTGCCCGCGATCCGCCAGCTGTGGGTCGAGGCGCGCGATCGCGTGATCCAGACCAAGGAGCGCGAGGATTGGCTCGCCTGGGTGGGCGATCTCGCCAAGCAGATCCCGGCGAAGCTCCACGTGCCCGTGCTGGCCACGATGGGACGCCTGGCGATCGCGGACGATATCAATCAGCGCGAGCGCGGCCTGCTCAACATGTTCGCGCTGGCGTTCGGGATCTCCCAGGAGACCGCCGACGAGATCAAGGCCTCCTTGTCTCGACGGTGAGCCCGGCGAACACCTCGCGGATCGAAGCCACGAGGACCTCGTCGGACAGCGGCCCGCGGCGCCGCTGCTCGTCGAGCGCACGCGCGAGATCGGCCGTCCACGCAAAGCCGCGCTCCTGATGGGCGCGGACCGAGCGCGCCGCCGCGGTGGCGCCGAAGCGATCTTGCACGTACAGCAGCGTCACCGCGCGCACGACGGCCTCCGCGAGCACGATGCCGTGCGTCGGATACGACCGGCGTGACATGTCCTCGCGAACCCGCTCGTAGGCCGGCGCGAAGGCACCCTCGAGCGCAGGTAAGTGAGCCACGACCGTGGGGTTCACGTAGGCGTGCGCGAGCTCGTGCGCGAGCAGCTCGCGGGTCAGCGCGCCGGGGCGCGGCCACCCTGCCCGGTCGATCCGCTCGAGGCTCATCACGAGCCGCACGTCCACGCCGTCGCCGGTCGCGCTGCGCAGGCCATAGCTCATCGGCCCGGTGAGCAGCCCGGGCACGACGGTACAGCGCGCCGGCGGGCGCGCGGGCGGGCGCGCGAACAGCGCCTCGAACCACGGCACGAGCTGCGCATCGGCGACCCGGCGAAAGCGCCGCTCGACGCCGGTGAGGTACTCGGCCTGGGCGCGCAGCAGGCCCGCGTGGTCGCTCCGCCGCGCGAAGTCGCGTAGCGCGGCGAGGTACGGCTCGAGCTCGACGCCGCTCCAGCGCGGGTCCAGGGTCGCGCCGGCCGGCACGCGCAGCGCCGCGTCGAGCTGGACCGCGAGCGCGAGGGGTGCGTCGTGAGACACGCCGTGCTCCACGCGCAGGCGGCGGCTCGCCTCGATGAGGGGATGCGTGGCGTGCGCGGCCAGCCCCGCGCAGATCGCCCGGCGGTACGGGGTGTCGTACGCGGCGGCGTACTCCGGAGCCCCGGCGAGCAGGAACGCCGCGCTGAGCAGCTCCACGCGGGGGTCGACGGCGACGATCGGCACCGCCATGCGATCACCGCGGCAGCGCACACGTCCACGCGATGATCGCGGCGATCGTCGTGTGGAAGGTTCGGCCGAGGACGGGATGGTCGAAGCGCGGCAGCAGCTTCTCGGCGTGCGCCGTCGCGTGCACGCTGCCATCCGCGCGCCGAGCGGCCTCCAGCACGCGCCACGGCGCGGCCCCGATGGCCGGCGCGCCGGGGTGGAGCTGCGCGGTGATCAGGACCTCCGCGATGAGGTCGGCGTCGCCCAGGCGACAGCATCGGTCGAGCAGCACGGGCACCGCGGCGTCGAGGTACGCGTGGACCTCCGGGGCGTAGCTCGGCGCGATGCGCCCCCACCGGTTGGCGTAGAGGCACTCGTGGGCCAGCAGGTAGATCGCGTCGACGGGGATGAGATCCGGCGGCGGGCGGAGCGCCAGGATGCTCACGAGGCGCGACAGCCGCTTCGCCTCCGCACCGCACTCGATGCCCATGATCTCGAGGGCGGCGTCGACGATCGTCCACTCGAGCGGGCCCAGCCGGACGTGGCGCAGCTGCTCGACGAGCGTCGCGCGCAGCGCGCCGTTGTGCAGATCGTGGAGGTGGAACGGCAGGAACGTGACCGCGACCGGCAGGAAGCGCGGATCCGCCGCCACGAGGCGCCGCAGCAGCTCCCCGCCCTCCATCCAGCGCCACGCGCGTTGCAGCCACGCCTCGCCCAGCGCGACCCAGCGCGGATCCCGGGTCCGGATGAGCTGGTCGGCGGCGTGCCCGAGCTCGCCGGCGGCCTTGAGCGACGGCAGCAGGGTGACCGGCGACCAGAGCTCGTCGAGCCTCGACTCGATCCACCCACACGCCGCGGCCAGGCCGTCGCGCTCGCCGCTCATCGCCGTGATTCTACTCCCACGGCGGCTCCGCGACGACCGCGGCGCCGCGAGTCAGTCCACCGGCCGGCCGAGGACCTTCCACGGCTGGCGCTTCAGGATCTTGCCGAGCTCCTTGGCGTCCTCGGGGAACTCGGGGTCGCGCATCAGCTTGCCGATCGAGCCCTCGCCGCGCGCGATGCGGCGCTGGAGATCCTCGAGCTGGGCGAGCAACGGATCGACCTTGTCGATCGCGGAGCGCATGCGCGCGATCGCGAGCTCGAGCGCGCGCAGCGCGGCGGGACCGCGGGCGCCGAGGTGAGCGCGCACCGCCTCGAGCCGGGTGCCGAGGGCACCGGTCTTGCCGCCGAGGGAGTCGAGCACGGCGCGGGCCTGGGCGAGCGTCGCGCGCGCGCGGGTCACGACGTCGTCGAGGCGCGCGAGGCCGGGCTCGCCGCCGAGCCCGAGGTCGCGCAGGGTGCGGGCCTCGGCGAGCAGCGCGCGCACCTCGAGGCCGAAGCCGGCCGCGCCGGCGACCTCGGGGACGAGGCCGTCGAGGGTGTCGCCGAGCTCGTGGAGCTGGGCGCGCAAGAGGTCGAGCTCGGGGCGGACCTCGGCGGCGAACTGCCGGGTGGTGGTGAGGTTGTCCCAGGTGCGCTGGAGCACGCGATCGAGACTGGGTGGATCTCGGCCGATCAGCTCGAGGCCATCGGTGAGCATCGGGGTGGGCTCGGGCGAGGGCCCGATCTCGAGGTAGCGCTCGGACAGCGCGCCGCGCGACGAGATGAACACGTCGCCGCCGCGCATCACGCGCGCGGCCTCGTCGGCGACGAGCGCGACGGTCACCACGACGCCCTCGGCGCCGCCGTGCGGACCAGGCGCGCCGCGCGGCGAGAGCGCGATCGACTCGATCTGCCCGATCGTGCGCCCGGCGACCACGAACGAGGCGCCCTCGCGCAGCGCGGTGGTCTGGTGGAAGTACACCTTGATCCGCACGCGATCGCCCCACTCGATCCGGTGCGCGACGAACACCGCGAACGCGATGCCGGCGGCGAGCACGCACAGCGTGATCGCCCCGACCCTGCGGGTCAGCCGCTCGTCCTGGGCGAGCAGGCTCACGTCACTCCTTCCAGAAGAACTTCCACGGATTGCGCTTGAGGTCGCGGATCAGCTCGCGCAGATCGCTGTACAGCTCGTCGCGCGCGAGCAGCGCCCCGGCGGTCCCCTTGCCAGCGCGCAGATCGGTGACGAGGCCGTTCACGTTGTCGATCAGCCCACCGGCCTGCCCGGCCGCGGCGGCGGCCTTGTCGGCGGCGTTGATCGCGCGATCGATCCGCTGCTCGGTGACGATGCCGGTGACCCGGGTGGCGTCGGTGAGCAGCGCGGACGCGCTCGGCGTCAACGTGGTCATCGTGGTCTGGGCGCTGCGCAGCGTGGCATCGGCGCTCGACAGCAGCTGCGCGACGGCGCGGCCATCGCCGAGCCCGTGGTTCACCTTGCCGAGCGTGGTCTTGGCCTCGCGCGCGAGCCCGGCGCCCTCGGAGATCAGCTCGCCGATCTGCTGGCGGTGCTGGACGAGCAACGAGTTGACCTCGGCGACGGCGCTCGCGCTGTTGGCGAGCAGCGTCTTGATCGATCCGCGCTCGTCGCGCAGCACCGACGACACGCCCTCGAGCACCTCGTACAGCCGCGCGACCACGAGGTCGGTGCGCGGCGGGTCGTGCACGCGCAGATCGTCGTGGATGATCGACTCCGCGGTGATCGGCGGGCGCTCCCAGTCGTTGCCGGGCACGATCTCGAGGTACTGCTCGCCGAGCACACCGGCGGTGTTGATGAAGAACTCGGCGTCGCTGCGGATGCTCTCGTGCGCACGGTCCTCGATCCACAACGAGACGCGGACCTGCACGCGCTTGCCGAGCTTCGGATCGACCTGACCGCCGATGAACTCGATATCGGACACCTTGCCGACCTTGATCCCGGACACCTTGATCGGCGCGCCCTGCTGGAGCGCGCCGATGTAGTCGAAGTCGACGTACACGGTGAACCCCGAGCGCAGCGAGAAGTTGCCGAGCACGAAGATGAAGCCGACGAGGATCGCGCTCGAGAGCAGGATCAGGAGCCCGACCTTGAACTCCAGGCCACGTTCACGCATCGAGGGCGAGCGTAGCTCGAACCTCCGGATCCGAAACGAGAAATGGCCCGCGCGGGCGGGCCATCTCGAGGCGTGCCGTCGGGAGGGCGGCTACTGCCAGCCGCCGCCCTGTTGCGGCGGATAGCCACCACCCTGCTGGTAGCCACCCTGCTGGTAGCCGCCCTGCGGGTAACCACCGCCCTGCGGATAGCCGCCACCGCCGCCGTAGCCGCCGGGCGTGCCGCCGCCGCCACCCTTGGTCTTGCCCATGATCGCCTCGTAGGCGGCGGGCGCGGTCAGCATGAGCACGCCGAAGTACGCGGCGAGCCAGAGCAGGCCACGCACGAGCGTGAGCAGCGCGAGCGTCCAGCTGAACTGGCCGAGCGTCAGCGAGATCAGCGCGGTCTGGGTGGGCAGCCACAGCACCAGGATCGCGACGAACAGCGGCACCAGCGCATCGAGCGTGCGCAGCGCCGGCGGCAGCTTCTGCGGCGGGAAGAACAGCGCGATGCACAGCACGCCCACGGCGAGCACGAGCATGAACAGCAGGTTGTGCAGGATCACGAGGATCCCGCCCTTGAAGCTGAACGCCTCGCCGAGCGAGTAGATGAGCGGGACCACCAGGCAGCCCGCACCGACGACGATGATGATCCGGGCGACCTGGTCAGTCGGGTTCGCGATCCGCGCGAGCAACCCGAAGATCAGCGTGGCCATACCGATCGTGTAGAGGTAGTACCAGCCACCGATCGCCCCGGCGGCGGGGCCACCAAACACGCCGAGCGCGCCAACGCCGATGCCGGTCAACTGGATGCCGGCGAACGAGATGCCGAACGGCAGCCACTGGAGCACGACCGGCGGCACCTTCTGGCGGATGTGCGGCGGTGCCGCGGCGACCAGCAGGTACGAGCCACCGGCGAGGATCGGGAAGATCATCGGCCGGAACTTGTCGTGCGCGTCCCACACGAACAGCGTGGGGCTCAGCATCACGGGCACGGCGATCGACGCGAGCAGCGCGATGCCGAGCAGGAACAGCGCCTTGCGCTGGAGGTTCGCGTCGCGCAGCATCGAGATCGGGATCCCGAACACGGTGCCGGGCGCCGACTGCGGCAGCTTGCGCGCGAGGTCATCGACGGCTCCGCCACCCTCGCCCGGAGCGGCCTGGCCGTACGGCGAAGCGGGCTGCGGATAGCCGGGCTGCTGCTGCGCGTACGGGTTCGCCTGCGGCGGCGGCGCCTGGCCGAAGCCCTGCGGCTGCTGCGGCTGACCGTACGGGTTCTGCGCCTGCGGCTGACCGTACGGGTTCTGCGCCTGCGGTGCTTGCGGCTGACCGTACGGGTTCTGCGCCTGCGGCGCCTGCGGCTGACCGTACGGGTTCTGCGCCTGCGGCGCCTGGGGCTGACCGTACGGGTTCTGCGCCTGCGGCGGCTGGCCGTACGGGTTCTGCGCCTGCGGTGCCTGCGGCTGGCCGTACGGGTTCTGCGCCTGCGGCTGACCGTACGGGTTCTGCGCCTGTGGCGCCTGCGGCTGACCGTACGGGTTCTGCGCCTGCGGCGCCTGCGGCTGGCCGTACGGGTTCTGCGCCTGCGGCGCCTGCGGCTGACCGTACGGGTTCTGCGCCTGCGGATAGCCCTGCTGCGCCGGCGGGAAGCCCTGCTGCGGCTGCTGCGGGTACCCCTGCTGCGGCTGCTGCGGATATCCCTGCTGTGGCGCGGCGGGGCGCGGCGGCTGACCGGGCGGTTGCGGCGCGCCCGGGCGCCCAGGCTGCTGCTGCTGCGGCACCACCGGTGCCGCGTAACCGAACATCGTCTTTGCGGGTTGTGCCCCGGGTGCACCTGCCTGCATCGGCGGCATCGGCCGCCCGCACGTGCCACACGCCGGTGCGTTCATCAGCACCGCCGCGCCGCAATACGGGCACGGCCTAGTTGGAGTCGCCATTCGGGATCCCCTGTCCTTTCGAAGGCGAACGGTAACGTAGTGGTCCACGTCTCCGCAACGAAGTGACGTCGTTTTGGGCGCCGTGATATGTGGTGTTCGTGGCGCGCCGCCTTCCCGGACACGACGCGGTACGCGGCGAGGCTGTCGAGCTTCGCATCGCGGATGCAACAGTGCGTGCGTACGAGGACGAGAGCATCGCCGCGGCGGCGCTCGCGAGCGGCGCGCGCGTGCTGTCCCGATCGCTCAAGTACCATCGGCCACGCACGTTCTTCTGCATGGAAGGTCACTGCAGCGGCTGCCTGGTGCGGCTGGGCGGCGTGCCGAACCTGCGCGCATGCCAGGCGCCTTGCACGCCGGGCGCCGAGGTCGAGGGGCAGAACGCGTTTCCGTCGGCGGAGGTCGATCTGCTCGGCGCGGTCGACTTCCTGTTCGCGCGTGGCATGGATCACCACACGCTGATGACGGGCTCGTCGGTGCTGAACCGGCTGGCCAACAAGGTCGTGAGACAGCTCTCCGGGCTCGGCAAGCTGCCGAGCGCGGTGGCGAGCGAGCTTCCGGAGGTGGGGCGCCACGACGTGGACGCGTGTGTGATCGGCGGTGGACCGGCGGGCCTCGCGGCGGCGACGCAGCTGGCGCGCGCGGGTCGCTCCACGGTGCTGATCGACGATCAGCTGCGCCCGGGCGGCAGCCTGCGCGCGGATCCACGCACGGGGCGCGCGGCCGCCGAGGCGAGCTGGCGCGAGGCGACCGAGGCCGGCGTGGTGCTGCTCGCACGCTCGACGGCGATCGGCTACTTCCCCGAGGACGATGGCGGGGTGCTCGCGGTGGCGGCGCCCGAGCGGCTGTACCGGATCTACGCGCAGCGCTGGATCTGGGCGACCGGCGGCTACGCGGTGAACCTGCCGTTCCCCGACAACGATCGCCCGGGCGTGCTCGCGGCGCGCGGGGTCGGCCGGCTGCTCGTCGATCACGGGATCCTCGGCGGCGACAAGGTGTGCCTGATCGACGGCCCGGGCACGGCGAGCGACGCGGATGCGCTGGCGGGCGCGCTGACCGGCGCGGGCGCAGAGGTCTCGCGGATCGCGCTGGACGACGTCGCGGGCGTGCGCGGCCGCGGCTGGGTCACCGCGGTCGAGTCGCGCCACCGCCGCGCGAAGATCGAGTGCGATCTGGTGGCGGTCGCCGCGGTGCCGGCCCCGGCCTCCGAGGGCGCGCGGCAGCAGGGCTGTCGGGTGGTGCTCGATCCGCCGGCGGGCGGTTTCCGGATCGAGGTCGACGAGCTCGGCCGGACGTCCACGCCGGGAGTCTGGGCGTGCGGCGACGTGTGCGGTTATCTCGGACCCGCGGCCGCTCGGGCCGACGGCGCGCGCGTCGGCGAGAACGTCGCGCGTTCGTTTACGTAGTATCGTCCTGCCGTGCCCGGAAAGATCGTCCTGTGCCGCTGCGAGGACATGACGCTGTCCGACCTCGAGCACAGCGTCTCGCGAGGCTATCGCGACATCGAGGAAGTGAAGCGCTACACGGGGTTCGGCACCGGACCCTGCCAGGGCAAGGAGTGCCTCGCGGTGGTGGCCGCCGAGCTGGCGAAGCTCACCGGCCAGCCGCCGTCGTCGATCCGCCCGTTCACCTCGCGGCCGCCGCTCTCGCCGACGCCGCTGCGCCTGCTCGCGCGCGATCCGGGCGCGCATCGCTTCCCGGACGACTCGCCGGACGAGGGTGACGAGGGGGAACCCGTCGAGCCGGGCGCGGCGGATGCGGACGCGAGCCACACGGGAATGCGCTGATGCAGCCGGTGATCGACGACGAGGACGACGAATCGCGGGCGGATCAGTCCGGTGAGATCCGGCTGCCCGCGACGCTCGAGGCGGAGGGGCCGCTGCCCGCGCGCGCCGAGATCGCGATCATCGGCGGCGGCGTGATCGGCCTCTCGATCGCGTACCACCTGGCGCGCCGCGGCCTGCACGACGTGGTCGTGATCGAGCGCGGCTATCTGGCCGAGGGCGCCTCGGGGCGCAACGGCGGCGGCATCCGCCAGCAGTGGTCGACCGAGATCAACATCCGGCTGATGCAGGAGTCGGTCGAGCTGTGCCGGCGCTTCGCGGTCGAGCTCGGCGTCAACGTGTGGTTCCGCCAGGGCGGCTACCTGTTCCTCGCGCGCAGCGCCAAGGAGGTGGCGCGGCTCGAGAAGAACATCGCGCTCCAGAACCGGTGCGGCGTGGCGACCCGGATGCTCGAGCCGCGCCAGGCGCAGGAGATCGTGCCCGAGCTCGATCTGACCGGCATCGTCGGCGCGTCGTACAACCCGAGCGACGGGATCCTGTTCCCGTGGCCGTTCCTGTGGGGCTACGCGCGGCAGGCGGCGGCGCACGGCGTGCGGATCTTCACGCAGACTCCCGTGAGCGGGCTCGAGCCGGCCGCGGAGGGTGGCTACGCCGTACACACGCAGCGCGGCACGCTGCGCGCGCGCCGCGTGATCAACGCGACGGGTGCGTGGTCGCCCAAGCTCGGCGCGATGGTCGGCGTCGACATCCCGACCTGGCCGATCCGCCACGAGATCTGCTCGTCGGAGCCGCTCAAGCCGTTCCTCCGCCCGATGGTCTCGGAGCTGGCGAGCGGGCTGTACTGCAGCCAGTCGATGCGCGGCGAGATCGTCGGCGGCGTCACGGTGCCGGGGCACGGCTCGACGTACGCGATGGGCTCGACGCTGGAGTTCCTCGCGACGTACGCGCGGCGGCTGGTTCGCCTGATGCCGATCCTCGGCGACATCAAGATCCTGCGGCAGTGGGCGGGCCCGTACGATCAGTCGCCCGATGGAAATCCGATCCTGGGCGCGCCCGCGGAGCACCCGGACTTCTTCCTCGCGTGTGGCTTCGTGGGCCACGGCTTCATGATGGCGCCGATCGTCGGCAAGCTATACGCGGAGTGGCTGACCGGTGGTCCGGCGCACGAGATCTTCTCGCGCTACACGCTCGATCGGTTCCGCGACGGTAGTGGCGGCGCGCATCCGAAGGAAGACTTCAACATCGGGTAGGCTCGGGGCGATGGTGGAATCCGGCAGCCTGCGCCTGGTCTGCTTCGAGCTCCGCGACCAGGAGCTCGCGCTGCCGATCGGCGAGGTCCGCGAGACGCTGCCGATCCAGCCGATCACCCGCGTGATCCTCACCCCGCCCTGCCTCGCGGGCGTGTTCAGCCTGCGCGGCGACATCGTGCCGGCGATCGATCTCGGCGTGCTGCTCGGGCTGTCGCGCACGGGGATCGATGACCACAGCCGGCTCGTCGTGATCGAGCACGCGCGGGGCACCGCGGGGATCGTCGTCGATCGGCTGCGCGACCTGCGCACGCTCGACGGACCGCTCGAGCCGCCGCCGTCGCACCTGCCACCGGAGGTGGGCGCGCTGCTGCTCGGGCTGGCGGCCACGCCATCGGGCACGGTGCGCGTGCTCGATGCGCGCGCGATCCTCGAGGCAGCGCCGCTGCGCGCGCTCGCGGGGGAGCCGCGGGCCGAGGAGGTCCAGCCGTGACGCCGCGCAAGCTCCGCGTGCCGATGTTCGTGAAGTTCCTGGTCGGCTGCCTCGCGCTCGCGGCGCTGCTGATCATCGGCGGCACCTACGTGGTGCAGAACGAGACCCAGCTGCGATCGCGCGGCAACTACCTGCAGAAGTCGGCGCGCCGGCTCGCGGGCTACATCGATCGGGTCGGCCAGGGCATGACGGGCACGCTGGAGCTGCTCGCGGTGGATCCGGAGCTGCGCGCGGGGTTCCGCGCCGAGCCGGCGCAGCGCGACGCGATGCTGGCGGTGGTGGGTGTGCGGATGTTCGAGCAGCTGTCGGCCAAGAACGGCCTCCAGCCGGACCTGTTCGCGATCTTCACCAGCGGGAACGAGCTGGTCTACGCACCGCCGCGCAGCCCGTTGACCCGCGACGAGCTGCCGCAGCTCGGCACCGCCGCGCAGGCGCGCACGGGCAGCGTGGTCGCGCACCGCCTGCAGATGCTCGGTGGCGTGCCGTACCAGGTCTCGGCGCTGCCGATCCGGCGATCGAGCGATGACGACCAGGTGGTCGGCGGGATGCTGATCGGCATCCGGCTCGAGCGCTACTACGCCGAGTTCGCCGAGCAGTCGGACGAGGACGTCCAGCTGCGCATGCGGCCGACGCTGATCGATGGGCTGACGGTGCTGGCCTCCGCGTGGCCGGCGGATCGCCGCGCCGACCTCGGCCGCGCGCTCCAGCCGGAGCGCTACCGGAAGCTACGCGCGGGCAACGACGTGCGCGACGCGATCCGCGTGGGCGACGAGCACCACGACTTCTACGTCGAGCCGCTCGAGGGCTACAAGGGCCTCGAGCACGGCGTGGTGGGCAAGCTGTTCATCACGCGCAGCCGCGCGACGGTGGTGAACCCGGGCGACAAGCTGCCGTGGATCGAGATCGGCGTGGGCATCGCGGCGTCGCTGGTGATCGCGTTCCTGCTCGCGTTCTGGGTCACCCGGCCGATCAAGCAGATGGTCCGGCAGTCGCGCGATCTGCTCGCGGGCGACACCGATCTGACGCAGCGGATCGTGGTCCACTCGACGGACGAGACGGCGGACCTGGCGGACAACATCAACCAGGTGTTCGCGCGCGTCCACCACCTCGCGTCGGGCGTGCAGTCGGCGGCGTTCCAGGTTGGCGCGTCGAGCGCGGAGATCAGCGCGGCGTCGCGCCAGATGCTATCGGGGCTCAAGGACCAGACGCTCAAGATCGAGAGCTCGACGACGGCGGTCACCGAGCTGTCGGCGTCGATCCAGCAGGTGGCGGGCAACGCGGCGCAGGCGACCGACGTCGCGGAGCAATCGAGCACGGCGGTGACCTCGGCGGTGACGCGGATGGATCAGATCCGCGCGGCGGTCGACGACGCGGCGGGCAAGATGCGCGAGCTCGGCGAGAGCAGCAAGCGGATCGGCAACATCGTCGAGGTGATCCGCCAGATCAGCGAGCAGACGTCGATGCTGGCGCTCAACGCGTCGATCGAGGCGGCGCACGCCGGCGAGCAAGGCCGCGGGTTCGCGGTGGTGGCCGACGAGGTGTCGTCGCTCGCGCGGCGGGTGGGCCAATCGGCGAAGGACATCGAGGCGCTGATCCAGACGGTCAAGGAGCAGACGCAGGCGGCGATCGCGTCGATGGAGATCGGGACGCGCGAGGTGGTGGGTGGGTCGCAGCTGGTCACCTCGACGCTGACCGGACTGGCGGAGCTGATCACGGTGGTCAAGGACACCGCGACGGCGGTCCACGAGCAGGCGGTGGTGTCCGATGAGATCGCGCGCAACATGGACGCGGTGCGTGGGCTGGCCGGCGAGGCGCTGCACGGCTCGGAGGAGTCGGTGGTCCAGGCGGAGCGGCTGCACGAGCTGGCGTACGAGCTCGAGGAGTCGATCGCGGGGTTCAACCTCGACGGCCACCGGATCGCGCGGCGCAGCGAGGCGCCCCGGGCGCTCGACGGGGATCGCGAGGCGCCGCGCGCGCTGCCGCCGGGCCGCAAGCCGGGCCCGACGAACGGCAAGCCGCGCCCGGCGGGTCGGTAGGCCGTGCCGCTGCCGTCGGACATCATCGCCGCGGTGGCGCGCCGGCTCTCCGAGCACGCGGGGCTCGAGCTGCCGGCGTGGGTGGTGGAGACGCGCACGGCGGCGCGGATCGCGGCGCTCGGGCTCGACGCGGCGGCGTACGTCGCGGCGATCCAGTCGGCGCGCGGCGCGGGCGAGCTGGAACAGCTGGTCGAGGCGGTGCGGGTCGGCGAGAGCCGGCTGTTCCGCCACCGCTCGCAGTTCGCCGCGCTGATCGAGCGGATCGCGCCGCAGCTGCGCGGCAAGCGCGCGATCCGGGTGTGGAGCGCGGGGTGCGCGGCGGGCGAGGAGCCGTACACCCTCGCGGTCGTGCTCGCCCGGCTGTTGCCCGGCAGCGCGATCTCGATCCTGGCGACCGACATCAGCGCCGAGGCGCTTGAGGTCGCGCGCGAGGCGAGCTACCCGGCGACCGCGCTCGCCGATGTGCCGCCGGAGTGGCGCGACGGCTTCGTGCTCGACGGCGATCGCGTGCGGGTCCGCCCCGAGCTGGCGGCCCTGGTTCGGTTCGAGCGCGCCAACCTGGTGGACGGCGCGGTGCCGCGCGACTGCGATCTGGTGTGGTGCCGCAACGTCTTGATCTACTTCACGCCACCAGCTCGCCGCCGCGCGCTCGAGCGGCTGGTCACCGCGACCCGGCCGGGCGGGTTCGTGTTCGTGGGGTACAGCGAGTCGCTGCGCGACCTGCCAGACCTCGAGCCGGTGCGCGCGGGCGACGCGGTGTACTACGTGCGCCGCGACTCGGATCCGTTCGTGGCGCGGCCGCCGGCCGCCCCGCCCCGCCCGACCCCGGCGGCCGGCGTGCTGGTCGTCCACGGCGTGAACCGCACCCCGCCGTTCGGCGTCCCGGTGCTGTTCCCCGAGCCGACCGGCGCCGCGCCGACCGTGCCGCTCGACGAGGATCGCACGCCGCCGCCGATCCTGATCCCGCCGCTGCCGCCCGCCGAGGACGTGCTCGCGCTGCGCGGCCAGCCCGCCGCGCGCTGGGTCACCGCCGAGCTGACCGCGCGGCTTGGCATCCGCGGGCTCGTCCGGCTGGTCGTGGATCTCGACGGCGCGGAGATCCTCGGCGACGATCTGGTTCCCGTGCTCCGCCGCGCGCGCGCCGCCGCCGAGGCCGCCGGCGTGCGGCTCGAGCTACGCACGACGCGCTCGGGGCCGCGGCGGTGGCTCGCGCGACACGAGCTGGGGTGACGAGAACGTCGCGGCTCCAGGCGAGCACGCCATCGGGGGAGACCTTCCACCGCGGCGCCTCTCTCCCCTGGATCCCGAAAACTCCGGTGGTGGTGGTAGGCGTGTGGAGGCGGTGGGCAGGCGCGCCATCGAGCGCGGCGGCGGTGTTCTCGTCGGTGGATCGCGGCGCGGCTGTCCGCATCCATACGCTGCGCGTGGTCTCGTCGGAACCGGTTCGGAGGAGAACGCGCACGGCGTGTGGATATTGACGCCCATGGACAACCGTCCGAGCGGCGGGAGGTGCCGCAGCGCCGGTTGCCCACGGGCTTGGACAGCCGCGCCGCGCGACGTCGCGAAGAACGCGTGGCCGCGGTGCGGCTAGCGCGCCTGTCCACAATCTCCACACGCCTACTACCACCGGCAGAGTTTTTCGGTTCGAAGGAGAAGAGACGGCTGGGATGGCGAGCTGGTCGAGCAGCAGGCGTGGAGATCGGGTGGCTCCAATGGGGCGTGGCGTCCGAAGGGCGGACAGCAGATATCGGCGAAATCAAACCAGGCGAGCACCGGCGAGCGCGACGGGAACGGAGAGATGGATCGACGGGGCTGCCCGCGGGCGGTTTGGGGGGCAGCGGATATCGGCGAAATCGATCGGGCGATCCCGTGCGAGCACGCGACGTCGATGGGACGGCTCGTCGAGGCTGGAGCGCGGGTCGTTCTGGGGCAGCGGGATATCGGCGAAATCAAACCAGGCCGGCTGGGCGACGCGGAGAGCTGGTTCGTCGAGTCCGGCGGCGCGGCGGAGGTGCGCGAGCGTGGGAGGTTCTCGCGCCGCGGAGTGAGCCGCCCCGCCCGCTTGGCCTCGATCGAGGTCGTGGTGGATACTCGGGCTGGCCATGACCGGCGCCGCGCTGTGGGACCAGTTCGTCGCCGCGGCGGGACGCGACGCGGCGTGGCTGCACGAGCGGGTCATGGCGGCGGAGGCCGGCGAGCTCGAGGGGATGGGACAGGTCGCGTTCCGGATCGGGCTGTCGGCGCTCGGGATGGGCGCGGAGCCGGTGGGCCGGCTCGCGCTGGCGATCGAGAGGGGGCTGGATGGCGCGGGCGCGCTCGACGACGCGGGCCGGCGAGCGCTGCACGAGGCGGTCGAGGCGCTGCACGCGGCATTCGTGCAGCTCGCGCAACCGGATCGCTCGGGCGCACGCGTGGAAGACTTGCCGCTCGCGGAGCGGACGGCGGCGCTGGATGCGGTGGCCGGAGGCACGCGCGGCCGCGTGGCGAGCACGAGCACGATCCGCACGTCGAGCCCGGGTGCGACGAGGGGCGTGGCGGCCGCGAGCCCGGCGCCGGACGAGCGCACGAGCACGAGCACGAGCACGAGCCCGGCGCCGCACGAGCGCACGAGCACGAGCACGAGCACGAGCACGAGCACGAGCACACACGCACGACCGAACGCGGGGGCACACGAGCACACGAGCGCGACACCGCTCGACCGCCAGGGCGCGCCGGGGTTCGCGTGGACGCCGACGGTCGACGACGACATGGTCGAGCTGTTCTTCGATGAGGCGGCGGAGCGGCTGGAGGCGCTGGCGGGCAAGCTGGTCGAGATCGAGCGCCGCCCGGGCGACGTCGAGCTGCTGCGCGATGTGTTTCGCGACCTCCATACGGTCAAGGGCAGCTCGGCGATGGTGGGGCTGCGCCCGGTCAACGACGTCGCGCACGCGGCGGAGGACCTGGTGGGACAGATCCGCGATGCGGGGCGCGCGGCCGACGGCGCGGTGATCGACGCGCTGCTGGGCGCGCTGGATGCGCTGCGAGGCATGCTGGCCGAGGCCCGCGCCCGCGCGCCGATCGCGCTCGACCCAGCGCAGGCGATCGCGCGGCTGCGCAACCCGAGCGCGCCGGCGCCCGCGGCACCTGCCCCCGCGGCGCCACGCGCGGGCTCGACCGAGCCCGGCGGCGGGATCGACAAGGCGCGCCCGACCATCCGGGTGGACTTCGAGAAGCTCGATCGGCTGCTCAACCTGGTGGGCGAGCTGGTGCTGGGGCGCGACGAGCTGCGAGGCGCGGTGGGGTCGCTGGGCTCGCTGACCACCGAGCTGGCGGCGGATCGCGGCGTGGCGCAGCGGGTCGCGCAGGGCCGCGCGGGCGGCGGCGCGCTGCGAGGGCTCGACGCGCTGGGCGACGAGCTGTCGCGGGTGGAGCGCGTGCTCGGCGACGTCGCGGCGGAGCTCGACCGCGGCACGGACCGACTCGACGCGATCTCGGGGGAGCTGCGCGACCAGGTGATGCGGCTGCGCATGGTCCCGGTCGCGGGGGTGTTCCGCAAGCACGTTCGCACGGTGCGCGACCTGGCGGCGAGCCTGGGCAAGCGCGCGCGGCTCGAGCTCCACGGCGATGACACCGAGCTGGACAAGCTGCTGGTCGAGGCGCTCGACGAGCCGTTGATGCACCTGGTCCGCAACGCGGTCGATCACGGCCTCGAGCCACCGGAGCAACGCGCCGCCGCGGGCAAGCCCGAGGAGGGCGCGATCCGGATCGCCGCCGCGCACCGCGGCAACCAGGTGGAGATCCGGGTCTCCGACGACGGCCGCGGCCTCGATCCGGCGCGGCTGCGCGCCCGGGCGGTCGAGCGCGGCTTGCTCGGCGACGCCGAGGCCGCGGCGCTCGACGACCGCGGCGCGCGCGAGCTGATCTTTCGCGCCGGGTTCTCGACCGCGGCGACGGTCAGCGAGGTGTCCGGCCGCGGCGTCGGCATGGACGCGGTCCGCCAGACCATCGTCTCGCGCCTCAAGGGCACGATCGACGTCGAGTCCACCCCCGGCCAAGGGAGCGCCTTCGTGCTGAGACTTCCGCTCACCCTCGCGATCATCCAGGTCGTGGTCGCCCGCGCGGGCGGCGAGACGTTCGCGATCCCGCTCGACCTCGTGCAGCGCGTGCTCGCGATCGCGCCGTCCGAGCTGGCGCTGGTCGGCGATCGCGAGGTCGCGGTGGTCCGCGGCAAGCACGTGCCGGTGATCCGCCTCGACGCGGTGCTCGAGCTCGACGGCGGCGGCGATCCGGCGGAGCTCCAGCTGGTGCTGGTGGAGCTCGCCGGCCAGAGCTACGCGCTGGTCTGCGATCACCTGCTCGGCAAGCGCGAGATCGTCATCAAGTCGCTCGGCAAGCTGCTCGCCGCGGTGCCGTGCGTCGCGGGCGCCACGCTGCTCGGCGATCGCGTCGCGCTGATCCTCGACGTGCCGGCGGTGATCCGGCGCGCGCTCGATCGCCCGAGCGCGCCGCGACGCGCCGCCCTGCCCGGCCCCGCCACGCCCGGCGCCACGCCCCGCCGCAGCTCGACGCAGATCCTGCTCGTCGAGGACTCGGACATCGTGCGCGAGTCGCTGCGCCGCCTGCTCGCCGACGCCGGTTACCTCGTCACCGTCGCGATCGATGGCCAGCACGGGCTCGAGCTGGCGCGGTCGCGCCGGTTCGACCTGGTGTCCACCGACGTCATGATGCCGCGCATGGACGGCTACGAGCTGACCCGCACGCTGCGCGCGCTGCCGGAGTACGCCGACATCCCGATCGTCATGGTCACCAGCATGGGCGAGCGGATCGATCGCGTGCGTGGGTTCGACGCCGGGGTCGACGAGTACATCACCAAGCCGCACGATCGGACCCAGCTGCTGCGGGTGGTCCGCAAGCTGCTCGGCCACGCCGAGGCCGGGCCGACCGGCGGCCATACCGGCGGCGCCACCGACGGCCCCACCGGGCCCACCGAAGGAGGCCCGGCGTGAACGTCGTCGTGGTCTCCGACGAGCCGGTGCTCGCCGCGCTCGCGCGCCGGCCACTCGAGCCGCTCGGCCACGAGGTGACCGCGGTGGCGTCGATCGGCGAGCTGGAGGCGCGGCTCGACGAGCTGGCCCCGCGGGTCGCGCTGCTGCCGCGCCGGCTCCCGGATCGCACGCTCGCCGAGGCGGTCGAGCTGCTGCGCCGCGCGCCGTCGCCGGTCGCCTCG
>JBQCJR010000583.1:0-16758 GCA_051952595.1 Kofleriaceae bacterium
AGCTCGCGACCGGCGCGCTCGCCGATCCCGGCGCGATCGAGGTGCAATCGACCCCGGCGCAGGCGGGCGTGTGGCTGCGGCTCGGCCGCACGCCGGTCAACACGATGCGGCTTCAGGCCAACTCGACTCACGAGCTCGCGTTCCTGCTCGAGGGCCACGCGCTCGGCGAGGCCCAGGTCGGCACCGCGAGCTGGCTCGGCGACAAGGCCGGCCAGAAGGCGGCGATCGAGGTGGTGCTCCAGCCGCTCTCCGGCAAGCAGGCCTCTCCCGCCGAGCTGCCGCTGCAGCCGACCGCGGTGCACGGCCCCAGCACGGCGGCGGGCGCCGGGCCGATCGCGGTCAGCTCCAAGCCGGCCGGCGCCGAGGCGTACCTCTACATCGGGCTCACCGGCAGCATGCGCTTCAACCAGCTGACCGCCGGGCGCGACTACGAGCTGGTGGTGATCAAGACCGGCTACAAGCCGCACCACCTCACGATCAAGGCGGACGACTGGCGCTCGGGGAATGATCTCGACACGCCGATCGACGTCGCGAAGAAGCTGTCCGTCATCGAGCGCTCGGTGACCCTCGAGCCGTTGCCCCGCGACAAAGGCAAGTAGTGGTCGCCGGTCGTACCCTGCACGTCCGCTGCACGACCTGGGAGCAGGTCGAGGTGTTCTACACGCGCAAGCTGCGCCGCGGAAAGCTGCTCTCGATGAAGGTGCCGTTCCACACCGAGCTCGGCGCGCAGGTGACGCTCGGGTTGGAGCTGCCGAACCAGGTCGTGATCGCGATCGATGGTCGCGTGCAGAAGGCGTCGCCGACGGAGGGCGATGCCGGCAAGACGTGGATCGAGATCGAGCTGGTCGGGTTCACCGATGCGGTGATGGAGCGGCTCAAGGGCATGATGGCGAGCGCCGCATCGAGGGCGCCGGTGGCCGAGCCGCCGCACGCCGCGGCGCCGGTGGCCGGCTCGGGCCCGGTGGTCGCGTCCGGCCCGGTGGTGGGCTCGGGCCCGGTGGTCGCGTCCGGGCCGGTGGCTGGATCGGGCCCGGTGGCCGGATCGGGGCCGGTGGCCGCATCGGGGCCGGTGGCCGCGCCGTCCCCGCGCGCGCCGTCGGGGTTGGTGGCCGGGTCTGGGCCGGTGGCGGCGTCGTCCCCACGCGCGGCATCGGGGCCGGTGGCCGGGTCTGGGCCGGTGGCGGCATCGGGGCCGGTGGCCGGGTCTGGGCCGGTGGCGGCGCCAGTGCCGGTGCCGGTAGCTCCGGTGGCTGCGTCTGGGCCGGTGGCCGCGCGCCCGCGCGCCGTGGTGCCGGCGGTCGAGCTGCCCGGCGACGAGCGCCAGCTGTTCGCCCATCTCACCGACGAGCTGCGCCGGCTCCGCCAGCTCGCGGTGCACGAGGTGCTCGGCGTCGATCGCGACGCCGACGCCGAGCAGATCCGCCGCGGCTGGATGACGCTGGTCCGCCGCCATCATCCGGATCTGGTCGCGCGCCACCACGCGCCGGCGATCTCGCACCTCGCCGAGGAGCTGACGATCCTGTGCAACCGCGCCTACGACCGGCTGCGCGCGGCGATGGTCGCGGAGGGCCGCGCGACGGCGATCGGCTCGCTGCTCCGGGAGCCGGCCGGCTGGCTGGTTGGCTTCGAGGATATCTCGAGCGTGGAGGCCGGGGCGGTGCGGGTCGCGCGCGCCTCGCAGCAGGTCCCGGTCGCGCAGGCGGTGCCGGTCGCGCCGCGCAGGACCTCCGGAACGGAGCCGCCGCCGCTGTCGCAGGCGCAGGGCGGCGAGTCGTTCGAGACCCGCGCGCGCGCGATGCTCGGCGACGGCGACGCCGACAACGCCCAGGAGGTGCTCGCCGCGGCGCTGTGCGTCTATCCGCGCAGCCGCCCGCTGCGCTCGCTGTACTACGTCGCGTCGGCGCTCGCCGCGCTGTCCAAGGGAGAGCTGATGCTCGCGACCTCGCAGCTCGAGACCGCGCTCGCGCACCACGATCAGTGCATCGAGGCCGAGCAGATCCTCGAGCACCTGCGCGTCCACGGCCAGGCGCGCAACGACGAGCTGCGGAGGCTGTTCCGATGACGGCGCGGGGCCGCGCGATCGGCATCGATCTCGGCACCTCGAACTCGGCCGTCGCGGTGATCGATCGCGACGGCGTGCCGCGGATCCTGACCACGCCCGAGGGCTCGACGCTGCTGCCGTCGCTGGTGTGGTACGCGCCCGACGGGCCGGTGGTCGGCGAGCCGGCGCGCGAGGGGCTCGATCACTCCCCCGACGTCACGATCTTCGGCGCGAAGCGCTTGCTCGGCCGGCGGTTCGATCACCCCGAGATCAAGCGGCTGTCGCGGGTCCTGCCGTACGAGCTGATCGAGGCGCCGAACGGCGACACCTGGATCCAGCTGTCGGCCGGCCGCGTGGTGGCGCCCGAGGAGGTGTGTGCGCTGGTGCTCCGCGAGCTGCGCCGGATGGCCGAGGCGCACTACGGCGAGCCGGTGACCCGCGCGGTGATCACGATCCCGGCGTGGTACGACGCCGCGCAGCGCCAGGCGACCAAGGACGCGGCGCAGATCGCCGGGCTCGTGGTGTCGCGGCTGCTCAGCGAGCCCACCGCGGCGGCGCTTGGCCACGGCGCGCACCGCGGCGCGGATCGCAAGTACCTGGTCTGCGATCTCGGCGGCGGCACGTTCGACGTCGCGGCGGTCGACGCGATCGGCGGCGTGTTCGAGGTGCTGGCCACGACCGGCGACGCGTTCCTCGGCGGCGACGACGTCGATCGCGCGGTGGTCGAGAACCTGGTCCGCGACGTGCGCAGCGCGCGCGGCATGGACGTCTCGACGGACGCGATCGCGATCGAGCGGCTGCGGCTCGCCGCCCAGCGCGCCAAGCACGAGCTGTCCGGCGTGGCGGCCGCGCAGGTCCACATCGTCGAGCTGGTCCAGCTGCCGTCCGGCAAGGGCGTCGAGTACGGCAAGACCGTGCGGCGCGACGAGCTCGAGCTGTGGTCGGCGCCGCTGATCCGGCGGCTCGAGGCGCCGATCGTCGAGGCGATCCAGCGCGCCGGCCGCCTCCGCGACGAGGTCCAGGACGTGCTGCTGGTCGGCGGGATGACCCGGATGCCGGCGGTGCGCCGCGAGATCGCGCGGATCGTCGGCCGCGATCCGCGCACGATCGAGAACCCCGAGGAGGTGGTCGCGGTCGGCGCCGCGCTCGAGGTCGCGCGGCTCGAGGGCACGATCGAGGGCGTGCTGCTGATCGATGTGGCGGCGCGCGGGATCTGCGTGTCGGCCGCGGGCGGCGAGTGCGAGCCGGTGATCGCGCAGTCCGCGGTGGTGCCGACCCGCGAGCACCGCGTGTTCGCGACCCGCGCCGACGAGCAGGTCCGGATCGAGTTCGATCTCTGGGAGGGCGAGTCGCCCGATCCGGCGGACAACCGGCACCTCGGCCGCTACGCGATCGTGGATCTGCCCGAGGCTCCCGCGGGCGACGTGCTCGTGCTGGTCGAGATCACGCTCGACACCGATGGCACCGTGCGGCTCGGCGCGTCCGAGCTGGTGTCGAGCGAGCGGATGCAGCTCGAGCAGGTCTATCACGCGGGCCTGCCGCGGTCCGAGGTCGCGCGGCTGCAGCGCCAGCTCGCCGAAGCCGGCTGAGCCGCGCGGCTCGACCACACCCCGTCAACGCCCGGCTACAGCTCGGTGCCGCCGGCCACGCCGCGCCGCTGGCTTGCGCCGCGGCACCTCGGTTGCAGCAGGAGCGGCCATGGTGCGGACCATGGCGTTCCTGGGGCTTCTCTCTGCGTGCAGCATCGAGCGCTCGATCGAGCCCACCCCGCTCGAGGGGATCGTCGGCAGCGACGACCTGTACCTCGAGGTGACCGCGAACCTGACGCGGTGCAACGGCTGGCCGTGCACCGAGGTGGAGGCGCGGCTGTTCCGCACCACCGCGAACGGCAGCACGTACGCCGAGGACGTCACGGGCTGGATCTCGTTCGATGGTGCAGCGGCCGAGCGCGCGGAGTGGATCGACGAGTCGGCGGGCGGCGAGCCGGGGGCCGGCAAGCTGCGCCGCGCGATCGACGGCTGGGCCGGCCAGATCCTGGTCGCCACGCACGCCGGCGCCGACGAGGCGTCGCTGTCGAGCGAGCGCGACCTGAGCACGCCGTACGACGCCGCGATCGAGTTCCCCGATGAGGTCGTGCTCGGCTCGTCGCCCAGCCTGACCTGGGACCACCAGGGCCGCCCCGTCCAGGAGCAGATCCTGGTGGCCGCCGCGCTGCCGTTCCCGCACTTCGCGCTGGCCACGCTGCCGCGCAACGAGACCGGCCGCTTCGAGATCGATCGCGGCGTGTTCTCCGCGCGCGGCGACTACACGATCGGCCTCGTGCGCTCGCTCTCGCACTACCCGCCGGACGACTCGAGCCAGCTCGTCGCGACCTGGATCTCGACGTGGCAGAAGCAGGTCGCGGTGATCGAGCCTCCCGCGCCCTAGCAGGCAGCCTGCGGGCGCGCGCCGCGGCTCACAGCCCGGGGATGCCCTGGCGGCCTTCCTTGATCTGCATCGACGACGCGGACAGCTCGTCCTTCGTGATCGGCAGGTAGAAGCCGCCGAGGTGCGCGGACAGGAACGCCTCGGTGACCGCGAAGAACGCGATGTTGTTGACCGGGCGAGCGAAGCCGTGGGCCCTCGTCGGGGAACAGCACGTAGGTGACCGGCAGGCCGTGGCGGTTCATCGCGGCGACGATCTGCTCGGACTCGGCCTGCTTGACGCGTGGATCGTTGGCGCCCTGGCCGATCAGCAGCGGGCGCTTGATGTGCGCGGCGTGGCCGAGCGGCGAGGCGGCCTCGAGCAGCGCCTTGCCCTCGGGGGTGGTCGGGTCGCCGACGCGGGTCTTGAACATCGCCATCATCGGCGCCCAGTACGGCGGGATCGACGCGAGCAGGGTCAGCAGGTTCGACGGGCCGACGATGTCGACGCCGCACGCGAACGCGTCGGGCGTCATCGCGAGGCCGACCAGGGTCGCGTAGCCGCCGTAGCTGCCGCCGCCGATGCACACCTTGTCGCGCGGCGCGACGCCGGACTTCACCGCCCAGTCGACCGCGTCGAGCAGGTCGTCGTGCATCGTCTTCGACCACTGCAGGTTGGCGGCGTTGAGGAACTTCTTGCCGTAGCCGGTCGAGCCCCGGTAGTTGACGCTGAGCACGGCGTAGCCGCGGTTCGCGAACAGCTGGTGCGCGGGGTTGTAGCCCCACCCGTCGCGCGCCCACGGACCACCGTGCACCCACAGCACCAGCGGCACCGCGGTGTTCGGCTTGCCGTCGCCGTCGGGATCCGCGGCGGCCGGCAGGGTCAGGTAGCTGACCAGGCTCAGGCCGTCGCGCGCCTTGATCTCGACCGGGTGCATCTTCACCAGCGGCTGCTGATCGAGCTCGGGGCGCGCCGAGAACAGGAACGTCGCCTTCTGCTTGGCGCGATCCCACAGGTAGTGGCGGCCGGGCGCGAGCTCGGAGGTGGTGGTCACCGTCCAGGTCTTGTCGTCGGTGGTGCGGCTGGTGATGATCACCTCGCCGCCATCGACCTTGGCGAGCGCGTCGAGATCCTTCTGGATCGACTTGTCGAGCACCTGCCAGCGCGGGCGCAGGTAGTCGAACTGGACCGCCTGCACGGTGTGCTTGGTGGGGTGGAGGATCACCTGGCCGGCATCGGCCTTCGGATCCTCGGCGAGCACGGTCTGCTTGCGGGTCGCGAGGTCCATCTTCACCAGCGCGCCGGTATCGCGGCCGCGGCTCTCGAGGAAGTAGACCGACTTGCCGTCGGGCACGAACGACACGATGCCGCTGGTCTCGGCGTCCTCGAACGCGATCGTCTCGTACGGCTTCCAGCCCTTGTTGGCGTCGCGCTGGAGCAGCTGGGTCGAGCCGTCGGGCAACTTCTTCGACGCGAACCGCACGTTCAGATCGTCATCGATCTCGAACCCGAGCAGCCCGTCGTCGTTCTGGACCACCAGCTCGTCCTTGCCGGTCGCGAGGTCGATCCGGTGGAGGTCGAACAGCTGCGGGTTGCGGTTGTTCACCGTGACCATCAGGGTGTTCGGCTTCTTCTCGCTGATCCCGGCGAGCTGCGCGCGCGCGCCCGCGAACGGCGTCAGATCGGTCGGCTGGCCGCCGGCCACGTCGACCCGGAACAGGTGGAAGTTCTCGTCGCCCGCGTTGTCCTGCATGTAGAGCAGGTGCTTGCTGTTGTAGGCCCAGAAGTACTGGCGCAGCGGGCGCGTGGTCTCGCTGGTGACGGCGACGGCCTGGTCGAGCTTGCCGACCGGCGCGACCCAGAGGTTGAGCACGCCGTCCTTGGGCGCGATCCACGACAGGTGCCTGCCGTCGGGGCTGATCCGCACGGCGACCCGCTCGGGGTTGCCGAACAGCACGCTGCGCGGGATCAGGTCGGTCCGCGGGTTGCCCTTGGCGGGCGGCGGGCCGGGCGGGCGCGGCTCGGGGTGCGTCGGCGCGCCGGCCTCGGGCGCCGAACCAACGGGGCTCTGGGGCCCAGGGGACTTGCCGCCGCCACACGCGGCGGCGAGCACGATGCTCGAGAGCAATGCGAACTGTTTCACGGGCACACTCCTGGTCATTGCGGCAGGCCGGGGATGCCGTGCTTGCCATCTACGATCTGCATCGACGCTGCAGACATCTCGTCCTGGGTGATCGGCAGGTAGAAGCCGCCGAGGTGGGCGGACAGGAACGCCTCGGTGATCGCGAAGAACGCGACCGCGTTGACCGCGCGCGCGAACCCGTGGCCCTCGTCGGGGAACAGGGCGTAGGTGACCGGCAGGCCGTGGCGCTTCATCGCGGCGACGATCTGCTCGGACTCGGCCTGCTTGACGCGTGGATCGTTGGCGCCCTGGGCGATCAGCAGCGGGCGCTTGATCTTCGCGACGTGGGTGAGCGGCGACGACGCGGTGAGCAGCGCCTTGCCCTCGGCGGTATCGGGGTCGCCGACCCGCGTCTTGAGCAGCCCGAGCAGCGGCTTCCAGTACGGCGGGATCGCGGCCATGAACGTGAGCAGGTTCGACGGGCCGACGATGTCGACGCCACACGCGAACACGTCGGGCGTGAGGGTCAGGCCGGCCAGGGTGGAGAACCCGCCGTAGCTGCCGCCCATGATGCAGATCTGGTCCTCGGGCGCGATCTTCGACGCGACGGCCCAGCGCACCGCATCGATCAGATCGTCGTGCATCGCCTTGCCCCACTGGAGGTTGGCGGCGTTGAGGAACTTCTTGCCGAACCCGGTCGAGCCGCGGAAGTTGACCGAGAGCACGGCGTAGCCGCGGTTCGCGAGCAGCTGGGTGACCGAATCGTAGCCCCAGCTATCGCGGGCCCACGGGCCGCCGTGCACCCACAGCACCATCGGCACCGGCGCGGTGGGCCGGCCGTCGCCGTCGGGATCCGTGCTCGGCGGCAGGCTCAGGTAGCTCACGAGCCGCAGGCCGTCGCGCGCCTGGAGCTCGATCGGGTGCATCTTCGCGAGCGGCTGCTTGTCGAGCTCGGGCCGGGCGGCGAACAGGAACGTGCTGCGCTGCTTCGCGCGGTCCCACAGGTAGTAGCGCCGCGGGTGCAGATCCGAGTCGGTCATCACCAGCCAGGTCTTGTCGTCGAGCGTGCGCGACTCGATCGTCACCTCGCCGCCATCGAGCTTGGCGAGCGCGTCGAGGTCCTTCTGGATCGACTTGTCGAGCACCTTCCAGCGCACGCGGTCGTACTCGAACGCGACCGCTTGCACGGCGCGCGTGGTCGGATGCACGAGCTGCGTGCCGGCATCGGCCTTCGGATCCTCGGCGAGCACCTTGCTCTTCTTGGTCGCGAGGTCGAGCGCGACCAGCGCCGCGGTGTCGCGGCCGCGGGTCTCGACGAAGTAGGCCGCCTTGCCGCCGGGGAGGAACCCGGTGATCCCGGTGGTCTCGGCGTCCTCGAACGGCACCGCGAGGTACGGCTTCCAGGCCTTGCCCTGGGTGCGCTCGAGGATCTCGCCGGAGCCGTCGGGCAGGCGGCGGTCCGCGAACCGCACCTTCAGATCATCGTCGATGTGGTAGCCGACCAGCTCGTCGTCGTTCTGGAGCACCAGGGTGCGCTTGCCGGTCGCGAGGTCGACCTCGTGCAGATCGAACACCTGCGGGTTGCGGTCGTTGATCTCGACCAGCAGCTTGTTCGGGTGCTTCGGGCTGCGCCGCGTGATCGAGGCGCGCGCGCCGGGGAACGGCGTCAGATCGGTCGACGTGCCGGTCGCGATGTCGGTCCGGAACACGTGGAAGTTCTCGTCGCCCGCGGTGTCCTGATCGTAGAGGACGTACGCGCCGCTGTACGCCCAGGTGTACGACCGGATCGGCCGCACCTTCTCGGCGGTGACCGGGCGCGCCTCGTCGAGCTTGCCGGCCGGCGCGACCCAGATGTTGAGCACGCCGTCCCTCGGCGCGATCCACGACAGGTGCTTGCCGTCGGGGCTGATCTGCACCGCGACCCGATCCGGGTTGCCGAACAGCACGCTGCGCGGGATCAGGTCCTCGCGCGGCCGGCCGGTCGCGTGTTGCGCCGCGGGCGTCGCGGGCGGCGCGGTGGGCGCGCTGGCGACCGGATCGGCAGGTGCCGCGGGCGCGCCCGGCGGCGTGGTCTTGCCGCCGCCACACGCGGCGATCATCGAGGCGAGCAGGAGACGCTTGGTCATCGAGACTCCGTGAGGCTCCATGAGGGACGACCGCGGGATCCGCGGTGTGCGGAACTCCACGTGGCCGGCGTACCACACGGTCCTTCGCGCGTGCCACCATGCGACTGGTGCGACACGCAGTGATTCTCGCAGGTGGAAGCGGCACCCGGTTGTGGCCGGCGAGCCGCCGGACCCGGCCCAAGCAGCTACTCCCGATCGGCCCGGGCGGCGAGACCTTGCTCGCCGCGGCGGTGCGGCGCGCGCGGGGCGTCGGGGGCGATCGCATCGCGATCGTGACCGCCGAGGAGCAGGTCGCCGCGACCCGCGAGGTGGTGCCCGGCGTCGAGGTGATCGCCGAGCCGATCGGGCGCAACACCGCCGCGGCGCTCGGGCTCGCGGCGGCGACGATCGCGCGGCGCGATCCGGACGCGGTGCTCGTGGTGCTGCCCGCGGATCACCACATCGCCGATGAGGCCGGGCTCGCGCGGGTGCTCGCGCGCGGGCTCGCCGAGGTCGAGGCCGGCGACGCGATCGGCACGGTCGGCATCGCGCCGACCCACGCCGAGACCGGGTTCGGCTACCTCGAGGTCGAGTCCGCGGTGCTCGAGCAGCCGGTGCCGGTGCTGCGGTTCGTCGAGAAGCCGGACCGCGCGACCGCCGAGCGCTACCTGGCGACCGGGCGGTTCCTGTGGAACGCCGGGATGTTCTTCGCGTCGGCGCGCCGGATCCTCGACGAGCTCGCGACCCACGTGCCGCCGATCGCCGCGGCGGTGCGCGAGATCGCGGCGGGCACGGCGCGCGCGGCCGACGTCTATCCAGCGCTCCCGTCGATCTCGATCGATCACGCGGTGATGGAGCGCGCGAGCCGGGTGTTCACGATCCCGGCCTCGATCGGATGGAATGACGTGGGTTCGTGGGCGGCGCTGCCGGCGCTGCTCGGCACGGATCCGGCCGGCAACACGCTCGCCGGCACCGCGATCGTCGAGGACGGCCACGGCAACATCGTGATCGGCGACGACGCGGGTGCGATCGCGGCGATCGGCGTGTCGGATCTGGTGATCGTGAAGAGCGGCGATGCGGTGCTCGTCGTCCCGCGCGCGGAGGCGCAGCGCGTGCGCGAGGTGGTCGAGGCGCTCGGCAAGCGTGGCCTGACCAAGCTGCTGTAGCGGAGGCTTTCCGCGCGGCGCGCCACGCGGTACGAATCGGACGTGAATCCGCGCGTGTTTCGCGAGTACGACATCCGCGGTGTGGCGGACCGCGATCTCGATGATCCCACCGTCCGCGCGATCGGCCAGGCGATCGGCGCCCGCGCGTCGGGGCCGGTGGTGGTCGGGCGCGATTGCCGGCTGACCTCGCCGCGGCTGTTCGCGGCGCTCACCGACGGGATCCGCGCCCACGCCGAGGTGATCGATATCGGCGTGGTGCCGACGCCGATGGTCTACTTCGCCGCCCACCACCTCGCGCCGGCGGCCGCGGTGATGATCACCGGCAGCCACAACCCGCCCGAGGACAACGGGTTCAAGCTGATGCTCGGCACCGAGACGCTGCACGGCCCGGCGATCGCCGAGCTGCGCGAGCAGGTCGCCGCGCTGGTCGCGCGGCCGGCGCCGCCTCCGGTCCGCCCGACGAGCTCGCGCGAGCTGATCGGCGCGTACCACGAGGCCGCCGAGTCGCGGCTCGCGCTGGGCGCGCGGCGGTTCAAGGTGGTGGTCGACGCCGGCAACGGCGCGGGTGGGCCCACCGCGGTCGGGCTGTACAAGCGGCTCGGCTTCGATGTCGTGCCGCTGTACTGCGAGCTGGACGGGCGGTTCCCGAACCACCATCCGGATCCGACCCAGCCGGAGAACGTCGCGGATCTGATCGCCACGGTGCAGCGCGAGGGCGCCGAGCTGGGCATCGCGCTCGACGGCGACGCCGATCGGATCGGCGCGGTCGATGGCACCGGGCGGATCCTGTGGGGCGACCAGCTGATGATCCTGTACGGCAAGGCGCTGCTCGCCGAGGTGCCGGGCGCGAAGTTCGTCGGCGAGGTCAAGTGCTCGCAGGCGATGTACGACGAGCTGGCCGCGGCCGGGGGCGAGGTCGAGATGTGGAAGGTGGGCCACTCGCTGATCAAGGCGCGGATGAAGCAGACCGGCGCGCAGCTGGCGGGCGAGATGTCCGGCCACATGTTCTTCGCGCACCGCTGGTTCGGGTTCGACGACGCGATCTATGCCGGCGCGCGGCTGCTCGAGCTGCTGTCGCGCGGCACCCGGACGCTCGCCGAGCTGGCGGCGGAGCTGCCGGCGATGATCAACACCCCCGAGCTCCGGATCGACTGCGAGGACGATCGCAAGTTCGCGCTGGTCGCCGAGGTGACGGCGCGGCTGCGCCGCGATCCGGCGGTCCTCGGCGTGGTCGACGTCGACGGCGTGCGCGCGAAGTTCGACGGCGGCTGGGGGCTGGTCCGCGCGTCGAACACCCAGCCGGCGCTGGTCATGCGGTGCGAGGCGAGCAGCGCGGCGCGGCTCGCCGAGATCCGCGCGGCGATCGAGGCCCACCTGGCGGCCGCGCGCGAGGCGATCGCGTGACGCTCTACCTCGGGATCGATCTCGGCGGCACCAACCTGCGGGCGGCGTCGTTCGGCGACGATCCCGAGCACGTGCCGCGCGAGCTCCACAAGGAGCGGGTGGGCGAGGCGCGCGATCCGTACGCGATCGTCACCCGGATCAGCGACGTGGTCGAGCGGCTGGCGAGCGGCGCGACCGAGGCGGTCTCGGTCGGCGTCGGGATCGCGGCGATGCTGCGCGATCGCGCCGGGACGGTGGTGCGCGCGCCGCACCTCGGGTGGCTCGACGTGCCGTTCGGCCGGATGCTCGCCGATCGGCTCGGCCGGCGGTTCCGGATCGGCGTCTACAACGACGTCAACGCGATCACGTGGGGCGAGGCGGTCGCCGGCGCCGGGCGCGGCTGCCGCGACGTGCTCGCGGTCTACGTCGGCACGGGGATCGGGGGCGGGGTGATCGCGAACGGCCAGCTCCTCGAGGGCACCAGCAACTGCGCCGGCGAGATCGGCCACGCCAAGGTGCGGTGGGACGACGACGCGGCGCCGTGTCAGTGCGGCGGGCGCGGGTGCGTCGAGGCGTATCTGGGGGGCAGCTACCTGGTGAAGCGGATCCGCCAGGAGCTGGCGCACGACAAGCCGCGGACCACGGTGGTCGAGCTGGCGGGCGGCCGGATCGAGGACGTCATGCCCTCGCACGTCGACGATGCCGCGACGGCCGGGGATCCGTGGGCGCTCGGGCTGTGGAGCGAGCTGGCGCCGCTGCTCGGCGTGACGCTCGGGAACGCCCTGTGCGTGCTCAACTCCGAGCGGCTGATCCTGGGCGGCGGCACGCTGAGCCGCACCCCCACGCTCCAGTTCCTGGTCGAGACCGCGCTCGAGATCTCGATCCCCGAGGCGATCCGCGAGCCGCTTTCGATCCGGTGCGCCGCGCTGGGGGACGACGCCGGCCTCGTCGGTGCGGCCCGCCTGGCGGCCGACGGCGTCTCGATCGTTCCGGCGCTCTGAGCGCACGATTCGCCGAAAACTTGCCCGCCATCCCGGTAGTCCATTAGGGCTTATTGAAGGATGAGCATAGCGACCGCCTCAGCATCGCCGACCGAAGCTCGCTGGCCGGGTTCCGGAGCGATCGAGCCTCGGCCGGCCGCGGTCTTGAAGGGCGGCCCGCGCGGCCTCGAGATCCTGGTCGATCCGTCGGCGACGGTCGACGCGATCGCCGAGGCGCTGCTTCGCCGGCTCGACGAGGCCCCGGGGTTCTTCGCCGGCAACGACGTGCGGATCCGGATCGATGGCGCGCTGCCGGCGGGATGCCTGGCGCGGCTCGACGAGATCGCGACGCGGTTCGAGCTGCGGATCGTCGAGGTCGGGCCGCCGCGCAAGGCGCGCCAGGCCGACGACGCGGCGCCGGTGATGCCGGCGAGCCCGGCGGCCAGCGACGCGACCCCGGTGGTCGATGCGGCGCCGGTGCCGGAGGTGGCGGTCGAAGCCGCGCCGGTCGAAGCCGCGCCGGTCGAAGCCGCGCCGGTCGCATCGGTGCCGGTGCCTGCTCCGGTGGCGCCTGTGGTTTCCTCGCCGGTGGCGGCTGTGGTCTCCTCGCCGGTGGCGGCGGTGGTCTCCGCGGCAGACGCGCCGGCCGCTGCCGCGCCCGTCGCGGCCGGCACGCGCATGGTCGTCGGTCCGGTCCGCTCCGGGGTGATCCTCGAGCACGCCGGCAACCTGGTCGTCGTCGGCGATGTCAACCCGGGCGCCGAGGTGCGCGCCGAGGGCAACATCGTCGTGCTCGGCCGGCTCCGCGGCATCGCCCACGCGGCGATCGGCCGCGACCAAGGTTTCATCTTCGCGCTCCAGCTCGAGCCGCAGCAGCTGCGGATCAGCCGGCTGGTCGCACGGGCAGGGGAAGGTTCGGGCGCCGCCGCGGGCGCCGAGATCGCTCACGTCACCGACAAATCCATCGTCGTCGAACGGTACACGGGAAAGCTTCCGCACGGCCTCGCCGCCGGCATCTAGGAGACATATGGGTCGAGCCATCGTCATCACATCGGGCAAGGGCGGCGTCGGCAAGACGACCGCCACCGCCAACCTCGGAGCCGCGCTCGCTCAGCTCGGCAAGTCGGTCGTGCTGGTCGACGCCGATATCGGGCTGCGCAATCTCGACGTCGTCATGGGCCTCGAGAACCGCATCGTCTATCACGTCGTCGACGTGGTGCAGGGCAAGTGCTCGGCGCAGAAGGCGCTGATCAAGGACCGCCGCCTGGAGAACCTGTGGCTGCTCCCCGCCTCGCAGACCGACGACAAGGACGCGCTGACGCCCGAGGACATGCGCAAGCTGGTCTGCGAGCTCAAGTCGACCTACGACTTCGTGATCGTCGACTGCCCGGCCGGCATCGAGCAGGGGTTCAAGAACGCGATCGCCGGCGCCGACGAGGCGGTGGTCGTCGCGACGCCCGAGGTGTCGTCGATCCGCGACGCGGATCGCGTGGTCGGCCTGCTCGCCGCGAACGATGTCCCGGCGCGCCTGGTGGTCAACCGGATCTCGCCGCACCTCGTGAAGCGCGGCGACATGCTGTCCCAGGCCGACGTGATCGAGATCCTCGCGCTCGAGTTGCTCGGCGCGGTTCCGCTCGACGAGCAGATCGTCGCCACGACCAACAAGGGCGTGCCGGCGGTGCTCGAGGGCAAGTCGCTCGCCGCGCGCGAGCTCACCAAGATCGCCAAGAAGCTCGCCGGCCTCGAGGTCGAAGAGCGCGAGACCGGCCGCGGGTTCTTCTCGCGGATCGGCCGGGCGCTCGGGTTCACGGCGGCATCGCCGGCGTGAGGAGGTGTCCATGTTCAAGTTCCTGACCGGTAGGAAGTCCAGCCGCGAGGTCGCGAAGGGGCGCTTGCACCTCGTGCTCGCACACGACCGCTCTGGCCTCGAGGGCGGGCGGCTCCAGGAGATGCGCCGCGAGATCGCGGACGTGATCGCGCGCTACGTGCCGATCGATTCGGAGGCGGTCGAGATCCAGATCGAGAGCCGCAGCCGCGACACGCAGCTGACGGTGTCGAGCCCGCTGCCCGCACGCACCGCGTAGCGCGCGCCGCGCTCGTAGCCCCGAAAACGAACGAGGCCCGCACGTTGCGGGCCTCGTGGCGTTTCGGAAGAGCGCGAGTCGCTTACTCGGTCGGGAAGGTGCCCTTGACGGCCTTCACCTTGATGCCGAGCGAGAGCGCCTTCTTGCCGTCGATCGTGACGTCCGGGGCGAGCAGGGTCTTGATGATCGAGTTGTCGCGGATCTCGTCGATGCTGACCGTGCAGTCCTTCGGCGTGGTGTCGAACAGCCCGAGGATGGTCTTGCCGGTCGAGCCGTCCGGGCAGCCGCAGTCCGGCGCCGTCGGCATGGTGCAGTCGCCCGAGATGAGCGGCTCGATCTGGCGGTGGATCTCCGGGATCACCTTCGTGTCGAGGTCGCTCTGGGTCAGCGCGCCGGCGACGATCACCGAGTCGATGCCGTCCTCCTTGATGCCGGTCGCCTTGGCGCGCGCGCCGATCAGGTCGAGGCGGAGCGGCTCGGTGGCGCCGAGCGCGATCTCGAGGGCGATGTTACCGGGGCCACCGGTGAACGTGCCGCCGACGATCTTGCCGGCCACCGCCGCGTTGTCGGGCGAGCCCGCCGCGATCTCGAACGTGCCGGTGCCCTTCAGGTGGTTGCCGCACACGGTGTCCGACGCGTCGGTGCACGGCGCCGGGGTCGGGTTGGTGCCCAGCTTGACCGCGAGGCCGGCGGCCGTGGTGCTGGTGAAGCTCGAACTCTGGAAATCGACCAGCAGGATGATGTCGCCCTGCGCGACCGCGTCCTTGATCGCACCCTGGATGTCGAAGCCCTGGCTCGCGAGCGTGGTGAACACCATGCCCAGCTGGTTGTCGGGGTTCTTGTCGCCGTTGAGGTCGAGTCCGTACTCGCGCGCCTCGTTGTTGGTGGTGGGTACGAACGCCTCGCTGACGACGTACGTGTGGTGCGGCCCTTCCGGGACGATCTCGCCGTCATCGCCGCCACAGGCGACGAGCGGCAGGGAAAGGGCGAACAGGAGCGGACGGATCGATGCCATGTGGTTCCCCTGAGCTAGGTTCTTGTATTGCGGTTCTATCGCAGAACCGTCAGCCCGCACAATACGCGCGCTTGCGCGCGGTGTCCGTGATCTAGGCCATGCCCTCTACAGCCGGTGTTACGAACCCGACGGGCGAACGCCTTCGAAGCGAACCTTCGCGCCTGGTCCGACCTGGTGCGTCGCGGCCCAGCCACCATTGACCTCGAGCACGTACGTCGATGGAAACCCGACCCTTCTCAGGGTCTCGGTGCGTGGTTCGGCCTTTTCGACGATGCCCGCGATCGAGAGGTCGGCTTTAATGAAGATCATATCCAGCGGGATCAGAGTGTTTCGCATGTAGAAGGACCAGTCCCGCTCCTCACCCATCAGGAACAGCATCCCGGCGTCGGGCGGCAGGTGCTCCCGATACATCAGGCCACGCTCGATCGCGGCCGGCGTCGCGACCACCTCGACGCGCACCGAGACCTCGCCGCCGGGCGTCGCGATGTGGACGGCGGGCGAGCTGGAGGTCTGCTGCTGGACGCGTGGATCGGGTGGGGTCACGGTGGAGGCATCCTCGCGCTTGCCGCCCGACGAGCACGAGATCAACGAGGCGGCGACCAACGACGAGCTGAGCCAGCGCACGCCGCGAAGCTACGCGATCCAGCGCACGACTGCCACCGCCGCGTAGACCGCGAGGCCGACCGTCGCGACGAACGCGAGCGCGGCGCCGATCACGGCCAGCCAGTCGCGCCAGGTCGCGCGGCCGCCGGTCGCGGCGTGCGCGAGCAGCAGCTCGACGTTGCGCTCGTTGGCGCGGAACGCGAGGTCGAACAGGTCGCCGATCGCGGGCACGATCCCGAGCAGCGCGTCGATCGAGAGGTTGAGCAGCATCCGCGCGATCACGACCGGCGACATCCGGCGGCGGATCGCGAGCGACACCGCGTACAGCCCGAGCAGCGAGCCGATCATGTCGCCGGCGCCGGGCAGCACCGCGCCGAGGATCGGATCGAGCATGTAGCGATCGAGCACGCGCGCCATCCGGCGGACGCGCACCATCTCGACGTCGACGACGACCTCGCCGCGCACGATCGGTGCGCGCGTGGAGCAGGCCGGGGCTCGGTCGGTCGTCGCCATGACGGCGATAGCGGAGCACGCCTCGTGCCAGGGCGCTGTAGAATGTGGGGATGCCGTACGCGATCGTGACGCGCGACGCCGGCGCGGCGGCGCCGTACGCCGGCGCGCTCGCCGCGCTCGGGTTCGAGGTGGTCGCGATGCCGGTGACCCGCAGCGCGCCTCCGAGCGATCCGGACGCGCTCGCGCGGTCGCTGGCGCGAGGTGGCCACGCCGCGATCGCGTGCGCGAGCGCCCGCGCGGCGCGCGCGGTGCTCGACGCGCGCGGCGGTGCGAGCCTGCCGGAGATCTGGGCGGTGGGCCCGGCGACCGCGCGCGCGTTCGAGCAGGCGGGGGTCGCGGTCG
>JBQCJR010000584.1:0-8973 GCA_051952595.1 Kofleriaceae bacterium
CGTATCGATCGTGGACGCCTCGGCCGGATCGTCGCCCCAGCGGGCGCGCAGCAGCTCGGCGAGGCGCTTGGCCGGCGAGGCGCCGCCGTCGCGGGTGCGCTCGGCGACGATGAACGCGTCGAGCGCCTCGGCCATGTCGCGCGCGGTCGCGAACCGGGCGGCGGGGTCGCGCAGGGTGGCGCGCTCGACGATCGCCGCGAGCGCCGGGGGAACCGACGTCGGGAGCGCGGGCAGGTCGCCGCTGCGGGCGGCGGCGAGCGCGGCGACGCGATCGCTGGCGGGGCGGACGTGGTCGCCGAGCAGGGCCTCCCACAGCACCAGGCCGAGCGCGTAGACATCGGCGCGCGCATCGACCGGCGCGCCGCTCGCCTGCTCGGGAGCCATGTAGCCGGGCGTGCCGAACCCGCCGGTGGCCCCGCCGACCGCCGCGGCGATGCCGAAGTCGGCGAGCTTGACCTCGCCGTCCCACGACAGCAGCACGTTGCGCGGGGTGACGTCGCGGTGGATCACCGGATCCTTGCGGCGGTGCGCGTGGTCGAGCGCGTGGCAGCACTCGGCCGCGATGAACGCGGCGAGCACGGGCGGTAGCCCGGCGCCGCGGTCGACCGCGAGCGTCGAGCCGAGGTCCTTGCCGTCGATGTGCTCCATCGCGAGGAACACGTCGTCGCCGATCCGCCCGAAGTCGAACACCGGCACGATGTTCTGCTGGACCAGCGACATCGACAGCTGGGCCTCGCGGACGAACATGTCGAGGAATCTCGGATCTCGGTGGCGGTCGCGGCGCAGCCGCTTGATCACGAGGCGCTTCTCGACCCCGGCGACCCGCCGCCGCGCGAGGTAGACGTCGGCCATCCCGCCGCGTGCGAGCGGACGGAGCAGCTCGTAGCGTCCCAGGGCGGCCACGGCTCGCGAGTATAGCCGTCGCGCGTCGCGGGTGCCCGCGCTGGTTGCACGGCGCGGGCGGGGCAGGCGGGCGCGGCGTTGACGCGGCCAGCGCGCGGTCGGATAGTCTGCCGGTGCGACCGGCCCTCGTCGCGTGCATCGTCGGGTGCGTCGGCGCGACCGCGCTGGACTCCGCGCGCGCCGCGCCGGCCGCCGACGTGGTCGTGGCGTGGTCGCCGGGCGCGCTCGGGCCGATCGGCGACGCGATCTCGGACGTCGCGAGCCGCGCGGGCGCCGCGTACGTCGACGCGAGCCCCGAGGCGGTCCCGCTCCCGGATCCTCGCCCGCTGATCAAGCGAGGCATCGCGTCGTACGGCGCGCTCGAGTTCGACGCCGCGATGACGGCGCTCGATGGCGCGGCGGCGATCGTCGATCAGACGGGAGCGGCGTACGTCGACGCGACCACGCTGGGCGATCTGTTCCTGCACCGCGCGCTGACCCTGACCCAGCGCGGCGACGATTCGCGGGCGTGGGACGACTTCGTCGCGGCGGCGGGCATCGACACCACGCGCGTCCTCGATCCGGCGGGGTTCCCGCCGCGCGCGGTGGAGCGGTTCCAGCAGGCGCGCGCGCAGATCGCCGCCACGCCGCGCGGCCGGATCAAGCTCGCGGGACCGGCGGGCTGCCGGATCCGGATCGACGGTGCGCCGGTCGGCGCGCGCGACCTCGAGCTGCCGTTCGGGCGGCACTGGCTGGACGCGGCGTGCGACGGCCGGCTCGCGGTGCGCCAGCGGCTGAACGTCGATCGCGAGGTGATCGAGGTGGCGATCGCGGGCGCCGAGATCGCGCCGCCGGGAGACGCCGCGCTGCTGATCCAGGCGCGCACCGCGGCGGCGCGCGCGATCCTCGCGGTGTCGGTGCACGGCCGCACCGCGGTGATCCGGCGGATCGGGGTCGACGGCAAGGAGCAGGATCGCGCGAGCATCGCGCTGCACGGCGAGCGTGACGCGCGCGAGATCGCGGCCGCGGTCTCGCGCCTGCTCACGCCGCTGCCGGTCGCGGCGCGCGCGCCGTGGTACCGCTCGCCATGGGTGTGGGCGGCGGCAGGCGCGGCGGCGGCGAGCGCGGTGTTGATCCCGCTCGCGGTCACCCGCACGGGCACCGCGCCGGACGTGACGGTGCGGCCGACCAACGTTCCGGAGTGGAAGTGATCCGCGCGGCGGTGCTGGCGCTCGCGCTCGCCGCGTGCGCCGAGGACGTCGTGGTGATCGCGCCGGTGATCGACAGCCCGGCGCCGGGCAGCGAGGGCGCGGCGTTCCCGGATCTCGATCTGATCGAGCTCTCGGTCGCGCTCGACGGCGAGTCCGAGCCGCTGGTCAAGCAGACGTTCACCCGCGGCGAGCCGCTCGAGCTGCGCGGCGTGCCGTACGGCGAGAACCTGGTGGTCCACATGCTCGGGCTGGTCGCCGGCGCCGAGGTCGCGTTCGGGCGCACCTGCCGGTTCGCGGTGCGCCCCGGCCAGCCGCCGCCATCGCCCCACCTCTACTTCTCGCGCACGGTGAAGTGGTCGGACTCGGCGTTCCCGCCGAGCGCGGTGCGGATCGGCGGCGCGGCGATCACCCACCGCCAGGGCAGCGGGCTGTTCCTCGGCGGGCGCAACGCCGCCGGCGACTCGGTGCTCGGCGCGGATCGCTTCGATCCACTCTCCGGGCGGTTCGACGAGATCGCGATCCTGTCGCCGCGGCAGGACGGCGCGGTGGCGGCGCTCGGCGACGGCCGCATCGTGGTCGCCGGAGGCGTCGATCCGACCACCGGCGTGCCGACCGAGATCGTCGAGCTGATCTCGGTCGACGCCGCGCCCGGGCTGCGGGTCGACGTCGACTACGCGTCGCAGCTGCGCACGGTCGCCGCGCCGGCGCTCGCGACGCTGATCGACGGCCGGATCGTCGCGTTCGGCGGGATCGATCTGTTCGGCCGGCCGATCGCGCAGGTGACCGAGATCGGCGCCGAGGGCGGCGGCTCGTCGATCCGCACCGTGCCGAACGCGGTGCTCGCGACGCCGCGCTACGGCCACACCGCGCTCCGGCTGTCCGCCGATCTCGGCGCGCCGGTGCTGATCACCGGCGGGCGCGACGAGCCCGGTCAGGTGGTCGAGGCGGCCGAGCTGTACAAGCCGCTGATCGAGGAGATGGCGCCGCTCGCCCAGCCGGCGATGAAGGTGCCGCGCTACGATCACCGCGCGGTCCGGCTACCCGATGGCAGCGTGCTGATCGTCGGCGGGCGCAACGCGAGCGGCCCGGTGCGCACGCTCGAGCTGTTCTCGCTGGAGTCCGGGTTCCAGGTCCAGGGCGAGCTGCCGCTGTCGGCCGGCGTCACCGAGAGCACGGTGACCCTCTTGCCCGATGGCCGGGTGCTGCTCGCCGGCGGGCGCGACGTCAACGGCGCGGCGACCGACGCGGCGTTCATCGTGCGGCTCGATCCGATCGGCGGCGGGCTCGACGTGGTGACCACGGATCGGCTGTCGGTCCCACGCGCCGGCCACCAGGCCACCGTGCTGTGCGACGGCACGGTGATGGTCGTGGGTGGCACGCCGGAGCCGTCGCCCGCCGAGCGCTACAACCCACCCGCCGCGGGGCGCCGCTAACGCTTGGGCGGCGGCTTGAGGCCGAACCGCTCCATCTTGTAGATGAGCGCGCGCCGCGAGATCCCGAGCTTCTGCGCGGTGCGGGTCTGGTTGCCGCCGAACTGCTCGAGCGTCTCGATGATCGCGGCGCGCTCGAGGTCCGCGAGCTGGTCGCGCAGCTGTTCGCGGATCGAGCCCTCGGGCAGCGGCGGGCGCGCGCGGCGGCCCGCGTCGCCGACGCGATCCGGCAGGTCCTCGGCGGAGATCGTGCCGGCGTGCTGGACCACCACGGCGCGCTCGACGGCGTTGCGCAGCTCGCGCACGTTGCCGGGCCAGTCGTAGCTGCGCAGCGCGAGCCGCGCGTCTTCGGACAGCTGCGGCGAGGGCGCGCCGACCTCCTCGGCGACCCGGCCGATGAAGTGCTCGGCGAGCGGCACGATCTCCTCGACCCGATCGCGGAGCGGCGGCACGGCGAGCGTGAACCCGGCGAGCCGGAAGTACAGATCTTCGCGGAACCGGTCGCCGCGGACCTCGGCCTCGACGTCGCGGTGGGTCGCGGCGATCACGCGCACGTCGACGGCGATCTCGTCGAGCCCGCCGACCCGCGTGATCACCTTGCGCTCGAGCACGCGCAGCAGCTTGGACTGGAGCGCCGGCTGCATCTCGCCGATCTCGTCGAGGAAGATCGTGCCGCCGTTCGCGGCCTCGAAGAACCCGATCTTGCGCCGGTCCGCGCCGGTGAACGAGCCGCGCTCGTGGCCGAACAGCTCGCTCTCGAGCAGGTTCTCGGGGATCGACGCGCAGTTGATCTTGATCATCGGCCCGGCGCGCCGCCCCGAGCGCGCGTGGATCGCCTCGGCGACGACCTCCTTGCCGACCCCGGTCTCGCCGAGGATCAGGATGCTCAGGCTCGAGTCGGCGACCCGCTCGATCAGCGAGTAGATCCGGCGCATCGCGGGCGACGCGACCACGACGTCGGAGCTCGCCGCCGGCCCGGGCGCGACCGCGGCCATCACCAGCGCGCCCGGCGTGCGGGCTTGGCGGAGCGCGGCGCGCGCGCGCTCGAGCAGCGCGTCGGCGGTGCGGCCGTCCTCGGGGGCGACCGCGATCCCGGCGCGCAGGTCGGCGCGCAGCAGCCTGGCCTCGCCGATCAGCCGGCGCAGCGCCTGCTCGGCCTCATCGTGGCCGAGTCGCGGCAAGAGCAGCGCGAACTGGTCGCCGCCGTAGTCGCCGGCGAGGTCCATCGGGCGGATCGATCGCCCGATCGCCTCGGCCACCGCGTCGTCGCCCGCGACCTGGAGCGCGGCGAGCGCGACCCGGTGGCGGTAGCGCGCGGCGTGGTCCAGCTCGGCGACCAGCCGGGCCTCGAACGCCTCGGCGTCCACGATCCGGGTGCGCCGCGCGATCTGGCTGGCCAGCCCGACGACGACGGTCGCGGGGCCGATCGAGATCTCGTCGCCCGCCGCGAGCTCGCGCGCGCCCTCGATCCGGTCGCCGTTGACCCGCGTGCCGTTGCGGCTCTCGAGGTCCTCGAGCTCGAGGCGGTCGCCGCGGCGGCGGCACCGCGCGTGCAGCCGCGAGACCTTGTCGTGGTCGATCACGATCGTCGCGCCGCGCGAGCGCCCGAACGTGACCTCACCGCCGTCGGGCAGATCGACCACCCACGACGGCGAGCCCTCGATGTGGACGACCAGGAAGGTGCGCCGCGCCGGAGGCTCGCTGAACGCGGCGGTCAGCGCGCCGGCATCGAGGGTGAGGTCGGTGGTCATGCGCGGTCCGGGGCCGGATGGTACCGCGCCGGCCAGGTCTGACCAGAGCTGCCTACGGCCGGCCCTCGCGCGCGTACAGCTTGCCGACCGGGCGGTTGGAGATCCACCGCGGATCGTCCTCGTCGATCCGCCCGGCCATCACGTCGGCGCGCAGGGCCTTCTCGCGGTCGCGCAGCGCGCCCACCGCCGCCATGAAGCGATCCGCGGTCTTCTTGTACAAGGTCGGCCGCGGCTTTTCGTCGCACAGGTCGGCGTAGTCGACCGGCGGGCCGAACACCGTGATCACCGCGTGCTCGCGCCGGGCGCCGGCTCCGAAGTTCCACTTCACGTCCTCGACGATGTTGTTGCCGAGGCCGTGGATGAACGCCGGGATCACGACCGGCCGGGCGAGCAGGGCCACCTTGCCGACCCCGGGCTGCGCGGGCAGGAACTTGTACGGATCCGGGCCCTTGCCACGCGTGCCCTCCGGGTGCATGCCGACCACGTTGCCCGGCTTGCGCAGGATCTCGACCATCTTGTCGAGCGCGTCGTCGTTGAGCGCGCGGCGCTCGGTCTGGCGGAAGATCGGCGGGTACATCGCGCCGCCGGCGACCGCGGCGTTGACCATGATGCCGAGCGGCTGGTCGTAGAAGAAGTTGGAGCGGACCGGGAAGAACAGCCGGCGCGCCCAGTGCACCGGGCCCATGTAGCAGCCGAGCAGCATCGCGTACTGGTCGAAGAAGCTGCGGTGGTTCGAGACCAGCATGACCCCGGTCTCGGGGCGCATCGCCATCAGGTCTTCGAGGCCCTCGACCAGCATGCGGTTTGCGAGGAACCCGCGCACCCACACGTACGAGACCCCGCGCAGGAACCGCGTCTGGAGCCACTTGCCGCGGGGATCTTCGTTGGTGGCCGCCGCGAAGCGCAGTGCCAGCCGCTCGACCGTGCTCAGCTCGGCTTCATCTGTCATTCACGCCCCATGTATCACACCGTCGGGCACCGATCGGGCGCGTCGCTCGGTAGACAGAGGTCATCGAATGTCCCAGCGAACTGGCGGCTTTCGAGCCCCGGGATCCGACCTCGGCCGACCCGGAGTCGATAGGCCTCCCCGCGGATTGACGCCGACGCGTCCCGCACCCTATTTTCCGCCCGGTTCGCAAAGGGCAACACCTCGATGTCACTCGAATTCTCCGCCGATGCCCAGAAGAAGATCGCGGCGCTGTGTGAGCGCTATCCGACCAAGCAACCGGTCGTGATGGCGGCGCTCCACCTCGCGCAAAAAGAGTTCGGCTTCTTGTCCGATGAAGCGCTCAAGCTCGTCGCGACAACGCTCGGGCTCCCCTACGCGCATGTCTATGGGGTCGCGACGTTCTACACGATGTACCGCCGCGAGCCCGGCGGGAAGCAGACGATCCGGATGTGCACCAACATCTCGTGCATGCTGCGCGGCGGCTACGAGGTGCTGGCCGCCTTCGAGCGCACGCTCGGGCTGCACAAGGGAGAGTCGAACCAGGAGTTCTCCCTCGTCGAGGAAGAGTGCATCGCGGCGTGCGCGAATGCGCCGTGCGCCGTGGTCGGCACCGAGTACCTGCTCGACATCACGCCCGAGTCGGTCGGCAAGATCGTCGAGCGCTTGCGCGCCAAGCCGCATCCCGAATCGGAGGTGGTGTGATGCCTGCCGACTGGAACACCAAGGTCGTCTCTGCGCGGTTCGGCAACGAGGGCGCCAAGTCGCTCGCGACGTACGAGTCGCTCGGCGGCTACGCCACGCTGCGCAAGGCGCTCGCGATGCGCCCCGAGGACATCGCGAACGAGGTCAAGGCCTCCAACCTGCGCGGCCGCGGCGGCGCCGGGTTCGCGACCGGCGTCAAGTGGGGCTTCGTGCCCAAGGACGCCAAGCAGGTCCACCTCGTCTGCAACGCGGACGAGTCGGAGCCCGGCACCTGCAAGGACCGCGAGCTCATCTACTGGGATCCGCACCTCCTCATCGAGGGCATGATCATCGCGGGGCACGCGCTGCGCGCGACCCACAACTACATCTACATCCGCGGCGAGATGATGCGCGAGTTCGCGGTGCTGAAGCGGGCGGTCGAAGAGGCCTACCAGCGCGGCTACCTCGGCAAGAACATCCTCGGCACCGGGATCGAGTGTCACCTCACGGTGCACCGCGGCGCCGGCGCGTACATCTGCGGCGAGGAGACCGCGCTGCTCAACTCGCTCGAGGGGCTGCGCGGCCAGCCGCGGCTCAAGCCGCCGTTCCCGGCGATCAAGGGCCTGTTCGGCAACCCGACGATCGTCAACAACGTCGAGACGCTGATGAACGTCCCGCACATCCTCGACAAGGGTGGGGCGTGGTTCAACTCGCTCGGCGTCGGCCGGTCGGGCGGCACGCGCATGCTGTGCGTGTCCGGCCACGTCAACAAGCCGGGCGTGTACGAGCTGCCGATGACGATCACGTTCCGCCAGCTGATCGACGAGGTCTGCGGCGGGGTGTGGAAGGGCCGCAAGGTCAAGGCCGTGATCCCCGGCGGCGTGTCGATGCCGCCGCTCGACGAGTCCGAGCTCGACGTTCCGATCGAGTTCGATGCGCTGCAGACCGACGAGCGGATCAAGCCGGTGATGGTCCGCCCCGGCCAGCAGTTCGATCTCGGCGGCGGCCGCATGCTGCGCACGATGGCGGGCTCGGGCGGCGTGGTCGTCATGGACGACACCACCGACATCCCCAAGGCGGTGTGGCGGATCATGAAGTTCTTCGCGCACGAGTCGTGCGGCCAGTGCACGCCGTGCCGCGAGGGCACCGGCTGGCTCGAGAAGGTCGCGCGCCGCGTGGCCGACGGCGCGGGCAAGCCGGATGACCTCGAGCTGCTGTCGAGCATCGCGCACGGGATCGCGGGCAACACGATCTGCGCGCTCGGCGACGCCGCGGCGTGGCCGATGCTCGGCTTCCTCACCAAGTTCCGCGCGGACTTCGAGGCGGCGATCAAGACCAAGAAAGTGCAGGCAGCCTGATGATGCGGGTCCTGATCCTGATCATGACCACCGTGCTCGCGTTCGGTGCGCTCGAGGGGATGACCTCGCGCGTCGCCGCCGCGCAGCCCGTTCCGGCGGCGGTCCAGCCGACCGCGACCAAGGTGGCCGGGTTCAAGCAGTCGCCGCACGGTGACAAGGTCGAGAGCAACGGCAAGGGCATGGCCCTGCTGTTCTGGGCGTTCGCCGCCGCGACGATCGGCGGGGCGCTGTTCGTGATCACGCGGCGCAACCTGATCGCCGCGGTCATGGGGATGGTCGGATGCTTCCTCGGCATCTCGGCCGTCTACATGATGCTCTACGCGCAGTTCCTGTCCGTGATCCAGATGCTGGTCTACGCCGGCGCGATCATGGTGCTGTTCGTGTTCGTCGTCATGATCCTCAACCGGCCCGAGGACGAGCCGGTCGCGCCGACCGGGCGCCTCGGGATCGCGGCCGGCGGCGTGGCGATGCTGTACCTGATCGGCCGGCTCGCGATGGTGCTGTGGAGCGTCAAGGCGCCGAACCCGGCGGTCGCGATCGCCGCGCCCGGCCCGACGCCGCAGGGCCACGACTGGGGCTCGGTCAAGGCGGTCGGCACCGACCTGTTCGGCCCGGGCGTGTTCCCGTTCGAGGCCATCTCGATCCTGCTGCTCGTGGCGGTGGTCGGGGGGATCGCGAACAAACGGCCCCCCCCCGCTCATAATAAAAAAA
>JBQCJR010000585.1:0-4211 GCA_051952595.1 Kofleriaceae bacterium
CCCCCCCCCCCCCGCAGCACCACGTACGCGAACTCGACGCACGCAGCGCCCGGCACTCCGCGAGAGCGGTGCGCGGCGCCCTCGCGGGCAGCGCGTCGCGCTCCGGACGTTGCCCGGCCTTCAGTGAGTGGTTCGTGTTGATCACGGCGGCGTCAACGTCCTCGAGCACGCGGGGCAGCTGGGCGGCGTCGAGCTCGCACAGCTGGATGCCGCGCGGGCAGGGATCCGGTTTCTTGGGCATCCCGTTCCTCAGCTCGACAGGCGGGCCACCGCCGGCACCGCACCGGTTCCACGTTGGTGCAGGAGGGACCTGCTCCAGCTCGTGCGGATCGAGCACGAGCGCTCCGCATTCTTCGAGGGTTTCCCGGCGCAGCTCTCGAGCACCCGCAGCTGAGCGCGCAGGCCCTGACATTCTCAGCTCGAAGTCGGGCCCTGGGAAAGACAACCCTTCCTCTCAAACAAGACCGAGATCAGGGCGCTTCGGTTCCCACGCATAGCGCCATTGCATCGCCCATGATCATTCGACGACTCACCATTCGCTCACGGTTAGCGATGCTACGGTGCCGGCGCGGAGCACCTGAATGCGGTCGTGGCAGACAATAATGAGGGAGTGTGACGGGGAGATCATCGGGAGTGTTTTCGTTGTGCAGGCTGAATCGCGCCGCGGCGAATCCGACAAGTTCGAGGTACTCGATCCGCAGGCCAGCCCCTCGAAGGAGGTACCGAGGTGAAGGTCATGTCTAACGATGTGCCGGGAGCAATTCAGTGGCAGCAGTTCGCCACGAGCGGCGAGCACACCGTGGTGGTGCGCGCGCAGAGCGGTACCTCGCGCGAGCGAGAGCCCCCCAAGCCCACCGCCGACGCCGACCCATTTCAGGTCGACGGGGGTGGCCAGCGACGTCCCGCATCTCCCGTTGCCGCGAAGGTCGCAGTCGCAGAGCAAACGGTACGGGGCGACGTTCTCACTTGGCGCCAGCTACCGGACCGGTGCGCACGAACCTCCCCGCGTGCACCGCGCCCGCGACCTGCGGATGACGCGGTCACGATGCGGAACATACGAAGGCTCGCTTCGGTCCCGCTTGCACTCTGGATGCTCGCTATCAGCGGATGCGGGCTCAGTGTCACCCGCCACACTCTGGTGCCTCTGAGCGACCAGGAGGCCAACCAGATTTTCGACGAGGCATGGACTCTCCTCAACAACGTAGACGGACCAGGCGACGTCTCGTGCAACGTCAATGCGCTTTGGCAGAGTCGCACCGGAAGGAACGTGCACGCTTACAGTGCGGGTCCATATCAGATCAACAGTCAGTCAGACTTTGCCGCAGTCAACTCGCTTCCCGAGTTCGTCAAAGTGGTGTCCGTGATCCGCTGGTGCAGGCGAATCGAATCGACGGAATCGTGCAGTGCCCCACAAAAAAACGATTCGATGATCGTCACCCGCAACGACTACGACGAAGGCGTCACGTGGGCGCATGAATACGGGCATACCCGGGGCCTCGGGCATCGCGACGACGATCCACTGGCCTTGATGAATCCCAACTATCCCACCTACCCCTCCTTCCAACACAACCGCGTGACCTCGGTGGAATGCAATGCGTTCCAGCAATGAATCGACGAGGAAGACGGTGACCTCCGCACCTTCTCGCGTGATCTTCGGTGCGTTGATCCTTGCCGCGATCGGCTGCGCTTCGAAGCCCTCACCCAAGCCATTCCGCCCCCAAGGCACGGCCGGCATGGATCTCCCGTCCGACGTTCACGAGTTCGTGAACATGCGCTTCATCCACGGGGTCCCCTACGACGCCGCGCGGCGGCTCGGACCGGCAGCGATACCCTCGCTGCTCGCCGTCCTCGGCGATCCCCAAGCGGAAAGGCAGTGGCCCGTGGCCGCGACGACGGTCAGCATGATCGGGGATCCACAGGCGCTCGACCCGCTCATCGAATTCATCGCCGACGGCCAGGGCGCCCTTTCGCGTTCCCAGTACGTCGCGAAGACCAATGCTCTAATGGGCCTCGGGTACATCGCCAACACATCAGAGGATCCAAAGGCCTTGGACTACCTCATCGAGGGCACAAATCCGGACGTCTGGCCGCGTCGGATCGCGTGGCGGTGCCCCTTCACGACGACTGCCGAGGACTGCCAGCGCGATCTCGCGGAGGTCTCCGTGCTCGGCCTCGCTTTGTCCGGTCGTCCTCAGGCGCGCGACGTCCTAGAGGCGCTCAAGTCTCGAGGAACCGCGCAAGGCGCCACGAAGGTCCAGCGTCGGTTTGGGGAGCTCGCCGAACAATCTCTCCGCGAGCATGCGAGGATCGCGAACGGCGGACTCTCGCAGTACTACCGCTGAACCTGATGCGGTCGCCCGCTATTGGGTCAGTTGAAGGAAGTCATACGTGAGCGCCACCGACTCGATAACGTCCTCGTCCGACTCGTTGTCCCAGTCGCCCGCCACGAACTTGACGGGCCACGCCCCGCCAACGACCACCCCCGGAGCGTCATGCCGTCGCGCTTCCTCAGGCTCTCCAGCGCCACCGGTCTGCTACGGAGCAACGCTCACGAGCCGCCCGAAGACCTGACGCCTGGTGATCCAGCCGTTGATGCCGCCACGGTTGTTGCCGATCTGGTAGCGCTCCCCCTGGATCGCCTTGATCAGGTGCAGGTACTGCGCGCCTTTAACGCGGCACAGCACGATGGCGCCGTTTGGTATTGGAGCGCCTTGTCTAGTTTCGCGGCGGAGGACCGCAGACGTTACGCAAATTCTCCATCGTCGCTTGCCCGCGCGGGCCCGCGTTGGTGTCGGTGGCGAGCGGGTTGTACCAGGGGCGGGTATCCGGGTACTGCGCGCGGGTCGCGTGCTGCACCGCACGCGTGCAGACCTGATAGTCGGTCTGCGACGACCGCGCGGTGATCGGGCCGACGCTCACCTCGTCCGTGTTGGTGCCCGCACCGGTGACCGTCGCGAGGAGCTCGAGAGCAATCTCTGTCATGACTACTGCCCACCACCCGGGAGACCGCAGTTCGCGCGGATATCGGCCGCGCCACCGCCGGAGGCGCGCGTCTCGGCGACGCAGGTCGCATAGTCCGTGCGCGTGCGCTGGTAGTCACCCTGGACACCGACCTTCACGCCACGCGCGCTAAGGCCGACGTTGAAGCTGCCGCCATCGCGGTTCGGCCCCGCAGTTCCCGCAGGCTGAGCGTTGCCGCCGGTGACGGTGTCGAGAGCGAGGCGGTCGAGAGTTTCGAAGGTGTCCATTGTCCGTTTCTCCTGAGGCAGGGTTGCGTTTGGTGACGGATGGACCTGATGCAGCGGCGATGCCATGCGCCTTGGACAATGATTACGCCAACATCGCGCGCGCGGACTCGGGAAGCCGAACCTTGTGGGTTGACGAACCGAGTCCACCGGGAGACAGCGGGTCTGGAACGCCTCAATCCCTACGTGCCGGTCGACGACTCGCAAGACTTCCGCGAGTCCGCGCCTGAGCAAGACTCAGATCGCGGTCGAACGTCCTCAGCGTTCCGTGTCCCTCCAGGCCGCACCCGAACCGTAGCGCAGCTGCTCGCCTTCCACGATGAACACATCGCTCGTGGAGGTGCCTTCCTCCAGTCTCTCGTCGTCGCCCTGAAGCTCCTCGCGGACGGCAATGCCATCCACCGCGTACTCAAAGGGCCAGTGTTTCTGGCTCATGATGAATACCTTGGCATTCGGATCCAGCTCTTCCAGCATCATCAGCTCGCGCACCTTCATGCTCGTACTCCTCAGTGGGAGGGTGACTGCGTCGCGTCCGCAGGACATACATGCGTTCTCTCGCTGACCACCCAACCCAATAGTCTAAATTCGCAATCAAGCTCTGCGCGATGCGCTGCCGCCGTCTCAGCGATTCGAAATTTCGTTGCGGAGGTCACCGAGCTCGCGACGCGCGCAGCGATTGAAGCGGAAGCATACGCGACCAGTTCACACCGTTTCGGCGGGCGCGCGCCGCTTGAAGGCGGCGGCAGGTGCTCGCCGGCCTCACCGCCCTACTTCGGGCGCCGGCAAGCGCTCTCCAGAGCAGCTCGAGTCCTTGCGCAGCCGTGTTCTGCGCGTCATCCAGGACAACGTCGGGATGAGCACCGTGGAGATCAACGCCAAACTCGGAACCACGACCGCGGAGGTCGCGCTGCCGATCCGCCAGTTAGTGGCGGAGAAGCTCGTCCGCTCGAAGGGCAGAAGCGGGGC
>JBQCJR010000586.1:0-5022 GCA_051952595.1 Kofleriaceae bacterium
GAGGCGAACAGCCGATCCGCACACGCGATCGCTGCCGGCTCGCCGGCGATCAGCCCGGCGCGCGCCAGCCACGAGGCCGGCGCGGTTCCGAGGTACAGCGTCCCGAGGGTGGGGCGATCGAGGCGCAGCTGCGGCGCCCGCGTGGTCGGGGCGCACCGGGCGCGGCCATCCTCGACGACCAGGTCCCACGCGGCGCCCTCGACCGCGAAGCACAGCGCGCCATCGCTGGCGTAGCGGCGCGCCGCGAGCGTGGCGGCGACGTCCTCGATCCGCAGCCACAGCGTGTCGCTCCGGTGGCGCTGGACCCGCCGCGGATCGGCGACCAGCCACGGCAGCGGATCGTCGACCGGCGCGTTCCACCACGACACGTTCGGCGACAGATCGATGTCGAGCACGAACCGCCACAGGCTCGCCGCGGCGCGCGTATCGACCGCGAGCAGCTCGTTGATCTCGGTCCGCCCCGACCACAGGCCATCGGTGAACCCGGGGCGCTGGCGGTACACCACGTAGCCGACGAGCTGATCGCCGCGCCGGGCCACGACGTGGCGGCGCCGGCTCGCGCCCTGACGGGTGTGCCCGTTCTCGAGGAACCGCCGCTCGCGCCACCACACGTCATCGCGGCGCAGCGCGCCGGGGCGCTGCGCGATCGCGCGCTCGTAGATCCCGGGCAGCAGCTCGCGGGCGCGCGCTTCGTCGATCATCTCGAGCGCGTCCGGATCGTGCGGCGCGAGGAACCCGAGCGTGGACGCCTGCGAGATCGACATGGCGTCGGACTCGGCGGCGAGGCCGTAGCCGAACCGCCGGTAGATTCCGGCCTCGGACGCCCACAACGCGCTCGCGGGGAGCCCGCGCCGCCGCGCGTCCTCGAGGTGGACGTCGATCAACCGGCGCAGCAGGCCGCGCCGGCGGTGCGTGGGGCGCACCGTGACCGCGGTCAGCCCCGAGGTCGGCAGCGCGCCGCCGCCGGGCAGGCCGAGCTGCAGGTCGAACGCGCCGGCGGTGGCCACGATCGACGCGCCGTCGAACGCGGCCCACAGCTGGGTCGGTGGGATCAGCGCGCCGATCCGCCGCGCCCCATCTGGATCCACCTCGGCGGCATCCTGGCCGAACGTGGCGAACACCGCCTCGTGGTACGCCGCGAGCTCGCGCGGTTCGATCGAACGGATCTCGATGGACATCGTGGTTCACCCTGCGCGGTAGCGGCCTTCGACGAATGCGCGATCGAGCTCCGGCAGGATCTCGGCGCGCGCCAGCACGATCGTGCGCTCGACCTCGGACTTGCGCAGCATCAGCCAGCCGATGCCGAGCAGGCACACCACGACCAGCACCACGATGAGGACCGAGGTCTTGCCGTTGTTGCCCATGAGGCCGATCGCGAGCCCACCACACGCCATGCCGGCGGCGAGCTTGGCCTTCATGAGGAGTTGCTTCCAGTACGTCGTGATCCCCATCGCGGTCGCGTCGTAGGCGGGGCGGGTGGCCTGCACGATCATCTTCGGATCGCGCGACATCGTCATCGCGGCGGTCTTGAACGCCGCGCCGATCGCCTCGAAGAACGTGCCCTTCACGGTGCGGCACGCCACCTCGGCGCCATTCGGGTTCGTGCGCAGCAAATTGATCATCATCAGCTTCGCGCGCGGATACTTCATCCCGACGAACGACTGCGCGACCGCCAGGAGCAGCATCGCGACACCGATGAACGCGAGCGCGTAGCTCAGGACCACCTTCACCAGACCAACATACGCGTCCTGCCGGGAGCTTGCCATCGCCGCGATGACCCGCGGTGGGCCCCGCCTCATCGCACACTTGATCATTTTTCCATCCCTTCGTATTCCTTCTGGGTCGTGCCTGTCCCGCGCTGGCTGCTTCCGCTGGTCTTCGCCGTGGCCCTGGTGGGCCAGGCGTGGGCCGGGTGGGCGGCGGCGGGCACGATCGGCGAGTCGACGTGCTGCTGCCCGACGCCCGAGCAGTGCCGGTGCCACGACCACGACGAGCCACACCCGGACGCGCAGCTGAAGCGGTGCGGAGGCAGCGCGCAGCTGGTCGCGCCCGCCGCGATGGTCGCGGTCTCGCCGGCCGCGCCGACGATCTTCGTCGAGGCGCGGGTCGCGGCGGCACCTGCGCCGGCGCCGGCCGAGATGGAGGACGGCCTCCCGATCGATCCCGAGATCCCTCCGTTCTAGCGCGCGAGCCCCGGCTCGCTTCGCAACGGTTCCTGGTCTCGAACTCGATCCTAGCTCGACTGCCTCGCGCAGTCCGGAGGTCTCGTCATGCTTTCACGTTCTCTCGCCATGTTCGTCGTGGCATCTGGTGTGTGCCTGTCCGCCGTGGCCGATGCCCACGTCGGCATCTCGAGCGGCCCCGCGCAGGCCGCCAAGTCTCAGATCATCAAGTTCAGCGTCGGCCACGGCTGCGAGGGCCTCGACACGCTGCGGGTCAAGGTGACCATTCCGGCCGGGGTCACCAGCGTGCGCGCGCTGCGCAGCGACTTCGGCCCGCCGAAGCTGCAGAAGACCGGAGAGGTGGTCACCTCGGTGACCTGGCAGAAGCCAGAGGCCGACCTCCTCGCCGACGACTCGGGGTACTACGAGCTCGCGATCCGCGCGAGGATCCCCGACGCGCCGTTCACCCAGCTCGCGTTTGTCATCGAGCAGACCTGCCGGCGCGGCGATGGCACCGAGGAGACGGTGCTGTGGAACGAGGGGCCCGGCGGGACCGGCAACCCGGCGCCGCTGCTGACGATCGTCCCGTCGCACACGAACGGCTGGAACAAGGTCGCGCTCGGCGCGACGACCACGCTGACCACCGCCGATCTGCCGACCTACTTCGGCGACGCGCAGATCGTGTGGCGCGGCACCGCCGCGTACAGCTCGAACGCGAGCACCGCCTCGATGATCACCACGACGCAGGGCGTCACCGCGCTCACCGGCCTGGCCCCCAGCGACGAAGTCTGGGTCAAGTACTAGCCATGGTGCGCGCGCTCCTCCTCGCCGCCTGCGCGCTGATCGCGCTCGGGTGCGGCGACAACCAGCCGTCCGGCAAGCACGACGCCGGCGTCGAGCCCGACGCACCGGCCGATGCGTCCGCGCTCGCTCCTTGCCTCGACCGACCCACCGACCTGGCGCGCCCACCGGCGGGCCAGCTCCCGTGCGAGCTGCTGCCGCCCGGGTTCACCGCCCCGTGAGCTGACCATGCCGAACCTACGCCACCTCGCGATCCTGCTCGGGCTCGCCGCCGCCGCGTGCGGCGACGACGCGAGCACCCAGCTCGACGCACCGGTCGCGATCGACGCGCCGGTGAACGATGCCACGCCGACCCGGACCATCATGGAGAGCCAGAGCCTGGTCCCGGGCGAGCTGGTCGAGGCGATCCTGACCGGCGGGCCCGGCGACTATGCCGGCATCCACCTCGAGGCGCTGACCCCGACGCTGGACTGGAACATCCACGGCCACGCCAACGGCGGCACCCAGACCATCCACGAGGCGCTCGACCAGATGACGGTCGACTACGCGTTCGTCCCGACGGCGCACGCCGACTGGTACGTGCTGATCCGCAACGGCGGCGGCACCGGCATGACCGTGCAGGTCAAGTTCGAGCTGTACGGCGGGATGGAGTTCCGCTGGCAGTAGCCGCTACTTGAGGTACCAGGGCGTGGCGACGGCGCTGCGGCACTGCCAGTTGAAGCTGCGCAGGTGCGGCGACGTGGCGCGGGTCCGGGTCCCCGTCACGAGCTGATCGGCGGCGGTGCGCAGCCAGGTCTCGACGCGGCCGCCCCAGTGCCACGCCATCGCGACCACGTACGCGACCTCGCCCCAGTGCTCGTTGTACGGATCCACGTCGCTGGGTCCGCCGCTGATCGACTGCCAGTAGTACGGCTTGCCGGAGGCGTCGCGACCATCGCGGGCGAGGCTGCGCCCGAGCGAGACGATCGCCGAGCGCGCCGCCGCGGCATCGGCGCCGCCGCGCTCGGTGGCGTACGCGTCGAGCCCGTCGGCCAGGATCGCGCTCATCCATGGGCTGCAGCCCCAGCCGCTGTAGCTCTCGCCGTGCGCCGCGCCGGTGTGCGCGAAGCAGCGCGCGGACCGGTCGGTGTAGCCGGGCGGGTAGGCCGCCTGCGCCGCGAGGTACGCGTCGACCGCGTCATCGGCGAGCTCGAACAGCGCGTTGTGCCGATCGTCCGAGACGATGCCGGCCCACACGTACGCGAGCAGCGCGAACCCGGCGTGGCGCTCGGTCCAGAAGTCGCTGCCGCCGGCGTAGTCGGGATCCGGCCACAGCTGGCGGACCCGCGTCGCGATGTCCTCGGCGCTCTCGCGGAACCGGTCGTCGCCGGTCAGCAGGTAGTGGATCGCGAGGTTCTGGGCGTAGTGGTACTTGAGATCCGTCGAGGCGGTGGGCACGCCGATCCGCGTGCTCGCGCCGGTGCCGGTGATCCGGCTGCGATAGATCGCGGTCTCGCGGTACGCGGACTCGAGCGTCACGAGATCGCCGCGCCGCGCGTAGCCGCGGTACATCGCGGTGCCGCGATCGTAGAGCCACGCATCGCGCGTCGACATCTGCGACAGGAACTGCGTCACGGTGTGGTTCGCGTAGTCGCAAGTGGTCTTCCACGCGTCGAGCGCGGAGCCATCGGTCGCGGCCTCGGGCAACAGCGGCCCGGCGACGCCGCTCGCCGAGAGCCACGCCGCCGGCAGCCGCGCCCACACCTTCGGCCCGAGCGTGCCGTCCGCGGCGTCGAGTGTGGTCGACACCGCGACCAGCGGCAGCGCCGCGGTGGACGGCGCCTCGCCGATCCGGACCTGGAGCACGGCGCCGGCCGAGACCGCGGTCTGGACCTGCACCTGGACGCTGCGCACGCTGCCATCCGGGTACCACGCGAGCGCCCGCCGGCCGGCCGAGAGCTCGATGCCTCCGGCGAGCACGCGCACGCGCGCCGGATCGGACAGCGCGCCGCGCGCGAGCGGGACGGCGAAGTTCACCCGCTGCGCGCCGGAGATGCCGGCCTTCGGGGTGAGCGTGACA
>JBQCJR010000587.1:0-12103 GCA_051952595.1 Kofleriaceae bacterium
GGCCCGCTTATGCGGCTCGCACGTTTGGGTGTCGTGCTCTTCGGCCTGCTCGCGCCGGCCACCGTCCACGCTGATCTGCTCGCGCGGGCGCTCCACGCCGGTGACGACGAGGGAGGCAGCGCCCCGAGCGCGCCACCACAGACGCCGCCTACCGCGCCCACCGCGGCGCCGACCGATGGTGCGCCCGAGCAGCCCGATGATCTGACCGCGTGGGCCGGGCCCGCGCGGCCGACCAGCCTGCCCGAGCTGCTCCAGGTCGCGGTCCGCCAGGCGCCGAGCCTCGCGACCGCCCAGATCGACATCGCGATCGCCGAGGCGCGGATCCAGCAGACGTGGTCGCGCGACGACTGGCAGATCAACTCCCAGCTCCAGGTGTTCCGATCGTCGGGGATCGCGAACGGCCAGTCGCTCGATCAGGCGATCAACGGCACCGGCTTCTTCGACCTCTCGCGCACGCTGCCCACCGGCGGCACGCTGACCCTGCACGCCGGCAGCAACTACAACAACGTCAAGTTCGCCGATCCCACGATCAACGACGTGCTCGGCGGCACCAGCTGGTCGAACGAGATCTCCGCGACCTACGCGCAGCCGCTGCTGCGCAACCGCGGGCGGCTCGTCTACGACGCCAACGAGCGCAAGGCCCGGCTCTCGCGCGACGCCGCGACGCTCGGTCGCCGGCTGTCCGCGATCCAGACCATCCAGAACGTGGTCGCGGCGTACTGGGACCTCGTGCTCGCCGAGCGCCAGCTCGCGATCACCCAGCAGAGCCTCGCGCTCGCCCGCGAGCGGCTGCGGATCACCGAGATCGGCACCGGCGGTGGCAAGGTCCCGCGCAGCGAGCTCCCGGCGGTCCAGCAGATCATCGCGACCCGCGAGGAGGAGGTGCTGAACGGCGAGCTCGCGGTGCTCGATCGCTCGATCGCGGTGCGCCGCGCCGCCGGCATGCCGATCGGCCAGGGCGAGCTCGGGCTGCGGGTCGCCACCGATCTGGAGATCCGCGACACCGGCTGGGCGCTCGGCGATCTGACCGAGCGCGCGTACGGCGCGAGCCCCGAGCTCGCCCAGCTCGCCAAGCAGGAGGCGAGCTCCAAGATCGACGTCGAGGTCACCGAGAACGGCCTGTTGCCCCGGCTCGACGCCGCGATCACCCTCGGCCCGAGCGGCGCGGACGGCAACTTCGCCACCGCGTGGAAGAACGTCGCCACGTTCGAGTCGCTCGCGATCGGCGGCACGCTGACGTTCCAGCACTCGATCGGGCAGGAGAACGTCAAGGGGCTCGCCCGCGAGCAGCGCGAGAACCAGCGCCGGATCCAGGTCACCGCGTTCGACGTGCGCGCGCAGATCGCCCAGACGATGGCGCGCTCGGTCGCGCAGCTCGAGCTCGCGCGGCGCCGGGTCGCGCTGTCGCAGCGCGCGATCGATCTCGCGAACGAGAACATCAAGATCGAGACCGATCGGTTCAACCTCGGCAAGGCGACCAACTTCGACGTGCTCAACCGCCAGGAGGAGCTGCGCCAGGCCGAGCTGCGCAAGGCCCAGGCGATGATCGACTGGCACAAGGCCGAGACGTCGATCCAGGCGCTGACGACCGACATCCTGCCGGCGTACGGGATCGCGCTCGAGTAGCGTGAGCGCGGCCTGCGTCGAGGCCCTGACGCCGGCGGCGAGCGTCCACCGCCGCCCGTGAACGCTCGGACCACCGACACGGAGGTCGCGATCCGCGCCAACCACGGGAGGACGCGGGTTTGCCGCGCGCGTGGATCGCGATGTCGCGGCATCTTCTGGCAAACGACCGCCAAGGGGTGGCTGGCACGTCGGTTGGAGGGTCAGGGCGATCATGCACAAGCCTTCCTTCTTCGTGATGTCCGTGGTGTCCGCCGTGGGCCTCGCCGCGTGTGGCGACGAGGCGCCGACCCCGGCGGAGATCCGGGCGCGGATCTCGAGCGATCTCCGCCACGTCCTCGTCGAGAGCCACGCCGCGCTCGACGGCGCGACCACCGCGATGCCCGGCGCCGCCGCGCTCGGCGTGATCGAGCGGTTCCTCGGCCAGAGCGATGGCGAGATCGCCGCGCGGGCGCGGATCGCCCTCGGCGCGCTACGCGCCGCGCCGCCCGCCGACGAGCCCTACGATCCGGACGCCCAGATCGCCGTGCTCACCGACGCCGTGTTCACCGACAAGAACCACCGCGGCGACGGGATCTTCGTCGTGCCGCCGGACCTGGTGTGCAAGCAGGTCGCGTTCGATCCGCAGACCGGCGAGCCCACCGAGTCGGTCGATCCCGAGTGCACGCGCCAGCTCGAGGCGGCGCAGCTGCGGATCCGGGTCGCCGCCGATGACGGCGCGCTGCGGTTCGCCCTCCAGCTCGGCGCCGCGCACGACGAGCCGCTCTCGATCGGGCTGACCCACGACGGGTTGTCGCTGACCGTCGATCTCGACGACGCGTCGCGCGCCGCCGTGGCGCTCGCCGGGATCCTCGGCGCGGACCTGCCGAACGCCGCGCTGTCGGGCCAGCTCACCGGCTCGCTGACGATCCTCGGCCCGGCGCAGCTGCGCGCGGCGCTGACGATCGATCGCGCGCTGTCGATCGCGGTCGCCGAGCAGGGCGTCGCGCTCGACGGGCCCGAGGCGTTCCGGTTCACGTCGGACAAGGCCGACCTCGCGTCGCTGGCGCTCGATGGCCACGCGCGGACCGGCAGCCTGACGCTCGGCGTCGGCGCGACCACCGCGAACGTGCCTTCCGAGCGCGGCGCGCACGGCCTCGACCTGCCGGGGCTCACCGCGGTCGCGATGTTCGGCGCCGACCGCCCGATGATGCTGACCCACCTCGGGCTCGGCGCCCGGTCGACCGTGCTGACGGTGGGTGGCGTGCCGGCGATCGCGATCGATCTCAACCCCGCCGACGGCCGCGCGGTGGGCGCCACGATCACCCACGACCCGGCGAGCGGCACGGATCGGATCGAGGTCGCGCCGGTGTTCGACCTGCGCACCACGATCGATCGCGACGTGCTCGTCCGCGTGCCGCCGGTCTACGACATCACCCGCGTGCTCGTCGACGGCAGCGTGCGGGTCGGCGGCGATCGGATCCAGGTGCTGACCGGCGAGCTCGCGATCCACACCGATCCGGCGAGCTACGGCGTCGCCGCGGCGGCCGGTCAGTGCGTCGACGCCACCGAGGCGTACGACGACGTGCACGGCGCGTTCTACACCCAGTGGACCGCCGGCAGCTGCCAGTGACCCGCGATCACACCAGGCCGATGAACGCCATGTGCACGCCGCCGTCCTTGCCGTCGCGGCGGTAGCTGAAGAACCGGTCGGGCTCGCAGCGCGTGCACGGCGGCCGGTCGTCGATGTGCTCGGGGCGGACGCCGGCGCGCTCGAGGAACGCCCGGCTCGCGACCCGCAGATCGAGGTGCTCCTTGCGCGGACCGGCGACCACCAGGCCGGGCAGCTCGCCGAGCGCGGCGCGGAATTCGGCCACCACCTCCGGGCCGACCTCGAAGCAGCACGCGCCGATCGACGGGCCGAGCGCGACCCGCACGTGCTCGGGGCGGGCGCCGAGCGCCTGCATCTTGTCGATCACGTTGCGCGCCACGCCGGCGACCGTGCCGCGCCAGCCGGCGTGCGCCGCGCCGCACACCCGGGCGACCGGATCCGCGAACAGGATCGGGATGCAATCGGCGGCGAACGCGCCGAGCACCGGCCCGACCTGGTCACACACCAGCCCGTCGAACTCGGCGCCCTCGGCGAGCGGCTCGCCGACCGTCCACACGTTGGTGCCGTGGACGTGGCGGGTGACCTGGAGCTGCTCCGGATCGTAGCCGGCGTGCTCGGCGAGCAGCCGGCGGTTGGTCGCGACGTGGTCCTGATCGTCGCCCCACCGGACGCCGAGGTTGAGCGAGCTGCGCAGGCCCTGAGAGACCCCGCCGGACCGCTCGGGGAAGCCATGGACGAACCCCTCGCGCGGAATCACCGGCGAGCTGTGCAGACGGATCGACATCGCGCCAACCTAGCACTGCCGCGAAGATCGCGCGCCTTGGCGACGCGGCGCGAGCGTCGGTGATACGCTCGGGACATGATCCCGTACGACGACCTCGTGGCCGCGCTCGCCAGCTGGCGCGCGCGCCAGGGACTTCCGGTCACTCTGATGTCCGGCGCGTCGGCGCCGGTCGCTGCACCGGCACCGGCGCCGATCTCGGCGCCGATCGCCGCGCCGCGCACGGCGCCGCCCGGGGGCCGCGCCGGCGGCTTCCTCGGCAGCGTCGCCACCCCGCCGCCGCTCGCCGCCGTCGAGCCGGTCGGCGAGGAATCGCTCGACGTCGATGACGCCTCGCTGATCGAGGAGGCCCAGTACGACGGCGAAGGCAACGACTTCGCGATGGCGTTCGGCAACCAGCACGGCGACGGCGAGTCGACCGCGATCGGCGTCGCGCCCGCGCGCGTGGCCGAAGGCGAGAGCGAGACGATGAACGAAGCGCTGCCGGCGCGCCGCGGCCGCCCCGAAGAGTGGTGAGCGACGGCGCGGACGAGCGCGGCCCGAGTGGCCCGCTCGGAGAAGACGAGATCGAGCTCGCGGTCGAGGCCGTCCAGGGCGCCGCGGCGCTCGGCCGGGTGATCGATGCCGGCGAGCGCGCCGCCGCGCTGCGCGGCCGCCGCGTGCTGGTCGGCGCGATCGAGCCGTGCGGCGAGTGCGATGTGTGCCGGAGCGGCGGCGCCGCGGTGTGCCCGCTGCTCCGCCGGCGCACCACCCCGATCGGCGCGCGGCTGCGTGCGGCCGCCCGCTGGGTGGTCGCGCTCGACGACGGGCTCGACGTCCCGGTGCCGGCCGGCGCCGCGGTCGCGGGCGACGTCGCGCTCGCATACACGCTCTACGCGCGCACCGGCCTCGCGCCGCGCGATCCGGCGGTGATCGTCGGGGGCTCGGCGGTGGCGCGGTTCCTGGTCGAGATCCTGCGCGCCAAGGGCCTGACACCCACCGTGGTCGCCGATCCGGCGGCCACCGCGTGGTGCGACTGGCTGCTCGCCCGCGGCGCGGTGGTCGTGCGCGTCGCGCCCGGCGCGAGCGACGCCGAGGCCCGCGAGGCGGTGACTGCCGCGATCGCCGCCCAGGGGATCGGAGCGCGGCCGTGGCGCGTGCTCGCCACGACGCCGGACGCCGTGCCGCGCGCCGCCGCGCTCGCCGGCCCCCGCGCGACCCTGACCGTGCTCGCGCCCTCCCCGCCGCTGCCCGGCGAGCTGATCGCGCGCGAGGTCACCACGATCGGCGTCGCCGGTGCGCACCCCGACCTGATCGTCGAGGCGGCCGCGATGTGCGTGAAGGGCGAGATCGACCTCGCCGGCGGAACGATCGCCGCGCCGGCGGGCGCGCCCGCCGAGGGCCACGACGACGCGATGCGCGCGATCGTCGTGCCCCGCTGAGCCAAGCGCCGCGCGCTCGATTCGTCGCGCCCCGCTGAACGCGCGCCGCGCGCTCGCGCGCGAGCTAGCGAGCCAGCACGAGGATCAGCGCGACCAGCACCGCCACGCCGAGGCCGATCGCGACCAGCACCTTGCCGCGCCCGCGCTTCATCTCACCGATCAGCGCGTCCTCGGAGACGCGCGACGAGCTGACGCTAGCGCCCGGATCCTTCATCGCGGACATCATCTGGGTGCCGCCGGTGCGCAGGCTGTACTTCTCCTTGTCGCCGCGCGAGATCGAGCCGTCGTCCTTGTAGCGCTCGTCGATCGGGAGCGTGTCGGCCTTGTCGGTGGCCGCGTCGCGGCCGGTCTTGGCGCGCTCCTCGGCGGCGTCCGCGGCGGCCTGGGCGTCGAGATCGCCCTTCTTGAACCACATCGTCTCGCGGAACTTGCCCTTGCTGTCGTCGCCGCCGCCGGACTTGCCCTTCTTGCCGGAGGGCGCGTTGGCGACCTGCGGCGGCGCCACGACCGGCGCGGCGACCACCGGAGGCGCGACCACGGGCGGCGCGACCACAGGCGGCGCGACCACGGGTGCGGCGGGTGCGGGCGCGGCGGCGACCACCGGCGGTGCGACCTCGGCGGCCGGCGGCACGGTGGAGGGCGGCGCCCACGGCGAGCGCTCGGGTGGCGGCAGCGACGTGGGCTCGGACGCCGCGGCGGCGATCGGAGACGGCGCGGCGACCGCGACCGGCGCGGCCATCGACGGGGCCTGGAGCGGCGGCGTCGGCGTGCCGACCGAGCCGGGGGCAGCGGCCGCATCGACCGGCGACGCGATCGGCGCGGACGCGGGGGCGCCGGTCGCGATCGGCGCGGACGCGACGCCGGCCATCGTGGTCGGCACGCTCCCCGGCGAGACCGCGAGCGCGGGCACGCCGCCGAGCGTCGGCGCCGAGGGACCGGAGCCCACGGGCGGCGAGATCACCGGGACCCCGGCGGGGCCCGAGCGCATCCCGAGCAGGGTCTGCACCAGCTCGGCCTTGGGCCGCCCGACCTTGCCCATCGGCAGGGTCGAGCGTGGATCGGCCTCACCGCGCGCCACGCGGCCGACCTCGTCGACGAACTGGCGCACGGTCAGGAACCGCTTGGTGGGGCTGCGATCGAGCGCGCGCATGATCACCGCCTCGACCGGGCCGGGCACCGGCGCGAGCGAAGACGGCGTGCGGATCATCCCGTTGACGTGGGCGCGGTGGACCTCGTCGGGAGAGCCGCCGTGCACGGTCTGGCCGGTCAGCACGTAGTAGTAGAGCGCGCCGAGGCTGTACAGGTTGGAGCGCTGGTCGACCGGCTTGCCCTCGACCTGCTCGGGCGCGACGAACTCCGGCACGCCGGGTACGCGATCCGAGGTCGGCACCGGCAGCGAGAAGTTGATCAGCTTGATCTCGTCGCCCGCGAACAGCACGTTCTTCGGCGCGAGGTCGCGGTGGACCACGCCGACCTGCGCCGCCTCGATCAACGCCTCACCGACCACCTCGATCAGGTGCGCCGCCTGGTCGAGCGGGATCGGCCCGCGCGCCGAGATCGCCTCGGCGAGGGTCTGCGCGCCCTCGAGCAGCTCGTAGGCGACCCAGGTGTCTTCCTCGTGTTTTCCGGAGCCGAGGACCTTCGCGACCCCCGCGCTGTGTACCCGCTCGAGCTGCTTGAGCTCGCGTTCGAGCCGCTGCGCGACGCCGGGCAGCGCGACCACCGATCGAGCGATGATCTTCACCGCGACGGGTGCGCCGGATTGCTTGTCGTTCGCCCGGTAGACCGTGCCGGTCCGGCTCCCCCCGAGGGAGGCGCCGAGCTGGTACTTCGCAGACAGGGAGGACGGAACACCGTCGCCCGTCCCACCCTCGGCCGGGACGAGACGCGCAGCGTCGACCGGACAAAAGTTCGCGTCGTCGCTGAACTGCTTCTGGCACTTGGGGCAGAGCTTCATCCCTCGTTCCCTCTAGGTTCGCGTAGGTATGCGAATCGTATGGACATCCGAGGGGAAAGGCAATCCAGCACGGCCACAACGGCTCGTCCCAGTGAAATGCGCACCTCGTCGACACCGAGGGTCGATTGACAACCCTCACCATCGAACGCTAGAACCCGGCGTCCAACTCGCAAGGATCTGAGGATTCGCCATGGCTTCCCGTACCGCCGCTACCCGCGTCAAGCGCAAGAACAAGCACGAGAAGGCGGGTCGCCGCCGCAAGAACCGCCTCGCCAAGAAGTCGACCGCGTCGGCCACCGAGCTGTTCGCCGGCTTCGGCGAGCCCGGCCAGCCCGCGCCCAAGCGCTGAGCGCCGATCCCGGGAGGAGCCCGGGGAACAATAAAGAGCCCGGGCGATCGATGGCGACCGCCCGGCGCTAGCTCGCGTCGGCCGATACGCGGTCGACGCTGAACACGCCCTTGATCCGCGACAGCGACCGGATCACCGTCTTCAGTTGATCGAGGTCGCGCACCGAGGCGTGGAACGTGTTCACCGCGCGGCCGTCCTCGGTCGCGCGACAGTGGGCCTGGCTGATGTTCACGCCCTGATCCGTGAACGACTGCGAGATGTGCGCGAGCAGGCCCGGCTTGTCGGCGCACAGGATCTGGATCGCCACCTCGTGCTGCGACTTGCCGTTGGCGTCCCACTCGACGTCGATCCGGCGCTCGGGGTCGAGGTCGAGCCCCTTGTCGCAATCGCGGCGGTGCACCGTGACACCGCGCCCGCGGGTGATGAACCCGACGATCGGATCGCCGGGCAGCGGGCTACAGCACTTGGCGAACCGGACGAGGATGTCCTCCTCGCCGGCGACCTTGATGCCCGACGATGACGTGCGCCGCGTGACCTTGCGGAGCAGCGTCTTCAGCATGCTCTCGGTCTTCTTGTCGGGCTCGTCGGCGCGCTTGGCCAGCTCGGGCAGCGCCTTCTCGAGCACCTGCTGCGCGGTGACCTTGCCGTAGCCGACCTGGATGATCAGCTCGTCCACGGTCACGCAGCGCAGCTCGCGCGCCGCGACCTGGAGCTGCTTCTCGGCGCGCTGAAGCGTGGTGTTGTGCTTGCGCAGCGCCTTGTCGATCAGGTCGGTGCCGAGCACCACCGCCTTGTCGCGCTGCTCCTGGCGCAGCAGGTAGCGGATCTTGGTGCGCGCGCGCGCGGTCTTGACCAGCTTGAGCCAGTCCTTGTTCGGCTTCTGGCTCGGGCTGGTGATGATCTCGATCGTGTCGCCGTTGCGCAGCTGGTAGCGCAGCGGGACGATCATGCCGTTGACCCGCGCGCCCGAGCAGTGGTCGCCGATCGACGAGTGCACCGAGTACGCGAAGTCGATCGGACAGCTGCCCTTGGGCAGCGCCTTCACGTCGCCGCCCGGCGTGAACACGTAGACCTCGTCGCCGAACAGGTCGATCTTCACCGACTCGAGGAACTCGGTCGGATCGTTGAGCTCCTTCTGGCTCTCCATCAGCTGGCGCAGCCAGGCGAACTTCTTCTCGTCGTTGATCGTGACCGCGGGGCTCGCGCCCTCCTTGTACTTCCAGTGCGCGGCGATGCCGTGCTCGGCGACCAGGTTCATGTCGCGCGTGCGGATCTGGATCTCGATCCGCTCGCCGCGCGGCCCGATCACCGCGGTGTGCAGCGACTGGTAGAGGTTCGGCTTGGGCAGCGCGATGTAGTCCTTGAACCGCCCGGGGATCGGCGTCCACGTCTGGTGCGCGACGCCGAGCGCCTGGTAACAGTGCATCTGCGTGTCGGTGATGACGCGGAACCCGATCGCGTCGTGGATCTCCTCGAACGGCCGCTGGGTCCGCTTCATCTTCTGGTAGATCGACCACAGGTGCTTGGCGCGGCCCATCACCTCGCAGGGCACGCCGTTGTCGGTCATCTCCTTCTGGATGAGCTTCTCGACGTGGTGGATGTACTCGAGCCGCTCGGCGCGGGTCTTCGAGACGTCGGCTGCGAGCTGTTCGTACTCGCCCGGATGCGAGTACTTGAACGCGAGGTCCTCGAGCTCGACCTTCACCCACTGGATGCCGAGCCGGTTGGCGAGCGGCGCGTAGATCTGCATCGTCTCGGCCGCGATCCGCTCCTGCTTCTCCGGCGGCAGGTGGTGCAGCGACCGCATGTTGTCGAGCCGGTCGCACAGCTTCACGAGGATCACGCGGATGTCGCGCGCCATCGCGAGCAACATCTTGCGGAAGTTCTCGGCCTGCTGCTCCTCGCGCGTGGAGTACGGCAGCTTGCCGAGCTTGGTCACGCCGTCGACCAGGAACGCGATCTCCTTGCCGAACAGATCGCCGAGCTGCTCGACGGTGGCGCTGGTGTCCTCGACGCAATCGTGCAGGAGGCCGGCGCAGACCGAAGCGACGTCGAGCTTGAGCTCGGAGATGATCTGCGCGACGGCGAGCGGATGCGTGACGTACGGGTCGCCCGACTTTCGGGTCTGACCGTCGTGCGCCTGGGCGGCGAACTGGTACGCCCGGCGAACCAGCGGCAGATCAGCGTTGGGGTAGTAACCGGCGAGATCGGAGATGATCTGATCGAGCTGATGCATCTTGGCGCGAGACCCCTTCCAGGGTACCACGCGTGCCAACGCGACCCAACGCCACGGGGGTGCTCGCCCGCGGGCGCCCTGGCCTTTCGGGCGGGGCGGTTTGCCCCGGGCTAGTCAGAGGCGACGCCGTCCTCGAAGTTCCAGGTGAACACGAAGGACTCGCCAGGCCGCTTCACCACGAGCTTCAGCCGACGGACGTTCGCGTGGAACAGGTCGCGCTGGTAGAACACGAAGTCGGCCTTCCCGCGGAACACCGAGAGCGATCCGAGGGTCTGGCGGTTGCGCCACCCGTCGTCGTTGAGCGCGACGATATCGCCGAACCGGTTGCGCACCGCGGTGCGCTGCTCGCGGTCCCACATCGTGGTCATCATCTTGATCTTGGCGTGCTCGATCGATTCGGGCCGCCAGCTGCGCCCGGTGTCGTCCTCGAGGTGAACGTCCCACGTGTTGAGGTCCGCCCACTCCTGCCACTTGTGGTCGACCTGGACGTGGAAGCGCAGACGATCGCGCGAGACGATCGTGAAGCTCGCCTGGTTGTAGAGCGGGTACTTGTTGTTGCGGACGATCGCCGCGCGCTGACTCGCCGCGGGCGGCGCCGGCGTGTCGAGCTCCATGTCGCCGGTGACGATCGTGATCTTCTCGGACTGCCGCAGCGTCTCGGTGGGCTTGGCCAGCGGGTTGGGCTGGACCGCGGTGCCTCGAAACGTGCGGTGACAACCGGTTATCGCGCCGACCACGACCACCAACGCCGCCAGCAACAATCCGCGGGAGCCCCTCATGTAGCCAGCGTGGCGCAACGCCAGATCGGCGTCAATCGTTCGATTTGGTGCGACAGGACGCGCGGCGTCGATGTCTCAGATGCGCCCGGCCAACCGGAGCGCGTGAGCGTCAGCGCCCGAGGCGGCGTTGACCTCGACCTGGCGCGCGAGCTCGGCGAGCGGATACGGCACGTCGGCGCGGTCGGTGGTGCCGTACTTCCGCGTGAGATAGATCGCGCGCAGCACGTCGTACGCGCGATCGATATCGTCGTTGATCACGAGGTGCTGGTACTCGGGGAAGTGGCCGAGCTCCTCGATCGCCTTGGCGAGCCGCGCGTCGATCACGCCGGGAGCGTCGGTCGCGCGCTGGCGCAGCCGCTGCTCGAGCGTCTCGAGGTTCGGCGGCAGGATGAAGATCTTCAGCGAGTCGTCCGGCCAGCGATCCGACAGCGCCGCCCCGCCCTGCCAGTCGACATCGAAGATCATGTCGTTGCCGCCGGCGAGCGCGGCCTCGACGGGCGCCCGCGCGGTGCCGTAGCGGTTCTTGTGCACGTCCGCGTACTCGGCGAACTCGCCGCGCTCGATCATGCGCTGGAACTCGTGGGTCGAGACGAAGTGGTAGTCGCGACCCTCGACCTCGCCGGCGCGCTGGGGTCGGGTGGTGTGGGACACGGAGAACTCGAGGCCCGGGCTGAACTCCGCGAGCAGCCGGCGAGTCAGGGTCGTCTTGCCGGCCCCCGACGGAGACGAGACGATCGCGAGAATTCCTCGGTGGGCGGCGTCGCTCACGACGGCATCATTAACACAAACGCCCACAGCGTCCGCTGGCCCCGGCGCAGATCGAGGCAGATCGCCGGCTCATTCGACGTTCTGCACCTGCTCTCGGACCTTTTCGAGCACGGCCTTTGCGTCGACGACCGAGGCCCCGAGCTCGGCGACCGTGGACTTGCTGCCGATCGTGTTCAGCTCGCGGCCGATCTCCTGGACCAGGAAGTCGAGCCGGCGGCCGACCGCGCCGGGCGCCTCGAGCAGCGCGCGCGCCTGGTCGAGGTGCGACGCCAGGCGGACCAGCTCCTCGGTCACGTCGGCGCGGTCCGCGAGCAGCGCGATCTCCTGGGCCAGCCGCGCCGGATCGACCTCGGCGTCGTCGAGCAGCCGGCGCACCCGGTCGTGCAGCCGGCGCGACAGCTGCTGCGGCACGGTCGCCACGATCGCGGCGATCGCGGTGCGCAGCGCGCCGAGCTCGCCGAACCGGCCACGCAGCTCGGCGGCGAGCGCCTGACCCTCGGTCACCCGCATCTGGTCGAGCTGGGCGAGCGCGCTGTCGAGCGCGGCGAGCACCGCGGGCGACTCGTCGACCTGCGGGCCCTCGTCGCCGGGCGCGGGC
>JBQCJR010000588.1:0-5666 GCA_051952595.1 Kofleriaceae bacterium
CAGCCCGCCGGCATCGTCGATCGCCGCGATCGCGAAGCCGCGTGGATGCGCGCCGATGGCCAGCGCGCCGGTGTGCGGCAGGGCGACCACGCGCGGCTCGGCGCTGCCATCCAGCGCAGGCCACAGCCGCGCGCCGCCGAGATCGTCCGCGCTCACCGCGGCGGAGCCATCGGCGCTGATCGCCAGCGCGGTGATCGTCGCGCCGTGCGGCGCCGCGACCGACGGCGCGGACCGTGGTGCCGGCGGCGTCGCGGGAGCCGGCGCCGCGATGGGAGGCCGGACCGCGGTGTGACCGGCGGTGTGGACGGCGGGCTCGGACGCCTTCGCGCCACAGCCGGGAAACGACAGCACACTCACGAGTACGAGGGACGCGCGCATTCGAGGGATCCTCTCGTAACGCGCCATCTCGCCCCGCGATCTGGATAAAGATTTCGCTAGCAGACAGCCTCCCGTGGCCCTCATTACCTGAGTTGTTCTCGATGTTTCGCTGCCGATGAAGATTTCCACATCGCGGTCGGATTTCGGGAGAATTGTGTTGAGAGGAGGGGCCGCCGAGTGGTTCAAACGGGTTCGTGGCTGCCGGTGGTGGTCACCAAACATTGGACGGATCGTGGGAGGCAGTACATGGCGCTCGGTACCGTGAAGTGGTTCAACGATGCCAAGGGCTACGGCTTCATCAGCCGGGCAGACGATGGCAAGGACGTGTTCGTGCACTACTCGTCGATCTCGGGGGAGGGGTTCCGCACCCTGAACCAGGGGCAGAACGTGGAGTACGAAGAGCAGCAGGGCCCTAAGGGCCTGTTCGCCGCGAAGGTCCTCACAGTCGTCACTTAGCAACGTTGAGGGGTCGGGAGGCGGGCCAGGTGGCTCGCAGAGGGCGGCGGACCCCGGGGGGATGTTCAGCGCGCGAGTTGCGTGGCGCGGTAGTCGCCGGACTTGGTGCGGGTCAGCACGACCGCGAATGACTCTTTCGCAGTGCGGACCTGAAGGATCAGATTGCCTTCGGGCAGTGCGTTACTGCCACTCGCGTATTCACTCGCCGTCAGCAGCTTCCAGTCCTTCATCGGACCGGACTCGACGATGAGCCCGCTGTACATCTCCTTGAGGTCCGCCGTCGTCTGCGCGGCCACCTTGCCAGCCGCATAGAACGGCACGGTCGAGTACTTCACGAGCTTGTCGATCTGCGCGGTCGCGAACGCGGACACCCACAGGTTGGCCGCGAACAGCGCCTGCTTGTCGGTGACCGAAGACGCCGGCGAGACCGGCTGGTTCGCGCGACCGTCGTCGGGGGTGACCGGTGCGTCGTTGCTCGCGACGCGCTTCTTGCCGGGCAGCTTGGCGGTGTTGCGCACCAGCTCGCCGTCGTCGAGGCCCTGGCCACCGTCGTCGGGGACGTCGGTGAGGATGTACGGCTCGACGTTGAACGTGCCGCACTGGCGCCAGTTCCGGTAGAACGCCCACCGCAGATAGATCTTCCCGTTGACCGAGCGGATCGCCTCCGGCGTCGGATCGTACGGCGCCGCGGACAGCACGGTGTCGACCGCCGCGACATCGAACTCGGTCCTGCCCGAGGTCTTCGCGATCGTGACCTTGTGGACCGAGCCGTCGGGGTTCACCGCGACCTCGAGGTTCGTCCACAGATCGGGGTTGTTCAGCGGGTAGTCGGCCGGCTTGTTGTCGAGATCCTCGAGGAAGCCGAAGCCCCACAGCTCGTGGATCCGGCGGTGCATCCGCGCGATGTACAGCGCGAACGGATGCGCGCGCGTCTTGAGCGCGGTCTGGTTGCCGGGGCGGACATCGGGGACGAAGTTCTCGAGCGAGCTCTTGACCGCCGCGAGCTTGCGCTCCCAGCGCCCCTTCTGGCTCGACATCTTGCGCGCGGCGATCTGGCGCTCCTCGTCGACCTTGTCCTTGCCCATGATCCGCTCGTAGTCGTCGAACGACATCGGCGTGTTGAGCCCGGGCGCGCCGCGCTTGCCGGACTTCTTGCCATCCGTGCCCTGCTCGCTCAGCGCGCCGCGGCCCTCGATCCCACGCATCGCAAGCATGCCCGGCGCCTTGTTGCCGGAGCTCTCCGAGCCGTTGTCCCCGCCCTCGCCCACGATCGCGCCCTTGGACTCGTCGCTCTTGCCGGAGTGGTCGGACTCCTTGGTCCGGTCGCTCGTGGTCGCCTCGGTCTCCTCGAGCTGGCGGATCTTGTCGTCCGGGCCGCCAATCTGGGGGCTCGTGGTGTCGTCGTGCTCGCGCGACGCGACCTGCTCGCCCTCGGACTCCTTGTCGAGGTTGGTCTCCTTGGCGCGGGTCTCCTCGGCGACGTCGCGGTTCTTGTCGGACAGCTGCTTGGCATCGTCGGGAGCCTTGTCGACGACGTTCTTGTCCGGCACCTCGACCATCACCATGTTCGGCGGCGGCTGCTGCGGCGGAGGCGGAGGCGGTTTCTTCTCCTCGGGCGGTGGCGGGGGCGGCGGGACCACCGGCGGCGGGACCTTCGGTGGCGGGGGCGGCGGGGCGATCGCGACCTCGAGCGGCGGATCCAGCTTCTCGGCCTCGATCGGGACCGGCGGCGGCGCGACCAGCGGCTTGACCACCTCGTCGATCGGCGGCGTCTCGTCGGCGATCGCGACGTTGATCTCCTCCGGCACCACGCCCAGCTCCACCGCGATCTCGGTATCGGCGGCGATCGCGAAGCCGCAATCGAGCACGTCGCCCGAGGCCGCCGCGTCGACCGCGCTGCCTCCGCTGCAGCTCGCGAGGGGATCGCCGACGTAGCCCACGAGCTCCCGCGGCGTGCGCATCGGGAGCTGGTGATAACCGCCGAACGTGGCGTTCTCGCCGAGCACCGCGCTCAACCGGAGCTGCGTGCCGACCGGCACCTCGACGCTACACTGGCCCTTCGTGCAGCGGAGCAGCGGAGCGGATTCGCCCGCCTTGGTGACCAGCACCTGGCCCTCGCCTTCGCCCACGATCCGGATCGTGAGTCGAGGGACCGGAACCGGGCGCGTGACGACGTACGCCGTGAACGCAACGCCCTGAGCCGTCAGCGACAGACCGATCGCGGGCAGCAGTAGCCATCGCTTGCGATATGCGCGCGTTCGATGGGCCACCGGAATGCCCAGTCTGACATACGAATCAGCGAATGGTTGTCCGGAAATGGTCTGACATCTCCAGACCTAACGCTGTGCCGGCACACCTCCAACCGACCCGGTTTTTCGGAGGAGAACATCGCCCGCGCGGCCGGGCGTGGCCCCGCCTACAGCTTCCGGTAGACCCCAACGACGATCCCGATGATGTCCACCGACTTGAACTCGGACCGGCGGACGATGATCGGCGACATGTTCGAGTTCGCGGGCTGGAACCGGATGGTGTCGCCCTCGGGGAAGTACCGCTTCACGGTGGCCTCGCCGTCGATCATCGCCACGACGATCTCTCCGGCGCGCGCTGACGGAGTCTTCTTCACGAAGACGTAGTCGCCGTCGAAGATCCCGTCCTCGATCATCGATTCCCCGACGATCCGGAGGCCAAAGACCTCGCGGTGACCACCGATCAGGACCCGGTCGACCCGCACGGTATCGGTCGCCTGCTCGACCGCGAGGATCGGCTGGCCCGCGGCGACCCGGCCGAGGATCGGGATCTCGGCCATCTCGTCGTCGCGCGCGGCGGCGCCGTTCGGCGACACGACCTCGACGTTGGTGGTGGCCTTGGGCGACCGGCGAAGTGGGACGATCTCTCCCCCATCGGGGAGCACGGGCCGCATCGCACGGGACTTCAGGTCCTCGCGCCGCAGGTGGCCCTTCTTCTCGAGCGCCTTCAGGTGGTCGTTGACGCCGTTCGTCGACCGGATGCTGAAGTGCTCGCCGATCTCGCGCAGCGTGGGCGGGAAGCCTCGCTCGACGATCGAAGCCGAGATGAACTCGAGGATCTCTCGCTGCCGCTGGGTGAGCGCGTCGGCCATTGGGTGCTCTTTCTCGTGCTCGTGGTGGAACTGCGGGTTTCTGCTACTGAACGGACTCACCGTACTGAACGCATCATCACCCTGTCAATTTTTCTCCAACGATTTTGAGCTGCCTCGCGAACGCGCGGTGTGGATCGACGAAGCTCGACCGGTGAGCTGGCTCCACCTCGTCGTCGCGGGCACCGCCGGGCTCGCGGCGATGCGCGCGGCGATCGATCGCGGCGATCTCGATGAAGCGGCGCGCCAGGGCTCGATCGCCGGGCCCGCGGTGGTCGAGGCCGCGCTCGACGCTCCGGACCGCCCGACCCGACTGGCCGGGATCGCGGCCGCGCCGTCGGCCACCACCCAGATCGCCGGGCGCGCCGAGCTGCTCGACGCGCTGGCCCGAACCGCCGCGGGGCCGGATCGCCGCACCGCCATCCCCGCCGCGCGCGCGGCGCGCTCGATCGCGCGCGCCGTGTTCGACGACGGCCCCCGCGAGTTGCCGGACGACCTGGCCGCCGCGGACGTCGCGGCGTGGCGCGCGGCCTGGGTGCGCCTCGCGGAGCGCGCGGATCGCTGGATCGAGCTGCGCGTGCTCGCGCTCGACACCGCGGCGGCGCTCGATCCGGAGGGGATCGGCGTGGACCTCGCCGCGGCGCTCGCGGATCGCGATCCGGCGTATCGCCGCGCCGCGGTCGCGGTGGTCCCGATGCCGGTGCCGCCCGCGATGCGTGCGCCGCTCGCCACCGCGGTCGTCCGCGACACCAGCGACGACGTCGCGCTCGACGCCGCGCGGGCGCTGTGCGCCGATCTCGCGATCGATCCGCCGGGGCCGGTGCTCGACGCGCTCGGCGCGGCCGGCGTCGAGCGGATCCGCTCGCTGGTCCGCCGCCCCGGCACCAGCGCGCTCGCCCGCCGCCAGACCGCGCGCTGCCTCGCCCGGCGCTGATCTAGCCAACGCCGAGCGCGCGCGCGACCTCGGCGTACGCGAGCCGGCGGAACTCGACCACCTCGCCGGCCTCGGACAGCTGCGCGAGCGTGGCGTCCTCGCCGTTCGGCACGAACAGCCGATCCCAGCCGAGCAGGTGCGGCCCCGCCGGCTTGTCGGCGATCCGGCCCTCGCACTCGGCGGTGAACAGCTCGATCGCGGCGCCGGCCGTGCGGCGCACCGCGATCGCGAGCAACATCTTGGCGGGGGTCTCGCGCCACCACTTGCAGAACCGGTTCTCGTTCTCGGAGTCCAGCTCGAGGCGCAGGCTGCGCCCGTCCATCGTGGTGAGGTCGACGGCCTCGGCGAAGCAGGCCGCGGCGACCGGATGCGCGAGCACCTTGTCGCGCGCGCGCTGGCCGGGCTCGGGCGCGCTGGTCGAGAACCCGGTCTGCAGCGGCTCCACGGCGATCGCGAGGCCCGGCACGATCTGCGCGAGCTCGGCGACCCGCAGCGCATTCCCGTCGATGAAGATCAGCGCGGTCATCCGCGCCGAACCCTACTACGTCGCTACTCGACGATCACGCGATCCGAGGCGCCACGCCCGAACGTCTCGGGCATGTACATCTCCTCGGCCTTGGGCGGCGGCACCACGAACCGCCCCGGCGTGGTCGCCCGCGCCACGTACGTGTACGTGTGCACGCCCTCCCACAGCAGCGACGCGAACGCCTCCACCCGCTCGTCCCGTAGGTTCTGGTGCTCGTACCACGGCCCGTACCACCACCAGTACGCCCCGCGCTGCTT
>JBQCJR010000589.1:0-9409 GCA_051952595.1 Kofleriaceae bacterium
CGCCGCACCGAGCAGCATCGAGGTCGCGAACAGCTGTTGCTTCACGCCATCGTGTAGATCGCGCGCGAGCCGACTGCGCTCCTCGGCCGCCGCGAGCGCGCCCCGGAGCGCGACCGCCGATCGAAGCTCCGCCGCCATCGCATCGAGGCGCTCCGCGAGGTCGCGCAGCTCGTCATCGTGGTCGCCGCTCGCCGCGACCACGTCGAAGTCGCCGCGCGCCCAGGCTTCCGCCGCGACGGCGATCCGATCGAGCCGGCGCGCGAGCCTGCGCGCCACGACCGCACCGAAGATCAGCCCGACCACACCGCCCAGCACGGCGACGAGCGCGCCGGTCGTGGCGAGGAACACCACGCTCGCGCGCGCCCAGGATCCCGCGGTGAACGGAGGATCGAGCCGCGTCCACATCGCGCCGATCCTCGCGCCGGTCTTCGGGTCGGTCTTCGCGTCGCCCGGGCCGTCGAGCGGAATCGCGAGCGACACCCCGCCATCCGCTCGGCGCAGCGCCACCTCCGCCGGATCGGTCGCGCCGCCCAGCGCCTGCGAGATCCGCGCCGACTCGTCGGGCGTCGGCGCCGGCGCCGCGGCGCCAGAACAACCCGACCGGCCACACGCGAAGGTCGCGCGCGGCGCTCCGGAGGCATCGAGCAGCACGACCAGGCCGGATCGCCGGGCGCCTAGCTCGAGCGTGACCTGGATCGATTCGTCTGCCGCCGGCCCCCAGCTCCGGAAGGTCCCCTCGAGGGCCCGCGACAGCGCCGCGCGATCGAGATCCCGCTGCGCGGCGATCGACGCGAGCTCCGAGCGTGTCGCGACCGCTCCTTCGACGATGTCGTCGACGTACGCCTGCGAGAACAGGACGTGCCAGCCGATCCCGCAGAGCACCGCGGTCTCGAGGAGCAGGATCGCCGCCACCGCGGACACCGCGTACGCGACGGCGAGCTTGCGTCTCAGGCGCCGAAAGGCCGTCATGAGCGGGTCGAGCCCTGGAGCCTCGCACGCGCCCCCACGCGCCGCCACCACCTCCAGACCGAGCCCCGCCTCGGTCTCGAGGCGGAGGGGGCCTCGGACACACGGCCGATGCGCCGCGCGGGCGGCCTCGCCACCCTGAGCGCATGGTTCGCGCCCTCGCCCACGCCTCCTGTCTCTCCGTCGCCCTGCTCTGGCTCGCCTCCGCCTGCTCCTCCGAGGACGCCACGCCGGATGCCGGCGCGGACGCCGCGGCAATCGACCGCGGCCGCGTGCTGCGCGCCGAGCCGCAGCCCGCGATCTCGCGCGTCCAGCTCGAGCAGATCCGCGACAGCATCGGGTTGCCCGGCCTCCCCGCCCCGCAGTTCGACGTGGCGTGCACGGCGCTCATCTACGAGACGATCGACGTGCGCGGCGCGAGAGCCGAGGCGTCGGGCCTCGTGTGCGTGCCGATCGGCGCGACCGGCCCACGACCGCTGCTCTCGTACCAGCACGGGACGGTGAGTGCCGACGCGGACGTGCCGTCCTCGCGCCAGAACGCCTCCGCGATCTTCTTCGCGCTGCTCTACGCCTCCGGCGGCTACGCGATCGCCGCGGCCGACTATCTCGGGCTCGGCGCCGCGCCCGGGTCGCATCCCTACCTGCACGCCGCGTCCGAGGCGACCGCCTCCGTCGACATGATCCGCGCCACCCAGCGCCACGCGAGCGAGACCGGGGTCGAGCTCGGCGCCCAGCTGTTCCTCGCCGGCTACTCGCAGGGCGGCCACGCGACGATGGCGCTGCATCGCGCGCTCGAGGCCGAGCACGCTGCGGAGCTGCCGGTCACCGCGTCGATGCCGATGGCCGGCCCGTACGATCTCTCGACCACCACGTTCGACGCCGCGTTCGCCACGCCCGCGCCGTCGACGCCCGCGTACCTCGCCTACCTGCTCCTCGCGTACGACGCCGTCTACGACGTCTACCCGTCGCCCGAAGCCGCGTTCGTCGACTCCGCGCAGGTCGCCGCGCTGTTCGATCGCACACACGCGTTCGCGGACATCGCCGGCGCGCTGCCCTCCGCGCCCGAGGCGCTGCTACGGCCCGACTTCCTGACCGCGATCCGGCGCGCCGACCACCCCTTCCGCGCCGCGCTGCGCGCGAACGATGTGTACGACTGGCTGCCTCGCGCGCCCGTCCGGCTCTGCCACGGCGGCGCCGATCGCGACGTGGTGTTCGAGAACGCGGTCGTCGCCCGCGATCGCATGAAGGCGCTCGGCGGGGACGTCGAGATCGTCGCCGTCGGAGCCGAGCTCGACCACGACACCGCCGGGATCCCGTGCGAGCTCGAGGCGCGCCGGCTGTTCGACGCGATGGTCCCGTCGCGCTGAAGAGGCCGCCGGGTCCGCGTCCGCCATTGCGGACATCTTGCCAATCACAACGGACGCGTGCTATCGACCTCGGCGAATGAGCGATCTCGTGCTCGAAGCCAGCGACCTTGTCCGCCGCTATCGCGCGCGCGGGACCGCCCAGGTCGCGCTCGACCACGTCGATCTGCAGGTCCGGCGGGGCGCGATCCACGGGATCATCGGCGCGAGCGGCGCGGGCAAGACGACCCTGCTGCGCTGCCTCGCGACGCTCGAGCGCCCCGACGCCGGGCGCATCCTGCTCGGCGGCCGCGACCTGGCGCAGCTCCGCGGCCCCGCGCTGCGGCTCGCGCGCCGCGAGCTCGGCACGGTGTACCAGCAGCTCCATCTGCTCGCGTCGCGCACCGCGGCCGACAACGTCGCGCTGCCGCTCGTGCTGGCCGGCCGGCTCCGCCCCGCGATCCAGGCGCGCGTGGCCGAGCTGCTGTCGTGGGTCGGGCTCGCCCACCGCGGGCACAGCTACCCGCGCGAGCTGTCCGGCGGCGAGCGCCAGCGGATCGCCGTCGCGCGCGCGCTGTCCACCGCGCCGCGCGTGCTGCTATGCGACGAGCCGACCTCGGCGCTCGATCCGGCCACCGCGAACGCCGTGCTCGATCTGCTGCGGCGCGCGCGCGACGAGCTCGGCGTGACGGTCGTCCTGATCACCCACGCGCGCTCGGCCGTCCACCGGATCTGCGATCGCGTCACCGAGCTGGCCGCCGGCCGGGTGATCGGCGACGGCACGGTCGCCGAGGTGCTTGGGCGATCCCACGATGACCGCGAGGTGGTCGCGTGAACGAGCTGGTCGCGCTGCTGTGGCCCGCCACGCAGGAGACCCTCGCGATGGTCGCGATCTCGACCGCGCTGGCGGGTGCGCTTGGCCTCGCGATCGGCGTCGCGCTCGCGGTGACCACGTCGCACGGGCCGTGGCCGCGCCCGCTGGTCCATCGCGCGCTCGGCGCCGTCATCAACCTCGGCCGCAGCGTGCCGTTCGTCGTGCTGATGGTCGCGATGATCCCGCTCACCCGCGCCGTGGTCGGCACGTCGATCGGGACCCGCGCCGCGATCGTGCCGCTCGTCGTGGCGGCGATCCCGTACGTCGCCCGGCTGGTCCAGGCCGCGCTCGAGGAGGTGCCGCGTGGGGTGGTCGAGGCGGTCGATGGCATGGGCACCACGCCGCTCCAGCTGGTGTGGCACGCGTACCTGCGCGAGGCCGCACCGGCGCTGGTCCGCGCCGCCACGCTCACCGCGATCAGCCTGGTGTCCTACTCCGCGATGGCCGGCGCCGTCGGCGGCGGCGGGCTCGGAGACCTCGCGATCCGCTACGGATATCACCGCTTCCGCTCCGACGTGATGATCGCGACCGTGGTCGTGCTCGTCGCGCTCGTCCAGCTCGTCCAGGGGGTCGGCGAGGCGCTCGCGCGCCGGCTCGACCACCGCTGACCCGAGGAGATCATGCGTCACATCGCGTTCATCGTTGCCGGAGCCGCGCTGGCGTTCGCCGCGAGCTGCGGCCGCGGCGCGCCCGATCCCCACGAGCTGCGCGTCGGAGCCAGCCCCACGCCGCACGCCGCGATCCTGCGGCAGGCCGCGCCCGCGCTGGCCGCCGAGGGCTACAAGCTCACCGTCGTCGAGATGACCGACTACGTCCAGCCCAACCTCGCGCTCGTCGACGGCTCGCTCGAGGCCAACTTCTTCCAGCACCAGCCCTACCTCGCGCAGTTCAACGCCGATCGCGGCGCGGACCTCGTCGCGATCGCCAGCGTGCACGTCGAGCCGCTCGCCCTGTACGCGCGCGCCGCCAAGGCGCTCGACCAGCTCGCGCCCGGCGCGGTGATCGCGATCCCCAACGATCCGACCAACACCGCACGCGCGCTCGCGCTGCTCGGCGGCGCCGGGCTGATCACGCTGCCGCCGGGACCGCCGCCGTCGACCGCGCGTGGCCTCGCGAGCCCGCGCGGCATCCAGCTGCGCGAGCTCGACGCCGCCCAGCTGCCCCGCGTGCTCGACGACGTCGACGCCGCCGTGATCAACACCAACTACGCGCTGGAGGCCGGGCTGCGCCCGGATCGCGACGCGCTGGTCCGCGAGGGCGCTGGCGCCAGCTACGCCAACGTGCTCGTCGTTCGCGCGGCGCTCCGGAACGACCCGCGCGTCCAGGCGCTCGCGCGCGCCCTGACCAGCCCCGCGACCCGCGCGTTCATCGAGCGCGAGCTCGGCGGCGCGGTCGTGCCGGCGTTCTAGCGCTGCGCGAGGGCGCGCCCGCCGGCGCGACGAATGTGCCATCGTGTGGCGGGGGCGGATCCATGCGGAGCTTCGACGACACGCACGAGATGAGCGACGCAGCGCTGCGCGCGCTGCTGGTGACCGAGGATGCCCGCTCGCGGATCTATGCGATCTGGGCGCTCGGGCTACGCGCGATGCTCGCCGCTCCATTCGACACGCAGCTCGCGGGTGAACCCGACCCGGGCGTCCGGCGCGCGCTGGCCGTGGTGCTCGCGGGCCAGGGCGAGCTCGATCTGGTGGTGGCGCTGAGCCGCCACGATCCCGACGAGCACGTTCGAGCGAGCGTGACCCGGCTCGTGCTCCGGTTCGCGAAGTCCGGCCACGTCCCGTGGAGCGTCGTGACCGAGCGGCTCGTGGATCGCGCGGCGGTCCGAGCGGCCGTGCTCGAGGAGATCGATGCCTCGGATCCCGCCGAGCTCCACGACCTCGTGGTCAACGCGCTCGACGACGAGGACGAGAGCGTGCGGCGCGTCGCGGTCGAGGCCGCCGTGAAGCTTCACGAGGCGAACGCGATCGACGGCCACGGCCTGGCTCGGTTCTTCGAGCGCGCGAGCCCCGCCGAGGTCGAGCACGCGCTCTCGATCTGGTTCGCGATCGGAGCGCCGCGCGCCGTGGCTCGCGTGCTCGCCGCTGCCCCGCGGCCGGTCCGGGAGCGCGCGCTGCGCCTGCGGCCCGCGCTGGCGTTCACCGAGCTGGTCCCGTTGATCGAGCACGACGTCGAGCTCTTCGAGAGCCTCCAATACCCGCTCTCGCTGAAGATCCGCGACGCGCCACACTCGCTCGTGCTCCGCGCAGTCGCCCGGTCGCCGCAGTACGACTCCTACGTCGAAGAGGCGGTCTCGCGGCTCGCCGCTCCCCTCGAGCCCCCGCCAGATTTCGAGGAGGTGTGGTCCGCGATCCGGACAGCCTGCACCATGCAGATCGCGTGGATCGACGAGCGACTGACCTCGCCGGAGCGCATGCGCTACTACGAGTACGACGACGACTTCGAAGATCTCGAAGCAGCACGTGGCCATCTGCGCGCGCACCGCGCCGCGCTCGAGGCGCTGCTCCGGAGCTGCCCGTAGCCTGCCGACCTGGCTAGCGAGGCACACACGCGCGGCACGAGCCGCCACAATCGACGCCGGTCTCGTCGCCATCCTGGATCCGATCGAAGCAGGTGTGCACCGGCGGGCTCGTCGCACACCGCCCCGACGCGCACGGGGACAGGTGGACCTCGAATCCGATCGACAGCGCGTCGTCGTGGCCCCCCGGCGTCCGCCCCGGCGAGAACCGCCCATCGGCGTCGAACATCTCGAGATCCGGATCCAGCAGCGACAGGAACGTGTCGCTCGACGTGATCTCCTCGAGCGTCACCACGCCGTTCACGTCCTTGTCGAACACGTCGATCATCGTGCCGTGCTCGGCCGGATTGGACGCCATCATGTCGTGGAGGGCCTGGGCGACCACCTGGCGGACGTGCGCGACCGGCAGCACGCCTTGGATCCGCGCGTGGTAGCCCGTGCCATCGGGCTCGAGCGACATCTGCATGCCGTCGAGATCGAGGACCAGCGGATCGGTATCCAGCAGCACCGGCAGATGCAGCCGCGCGCGCCCCGGGACAAGCGTGGTGCGGGTGCGGTTCGAGGTGAACACGCCGCCCTCGAACCGCCCGCCGGCGACCTCCGACGGCGCTCCATCGGAACCGAGATAGCGCACCGCAACGCTCGGGTCGTCGGTCGAGTCGTCGGCCTGGATCTCGACCGAGGACGCCACCACACCGGCCGCGAGGATGTCCCGGACGTACGGCGTGACGTTCCCGACGGATGCCATGGTGACGATCATGTGGCCAGCCTGGTTATCGACCACGTGGTCGCGGTCGAGATCGTCGCCGAGCTGCCGCGCCTCGTCGTTGGAGAGAGGAAACCGGAAGTCGTCGACCACGTACCGCTGGATCGGCCCGGTGTAGGGCCCTACGACGTCCCCATTCCCGGGCGGCTCGCCGTCGCAGCCGACCCCGATCAACATCATCAGCGCGACCAGAGATCTCATGACCTGCTTGTAGGGCACCACACGCGGAATGGCGACGGCAGAACGGGGCAGCCTTCGGTCGGCGCGCATCGCGTAGAGTCGCGCGATGCGTCGCTCCGGCAGCTGCCCCAAGTGCAACCACGACCAACTCCTCCACATCGCGCACGTCGCGGAGACGAGCCACCACGCGCCCGCGCTCCGCGAGATGTACCTCGCCCTCACCCACGTGGGGGAGAGCTGGTTCGGAGAAGAGAAGCGCGAGCGCGTCGGCAAGCTCACCGCCACGATGTGCCGCAGCTGCGGCTTCACCGAGCTGTACGTGAACGATCCGCAGTCGATGAAGCCCGATGGCCGCTACATCACCGAGACCCTCGGGCCGAGCTTCCCGCCACCGCTGCGCTGAGATGCCCTGGCGACCCTGGTGCGCCGAGCGCTCGAACGGTGCGCCGTATCGGGTCGCGCGGCTGCGCACGCGAGGCGTCACTCTTCCACGATGAACCGATACACCGCCGGCGGGCTCGCTCGCTCGCCTCCGGCGACCAGCGTGCCGCTGACCACCGCGCGCACGAAGTACTCGCCGGGGCGGGTGAATGCCCAGTTGAGGTGCGCGTGCGAGCCGGTGATCATGTCCATCGTCGACAGCCCGATCGCCGTCGAGATCTCGAACGGCGGCGCCTCCGGATCGGAGACGCTGCTCCACACCGAGAGCTGCGCGCCCGCTGGCGGGTCGACCTCGAGCGACAAGGCGAGCGTCTGGCCGAACACCCCTCCCGGCACGCCGCCGACCGCGCTGGGATCCGAGGCGAGGCCGAACCACGGGGTGCCATCGATCGCGAGCTCCGAGAGGTACCAGAACGACTGACCGGCCGGCACCCCGATGGGATCCCATCCGGCGCCCGGCGGACGACCGCCCCAGCTCACGATCTCTTCGTAGGTCGAGCGAGGGACCACGATGCAGACCTTCCACGGATCGTAGACCAGCTCGCCGGATCCCGGCTCCAGCGCGCTGCGCAGCCCGAGCCTGAGCCCCTCGCTCTCGTCCCACGACGCGTACATGTCGCCGTGGCCCTCGGTGTACCGGTACGTGCACGGCTCGGGCGCACACGCCGTGCCGTCCCCGGTCCAGCCTGCGGGACACGTGCACGCGAACGACCCTTCGGTGTTCGTGCAGGTCGCGCGAGGATCACACGGGTCGTCTGCCGCGCACTCGTCGAGATCGACGCAGGTCTCCCCCTGCTCGACGTACCCGTGTGGGCAGTCCAGCACATCGTCGCCCGCGGGACCGAGGTTGTCGCCGCAGCCTGCCGCGCCGGCGAGCACGGCGAGCACGGCGAGCGCGGCGGCCACCAGGAGCCACGATCGTTGCCGAGACGCACGCATCGCTACGGGACCTGGAACGTGAGGTCGACGTCGGCCGACGTCCGGGTCCCACCACCGAGCGCCGCGGTCAACGTCCCGCTGGCGCGGAACCGCAGCGTGTACGTGCCGGGCGCCGTGAACGTCCACCAGCCGTGGTTGTGCACGCCCGTCGAGATCCCGCCCGGGAACGACATCACCTGGCACGCCCCCGCGGTGCTGTTGAACAGGTACGTCGGCGTCCCGACGGCGTTGGTCGAGTACAGGATGAACCGCCCGCCCGGCGGCGCGCTCACCACGCTCACCAACTCGAGGTTCACCTTGTTGTTGACGAAGGTCGACGCGGCGACGTCCTGCGTGTTGTAGCCGAGCCACACCTGGGTCGCGTCCTGCGCCTGCTTGAGCCGGTACACCGTGGAGCCCGCCGTGCCGAGGCACGCGAAGCTGCTGGAGCTGGGCACGGTGTACGCGTTCGCCAGCGGCACCGAGACCGGATTGCCGGCCGGTGCGTAGTCATCGTCGTTGATCGGCGTGCCGGCCGACATCGGATTGTAGGTCTTCCAGTCGATCGTCAACACGCCGGCCGAGCCGCCGGAGTAGTCGATATCGAGGTCCATGTGGCCGGACGTGATCGGACCGGCGTGTGCGGCCGACGCAGTGGCCACGAAGAACAGCGTCACCATCGCGCGAGAAAACTTCATCTCGTGACTCCCATCGAAAGATTGTGAGGTTGCAGATCGCGAGTGCTGCTCAGGGCAGGACCACGAACTTCAGGATCGCGGTGGACGAGGTCGTCCACGGGTTGCCCGCCACGCCGGCCAGCCGGCCGCGCACGTCGACCTTCACGAGGTAGACGCCGGGCGACTCGAACGCCCAGTTCGCGTGCTTGTGTGTCCCGACCGGCATCGCCACGGTATCGGGTAGTCCGTCGTCGCTATCGACGAGCACGGTCGGAGGGGTCTGCTCGTCCTGCGGGCTCTCGAACAGGCTGAAGCCACCGGCGGAGATCACGTGCTTGAAGCGGATCTCGACGCGGTCGTCGACGAACGTGCCCGGCTCGATCTCCGCGGTCGCGAGCCCCGGCCACAAGATCGCGGCGGCCTCGGCCTCGAGCTGGCCCTCGGGCAACAGCCACACGGTGCTGCCTGGCGCGCCGAGGAACGCGAAGCGCGCGTCGGGGACCTGCCACTTGGCCGCGGGCTTGACCACCAGCAGGACGTGCGCGGGATCGCGCTCGACGTCGGGCACCACGGTCTCGTCGTGGATCGAGATCCCGAGCTCGCCGTCCTCGTACGCGGCGTCGACGACATCGATGTGGCCCTCGTCCAGGACGTAGAACGGCGATCCGGGGAACAGCGGGCCGTTGCGGCGGCCGCCCATGTCGACGGCCGCGATCCGGTCGGCGTTCA
>JBQCJR010000590.1:0-3165 GCA_051952595.1 Kofleriaceae bacterium
GAGGGGACCTGGATCCGGTCGTTCTCGTGGATGAACAGGCGCCGGAACGTGAGCTCCGACCCGGCGGGGAGCGACCCCATGTCCGCGTGCGCGACGCTGGTCCCGAGGGCCATCACGGCCACGCAAACGGCTACGAATCGCGACATCGGCGCTGCTCTTTGCAAGGGGAGGGCCGCCGGCTTCTCCGACGATGATCCGTCGATAACACGCGGAGATCGCCGCATCAATATTCACCGCGATGCCAGCGTGCCGACTGCCAAACTGGCACGCGTGCGACATGCCGCATGTCACCGCGTCAGCGCCGTCGCGCCTTGCGATCGCCGCTGCGCTCGAGCTGCGCGCGGACCTCGCGCGCGACCTCGAACGCACGCGCCTCGGCGGGAGCGTCGCGCCGGCCGCCCCACTCGGCGGCGTAGTACAGCTCGACCAGCTCGCGCATCGGCTCGGCCGCCGGCGCGCCACGCGCGATCATCTGGTCCGCCAGCTCGCGTGGCGTGACCCCGCGCTCGCGCTGGATCCCGGCGCGCGCGAGCGAGCGCGTGGCCTGGTCGAACAGCTCGCCGATCGTCGTGCGGCCCCGCGGCGCTGCGCGCGGCTCGCCACGGTCGCGCGCGGGCCGGCGGCGGCGACGGCGCAGCCACAGCCACGCTCCGCCGGCGAGCAGCGGCGCGAACGCCCACCACCGCTCGACCACCCAGGCGGCCGCGGCCACGAGGGCCAGCTTGACGGCCACCGCGGCGCCCTCGAGCGCGCGGCCGATCGACTTGAACAGCGCGAGCTGCGAGGCCAGGTCGTATTCGATCACCCACTTCGACCACTGGAACCGCAGGGTGTCGAGGAACCGGCCGAGCCGGGCGCGCCAGCCCGAGCCGCCGCGGCCGAGCCGGTCGCCGCCGGCCGGCGTCGGATCGAACGTCACCCACGCGCCGCCGTCGCCGACGCCGGGGAAGAACACCTCGGCCCACGAGTGCGCGTCGCCGGCGCGCACCGCGACGTAGCCCTGGTACTCGTTCCACTCGCCGCCGAGGAAGCCGTTGACCTGGCGCACCGGGATCGGCGGATCGGCGGCGCGCGCGAGCACCGCAAACGCCGAGGCGAAGTACTCGCAGTGGCCTTCCTTGCGGTCGAACAGGAAGTGGTGGACCGGCTCGATCCGGCCCGGATCCGCGAGCTCCAGGGTGTAGCGCAGGTGCTCGCCGAGGTAGCGCTGGATCGCGACCGCCTTGTCGTAGCTGGTGGTGAGCCCGGCGGTGATCTGGCGGGCGAGCGCGCGGGTCTCCGGCGTGATCTCCGGCGGCAGCTCGGTGTAGACGCCGAACCCGGCCGGCAGCGGTCCGCTCGCCGCGCGCAGCTCGTCGACCGGCGGCGGCGCGAGCTCGGAGTACACGGTGTAGTGGATGGTGCTGCCGTGCTCGAGCCGGATCTCGTCGTTGCGCTCGGCGGGCTGGCGGCGGCTGCGCAGGGTGTGTGCGTACTCGAGGATCCGCGGGTTGCTCGCGCCGAACAGCACGTTCGAGTCGAGCGGCTCGAGCCAGATCTCCTGCTTGACCGCGGTCGCGGCGAGCTCGTCGATCTGGCGCGCCGGCACGGCGCGGTGCGCCCACAGCAGGAACCGGCGGTCGCGGGCGCGGCCCTGCTCGAGCGTCTGCCGGGTGTACGGCGACCCCGGCGTGCGCGACCACTGGCCGTCGCGGTAGCGATCGAACGCGACGCCGCGCCAGTGGATCGGCGGCCGGTCGCGGCCGCCGTGTGCGCCGTCGATCTCGACCCGCATCACCACCGTGGGATCGCTCTTGATCACGCCGTGGCCGCCGAGCTTCACGCCATCGGAGAACCCGGCGAGCGTCAGCCCGCCGCGGCTCTTCAGGAAGAACCCCACGCCGACCCGCGGCAGGGCGAGGAACACCACCGCGGCGCCAACGAACACCCCGAACGACAGCGCGCCGGTGCCGAAGAAGAACCGCCCGCCCACGATCCGCCGCGAGTCGAGGATCCGCCGGACCTCGACCCGCTCCGACGCGCGATCCGCGGCGTGCTTGACCAGCAGGTTGTCCTCCATCTCGCGGCGGAGGTGGAACAGCGTGAGCGCCCACGTCGACGAGATCACGAACCCGAGGAAGCACAGGCCATAGGTGAGATCCGCGTTGAGCACCGAGCCGGCGACCAGCATCAGGAACGCGAGCAGGTACAGCTGCTGCCAGTCGCGCGCCGCGCGCCGGTTGAACCCCTTCACCACGGTCAGCCAGACCAGGAACTGCGCCGCGATCCCGAGGAAGTCGGTGGTGAGGATCGCGGTGAGCACGCTGTAGAGCAGCGCGACCACCGACGCGGTGGCCCACGCCCACGACCAGGTCTCGTAGCGGATCCGCGGCGGCTCCCACCACCACGACGCCGCGAGCGCGAGCGCGCCGCCGAGCGCGATCGGCCCGCTGACCCCGCCGCCGGTGACCATCGCGAGGTACGCGAAGCCGACCATCAGGTAGCTCGAGGTCTTGTGGGCGACCGCGAACCTCATACGTCCATCACCGTGGTCGCCGCCGGGCGGTTCGCCGCGGCCACGCCGCGCCCGGTGATCAGCACGCTGTCGATCCGCGTCGGCACCGGCGGGAACGCGACGTCATCGGCCACGTACGGCAGCATCGCGAGCGCGCGCAGGATCACCGCCTCGTGGGCCCGCCCGGCGCCCGCCGCCACGCGGGTGCCGCGCGCGCACACCTCGACCGTCCAGCCGACCTCGAGGTACGCCGCGGCCAGGCTCGCCGCGACGCTGATCGCGCGCTCGACCGCCGAGACCTGCGCCTCGTCCGCCGGGGTCAACACGCCATCGATCACCGCCTCGCGGACCGGCTCGGCCAGCGCGTTGTCGACCGCGATCACCACCTCGCGCGCCTGCTCGTCCTCGTACTCGCGGACCACCAGCCGGCCGGTGCGCGCGCTGGTCCGCCAGTGCACGTCGCGCCGATCGTCGCCGGTGCGCCGCTCGCGCAGCCCGAAGAACTCGCCGCGCCGGCCGACCCGGTTGGACGACGATTCGCCGCGGCTGGTCGTGCGCGGCGGCGGCCGCGGCACCTCGACGCGCGCCGGGTACACCAGCACCTCGAGCGGCGCGTCGACGTCGCGCGACTTGCGGAACAGCGCGAACGGGAACTTCGTCGCGAGCCGGTA
>JBQCJR010000591.1:0-9901 GCA_051952595.1 Kofleriaceae bacterium
GAGTCGCTCGCGCGTTCGCGCACTTCGCGCGAGGCCTCGTGCGCTCGCGCTCGCTCGGCGGATCTCGCACGGCGCACTCCGGCGACCGGCGGCCGTGGCGCGCGATCGGGTCTCGCTAGGCGGCGGCCACGTCAGGCGCGGCGACCCACAGCTCGTCGATCGCCGCGAAGCCGAGCCGATCCGCCAGCCGCCGCGACGCGACGTTCCCCTCGTTGGCGCCCCACACCGGCTCGCGACCGCGCGCGCGCTCGTCGTGGATCATCGCACTGGCGACGATCTGCCCCAGCCCGAGCTGGCGCGCCGAGGCCAGGGTGTCGACCGAGACGTCGAACCAGCGCTCGCTGCGCCACGGCGCGTACGCGAAGCTCACCGGCTCGCCATCGACCCACACCGCCCACAGCTCGCCGCGCGCGAGCGGTGCCGCGAGCTCCTCCGCGAGCTCGGCGGGGAGGTGCGCGAGCGAGGTGTCCTCGGTCGCGCGCGCCGCGCCCTCGAGATCCGGCAGCGCTCCCGGCTCCGGCAGGCCGTACAGGATCGCGCGCTCGACCCCGCGGCCGGCGCCGCGCAGCGCCTCGCCGAGCGCCTCGGTCATACACAGCACCGCGTGGCGCGGGTGCGCGCGTGCGACCGCGATCGCGTCGTCGTCGCCGACGTCGCCGAGCAAGACGATCAGGCCGGCCGCGTCGTTGCCGATCGCGAACCCACGCCCGAGCGGGCGGTGCCAGCTCGCCGGATCGCGCGCCATGCCGTGCGCCTCGACGTACCTCGGCTCGTCGGGCAGGTCGAGCTCGATCACGGCTTCGCCGCGCCCGGGCTCGCCGGCTTGCTCAGCGCCTTCAGGTAGGCGATCGCCGCGTTCGCATCGTCGAGCAGGCACGCGTTCCGGGTGCGCTGGCCCTTGCGCGGGATCACCCGCTGGAGCGCCGGGATCGCGCGAGGATCGTCGAGCGAGCGCAGCCGCGCCACCGCCTCGCGGCGCGCGTCGCAGTCCGGCTCTTGCTGGAGGTCGAGCGCGTACGACACCACCCAGTCGACCTTCGCGTGCAGCTCGTGCCGCGCGATCACCGGCCGCACCGCCTTGCGCCGCGCGAGGTTCTCGCTGACCGCGGTCTTCAGCAGGGTGGTGCGCGCTTCCTCGTCGGAGGTGCGCAGCCACACGTCGTACGCCGCCGCCGCGATCAGCGGCTGCTTGTCGAGCGCGGCCATCGTGCGCAGCGCGCTCCGCAGCTTCTTGTTGGACTCGAGCGAGCTGTCCAGCTGCATCGCCTTGGCGTACGCGACCAGCGCCGGCTCGGACTCGTTGCGGGTCGCGTGCACGTGCCCGAGCACCAGCTGGCCCAGCGGGTCGCTCGCGATCGCCTCTTTGTTCTGCTCGAGGATCGCGAGCGCGCGGTCGAGCTCGGTGCGCTCGAGCGCCTCGAGCGCTTCGCCGGCGGGGGTGTCGGCGCCGGGGCGATCGTCGTCGGAGCCCCCCGGGATCGTGAGCAGCGCGATCGCCACGCCCGCGGCGATCGCGAGCCCGGCGATCGCCGCGTAGAGCACCCAGCGCCGTTGCTTCGGGCTCGCCGTGGTCGCCGGCCGCGGCGGCTCGGGCTCGAGCGCGCGGGCCAGGCTCGCGTTGGGATCCGTGCCGAACAGCGAGGCGTCCGCCGCGACCCCCGCCTGGGCCAGCCGCTGCGCCGGCGTCAGCCCGAAGATCGGCTCGCCGCCCGGCCCGGTGTACGGCAGGCCCAGCCCGACCCCGCCGCGTGGGGGCGGTGGCTCGCTCGGTCGCTTCGCGCCCCGCGGCGGCGTCGCGAGCCGCGGGGCCGGCGCCGGCGCCGGTGCCGCCAGCGCCTCGTCGATCGCGCTCGCGATCTGCGAGCTCGCCTCGTCGTGGATGTCGTCGTGGACGAAGTCGCTCGTGCCGGTGATCCGGACCTGCCCGTCGTCGGTGATCAGCGGCTGCGATCCCGTGGTGTCCGGTCGCTCGAACTGAACATCGGTGCGCCCGCCGTCCGGGGTCGCCAGCGCGTCCTCGACCGCGGCCAGGAAGACCTCGGCGCTCGCGTAGCGCTCGCTCGGCTTCTTGGTCAGCCCGCGCTGGATCAGCCGCTCGATCGAGGACGGCACGCCGCGCCCGCCCTTGATCATGCGCGCGCGCATCGGCGGCACCGGCTTGGCCGTGTGCATCGACATGACCTCGAGCTTGTCGTCGCTGTAGAACGGCGGCTGGCCGCACAGCATCTCGTAGGCGAGCACCGCCGCCGCGTAGAGATCGGCGCGCCCGTCCATCGGGTTGCCGAGCGCCTGCTCCGGCGCCATGTAGATCGGGGTGCCGAACGCCATGCCGGCCTGGGTCAGCTTGACGCCGTCGTCGAGATCCGACTTGCCGGTCATCGGCTTGGCGATCCCGAAGTCGAGGATCTTCGCGAAGTCCTCGTCGGAGCCGTGGCGGATCAGGAACACGTTCTCGGGCTTGATGTCGCGGTGGATCAGCCCCGCCGCGTGGATGTGCGAGAGCCCACGCAGGATGCCCGCGAGGATGTGCAGCGCGCGGCCCGGCGCGAGCTGGCCCTCTTGCTCGAGCACGTCGGCGAGCGAGCGGCCGTCGAGCAGCTCCATCGCGAGGTACAACGAGCCGTCCGGCAATCGGCCGACGTCGTAGACCGAGACGCAGTTCGGGTGGTCGATCTTGCCGACCGCCAGCGCCTCGCGCTCGAACCGGCTGCGCACGTCCGACGACGCCGCCAGCGACGGGTGCAGGATCTTGACCGCGACCTGCCGCCGCAGCCCGACGTGCGCCGCGCGATAGACGAGGCCCATCCCGCCGCGCCCGAGCGTCGCCTCGAGGCGGTACCTTCCGTCGATGAGCTGTCCGACGAGCTCGGATCCGTCCCCATCCTCGAGGGCTGCTTCCGCAGCCTCGAGCGCGAGCGGATCGGTGCCATCGCGCGACATGAGCCGCGTCATTGTGCCACTTCCCGGAACCCCGTCCCACCAAGCCCCCGCATTTCCACGCGATCACGCGCGCAGGGGTGTTGCCAAAGGTAGGGCGGATGTGTAGTCTCTGCGTCCCAACCAAGCCCAGGTAGCTCAGTTGGTAGAGCAGCGGACTGAAAATCCGCGTGTCGTTGGTTCAATTCCGACCCTGGGCACTCTCATTTTCGCGGATCTTCGACGGAGGCGGACTTTCGCGAGGTTGGAGGTCGATGGACGAGCAGGGCGGAAACGCTATGCGCGCCAATGGGAACCATCGGTTTCCACCGGCTCTGGCACATCAGTGACACACGCTCCGGGGCGTTGCCTGCCGGATTTCCGTCGGTGAAGGCTGCATGGCGAGCCCAGGGAAGCTGGGGAGTCAACGCGAGCGCGTCGCTGTAGTTCTTCGGGCTGAGGTGGCCGTAGTGCTGAGGTGGCCGTAGTAAGGACGTCAGCGTGATGCGTCCATGCATCGAGCATCACTGCGGATGAGCTGCGAACACCCCCCCGTTCCCTTCGCGTGGGGAGCTGTGGTGGACACCGGACGATTCCGCAGGGGATCCGCCGTGACAAGAACGCTCGCGGGGCTCACGCTCCTGGGCATCGCGACCGCTGGCCCGACACGGAGGTTGAATCCTCCGAACACCACCTCCTCGTCATCCGAATAGACTGCTGCGAGGCCGACCTCCTCTTGGGTCTCAGAAGTGCGGTTGAAGAGCACGTCCCCTCGCCTCACTTGGTACGAAGCTAGAGTACGTACCGGCAGCGATATGCGCCCTGGAATGTCACTAGCGCGCAGGTGGGAGCGCGTGATGACCTCGAGGACGTTGATGAACCGCACGCCCGTCCCGTAGGCCGCCTTGTCCGCATTTATGCCGTTACGGAACTCGAGAAGCTTGGAGAACGGCACCAGCTCCCATTCGTTCGGGAGCACGCCCAGATCACTCTGTCGGTATCCTGGCTTCAACTCCATGTCGCACCCATCTTCTTGAGGTGTTGGTCAACGCGAGCGGCAAGCACTGCGAGATCAGCGGTGAGCCTCGGCAGCGGTGTCTCGTAGCGTTCCGAAAGCTCGCGTACCCGGCCTGTGAGCGTCTGTGAGACGCGGTCAAGCTCGCCTTCCACAGCGACCTCCAGCTTGGCCAGCCACTTGTCATCAACAACGAGCGTCTTGATGTCGTCGTCGGTCAACTGGCCGTACTTGGCTGCGACCCTGACGACGAGAGCATCCTGTTTGATCTTGGCGGCTCCGTGGAGTGCGCCCTCCTTCCCAAGGAGGGCGATGTATTCGTAGAGAAGGCTCCGCTCGTCGCCTGCTTCTGTATCGTCCTTGATGTCCTTCAGTCTCGCCAGGACCGATGCCTTGGTGAGCTTGTCCTTGTCGTTCTTAGCGCCAGTGAGAAGCCCATCCTCGCTGCCGTGCTCTTCGGCCAACTCTTCCATCTCCTGGGCGGCTGTCGCTGCATCCGACGTGAGCGTCTCGATCGCCGCCTGCTCGTCGGCAAAGTGTCGAGCGATGAGCAGCGCGGGTGGAACTAGCTCCGCCTTGAACTTCTGCCGCCTGACGACGAAGTCGGGCTTGTCCTTCGACTTTTTGTCCTTGTCCTCTACGATCTGGCGGGGCTTGGCCGCTTCGCGCCAGCCCTCGCTGGCGATGAGGTAGACGTCATCCTGCATCGCGTCGGCCCAGTAGTCCATGAGGCGTTGGTAGACGTCGTAGGCGTCGAGCAGCTTGGCCTTCTGGAAAGTCGCCAGGAGTGACTCGGCGAGCGTGTCGATGAGCACCTTGGGCCTGTCGCCCTTCTTGATATCCGCGAGCTGCGGCGTGGCCTCCGCTCGCCACTTGGCAAAGAGCTTCTTGGTGTGGCGGCTCCACGCGGTAAACTCGTCGTGCTCGAAGATAGTGGTCTTGATCTCGGCGGGCGCGACCTTGAGCTCGCTGTAGCCGGCGCGGCCGGCCTTGAACAGCGCAGCGCGTATGCCCGGGAAGACCTTCCAGTACGCCTCGAGCGCGTCGAGGTCGCGATCAGGGATGCCGCCGCGCAGGTGGCCGTCGATGTCCTGGATGTCCTCGGGCTCGCTCGAGTCGATGTAGCGCGGAAGGTTCAGGTTAAAATCGTTCCTGGCGTCGCTGATCTCGCCCAGCCGCACCATGCGCGAGTAGCGCGCGATCTCAAGCTGCCGAGTGAACGCATCGACGATCTTGTGGATGTCCTGCGCTCGCAGCCGGTTCTTGTTCCCGTCCTTGATGAAGCCCTTAGAGGCGTCGATCATGAAGATGCCCTTGCGGGCGGCGGCTCCTTCCTTGTCGAGCACCAGGATGCAGGCGGGGATGCCGGTGCCGTAGAAGAGGTTCGCCGGCAGGCCGATGATGCCCTTGATGTAGCCCCGCTTGACGACCTCTCGACGGATCGTCGCCTCAGCACCTCCTCGGAACAGCACGCCGTGCGGGAGAATCACCGCGCCCTTTCCGGTGCTCTTGAGGCAGGCAAGGATGTGAAGCAGGAAGGCGTAGTCGCCGTTCTTCTGCGGCGGCACACCGAAGGCGAAGCGGGCATACTGGTCGTTCGCCGGATCAAAACCGTTCGTCCATGCCTTAGTAGAGAACGGCGGGTTGGCGACGACGAAGTCGAAAGTCTTGAGGGCGCCGGTCTTGGCATCTTTGAAGTGTGGCGCGGAGAGAGTGTTGTCCTGCCAGATCTCGCCGGTCGGGCAGTCGTGCAGGATGAGGTTCATGCGCGCCAGCGCCTTGGTAGGGTTGTCCATCTCCTGGCCGTAGAGCGCCAGGTCGAGGCCTGTGGAGCTCTTGGCCTCGTCGTGGGCCTTGAGCAGCAGCGAGCCCGACCCGCAGGTCGGATCGTGGATCGTCTGGCCGGCATTCTTGGCGCTGCCGACGCCGATGACCTTGGCCATGATGCGCGAGACCTCGGCGGGCGTGTAGAATTGCCCTTTGCTCTTGCCACTCTCTGTCGCGAAGTGGCGCATCAGGTACTCGTAGGCATCTCCGAGAAGGTCGTCGCCTTCGGCGCGGTTACCGCGGAAGTCGAGCGCGGGGTTGTCGAAGATGCCGATAAGGTTGGACAGGCGGTCGACCATGTCCTTGCCCTTGCCCAGCTTATCGGCGTCGTTCCAGTCGGCGACGTCGATGACTCCCTTGAGGTCGTTTCGCTCGGCGAGCTTGGAGATGATCGTGTTCATCTTGTCGCCGATCTCCTTGTCGCCCTTGAGCGCGACCATGTCGGCGAAGCTCCCGCCCTTGGGGATCTCAATGTCGTAGTTCTTGTTGCTCGCCGCCTTATCGGAGACGTACTTCACGAACAAGAGCACCAGGACGTAGTCCTTGTACTGGGAGGCGTCCATGCCGCCCCGGAGTTGGTCGCACGAACTCCACAGCGACGCGTACAGCTCGGACTTCTTGATCGCCATGGCTCAGGCATCCAGCGCGACAGGACCAGCGGAGGGCGGAGCGTGGTGAACATGAGGCGAATCAGCGCGTTGCACGCTTTCGAAGCTACACCTCACCTGCGACGGCGGTCGAGCGCCACACACCGTGGGCGGCGAGGATGGCGATCTCTTGGGGCCGGGGTGGTCGTGCCGCTGCGGTGGTCGCCGCTGGTCTCGGCGTGCGGGCGCCCGTGCGGCCTGGTCGTACGTCGTCCCCGCTGCCGCCGAGCCGTCAAGGCGTGGCTTAGCCTCCCGTGCGTGATGATCACCGCCGACAAGGTCAGGGAACTCGCGGCCCGCGGCGAGGGCACATCGCTCGAATCAAGGTCGTGGACTACGACTGGGCGCGCAAGAGCGCCGCCAACGCCGAACTTGCAACGACCTGATGGCGATGGCGAACACGCTGAGGCCAAACTCGCCGCCGGCGTACGTCCTGGTCGGTGTGAAGACGACGGCCGCCGACCTGCCACCTGGAGGCACCAGCCCGGCGTCGAGCCGCACTTCTCCGCGCGGGGAGTCATACCCCTCTGGAAAGGCCGCGCTCGCCTTGGTCAGCGCCGCCCGGAATCGGTCGTTCCACTCGGCGCCCCACGACAGGTCTCGATCCAGAGGCCGCTCCGACCAACGTTCTCGACCACGAGAGTGGCCTCCACGCGGTCGGGACCGGCGCCGGTGCTCGTCTTCTCGCGCCACTCCAGGATCATCGTCGGAGATGCGTCGTCCGTCGAGCTGCTGTTCCTGTACGCGACCACGTGTCGCCGAAGCGATATCGTCGAGTCGCAGAGCGAAAAGAACGGCCGACCGCCGCAACGGATCTCGTACACGCCGACCGACATCCCATCCACGTCGAGGAAGCTGCACGAGAAGATGGGCGTGCGGTTCAGAAGGCTCCTTACCTTCTGGTGAAGGGCCGCGTCGTCGAGGTGACTCGACGGCGGCGCCCCGACGATGGTTCAAGTTCCGGTGGTCTCGTACAGAGGCGCTCGCGCACATCGCAGCCGCGAAGCTGGGAGCCCCGAGTTCAGCGGCGACGGCTGACGACCATTTCGTGGCCCCGTGCCGCGGGCGCGCTCCGCTGGACGACCCGCGTGCAGTAACCAAGGCCGTCAGGCGCGCACTGGCCCTTCTCGGTCGCGGACCGTCGAGGGCACAGAGGTGACGGCCGCGACGACGTTCCGCGTGTGCGGTGCAATCTCGTCCACCGCGCGTTTGCGCCAGCGCCAGCACTTCCGGGAGCCGACGCCGTCCGTGTAGGCCAAGACCCCGATCACGCTCGTCCGCGCCGCGCATCGCGGACAGCGGAACCATCGCCTCACGCTCTTCGCTTCGTCGCGTCGACATGGACGACGTCGGTGTGAGTCACCGCGAGCACCGTGGCGCGCGATTGGGCACTCGTCAGCAGAGCCAAGCACTTCGCTGCGCCGGTCGCGAGCCTGTCGAGGCGAATTGCCGGGCCCTCATCGCCGCTGCTGAGGCGCTCTCCCATTCCCGCCACCAGCAGATCCAGCGTCGCATTCGCGATGGCGATCTCGCGGGCCAGCAGCCGCGCCCGAGCGCGCGGGTCGCTGAGCGACTCGGCGGACGCGCGGACCAGATCGACCAGCGGCGCCGTTGCGCCGTTGGCGCAGGCCGAGGCCGCTCTGTCGACCCAGGACAGCTCGAGTCGCGGCGGTCGCCCCACGCGCGAGGGCGTGACCGAAGGGAGGGGTTCCGGCGTGACGGATCCGAGGCGCTCCTCGTCGAAGTCGTAGACGTCCAGGAAGCGTTGCTCGCCATCCCATGGCTTGGTCACCAGTGCGGGGATCTGTAGTGGGCGTGCATGAGGTGGCTTCGTCGTGCGACAAGGTGATCATGGGACGCATGGGAAGGTCGATTGGAACCGCGTTGCCGCGGCTCAGCCGAAAGCACGAATGGGGATGCTGGCGTCGACAAGCGAACGCTCGTGTCCTCGCATCGCCTGAGCGGCAACTACCAGGTCCCGCTTGATGACCTCCACACTGTCGAAGATGCGCGGATTCGGATCGGTGAAGTCATTGCCCTGAAGGATGCCTGGGTTGACCAACGAGTCATTGACGATCTTTGTCGCGCGCTGAGGGAACTCAAAGGTCACCACCTGAAGGTCGATGTTCGAACAGGCGTTGCCAGCAGCCCTGGCGAGCTGGCGCCGCCCGCACGGAGGGCAGGCTCCTGACTCGGCGGCTCGCGTCGGTTCTGCCAGAAGCAAGCGCTTGTAGTCGAGGATCGATCTTGGCCCTACGCAGCTCCCAGCTCCCCTCTCCGATGCGAGGACACGCCTCTGGACTCGGCTGAATGTTGCGCGATAAGTTGCAGCCGGTGGGCGTTGGGATATGGCACATCACTTTGAGCGAGCAGCCATGGCTTGCCGACGCTCGAACACGAGGAAACACATGCCACTTACTCGGGATGAGGTTCTCGCTCGGATCCGCGCTGCGTTTCCGCCGACTCGGATCGATTTCAAGGGTGCGCTCACCGGCGGGCTCGATGAAGGCGCCTATCGAAAGCACGTAGATGGGAAGACGTGGCAGGAGCTAGACCGCGAGTACGTCGCAACGCGCAGTGACGTGCTGAGCTTCTTGGAACCAAAACACCTGGTGGCAGTGCTGCCTGTGTACTTGCAGTCACTTGTGGAAGACGGAACCAAGACTCCGGTCCCCGATACGCTGCTGCTGGTCCTGAACCGAAGCACGGAGCTGCGGTTCGACAAGATCGTCAAAGCACTCGACGAGGCGCAACGCACCGTGGTGGTCGATGCGCTCGAGTTGTTCGCCGCCTCCGAAACCGGTCAGCCGGCCGAAGCGGCGCGTCAGGCGAGGGAAAGCTGGAGGAACTCATGCTAGCAGCAAGGACGTTGTTCGCCGTTGTGGTCGTGCTGATGTCGTCGAGCGCGTTCGCCGACAAATTGTCGGACTTCAAAGATGCGGATCGCTACGACGAAGGATGCGTGACGATCCCGGTCACCTACAGCTCAGAGCGCGGCGCGTGCAACTCGGAAGGGCCCAGCGTCCATGAGTGGTGCGATGGCAAACGAGGCCCCGTCTCGTGCGGCAGCGAAGAAGAGACTCGCCGGCCGAAGCGTGACATCGAGGCCACCGAGCGACAGATTTCGGATCTCAAGGACAGGAAGAGCCGCGCGGAGAGCAACAAGTCCAACGCGAAGACCGACGACGAGAAGCGCAAGTACGAGGACGAGATCAAACAGATCGAGAAGGACCTCTACGAAACCGAGAAAGTACTGGAGGCCGCAAAGAATGCACTCGCTGCTCGCAAGAAGCACATCGAGGACTCGATCTACAATCTCGACAAGTGTATCGCCTACCGGCGCGCAGTGATGAACAGCTTCGCCGCCGCCCTCGACAGGATGCGCAACGAAAACGAGACACCCGAGATCAAGGATGTCGCGGGCTCGCTGGTTCGGAAGTACGAACGCTCGAAGTCAGGCCACGAGCAGCAGATCACGGCCAAGGAGAACGCCATG